>JALDXQ010000016.1:0-60201 GCA_032156805.1 Acidobacteriota bacterium
CGGCTTCAGCCGGACTACGCCGTCGTCGACTCGAACTGCAGCTCGTACAACCGGTGATAGATCCCGCGCAGCGCCAGCAACTCCTGGTGCGTGCCTGCCTCGCGCAGTTCTCCCCTGTGCATCACGAGAATCCTGTCCATGTCCTGGATGGTGGAGAGGCGATGCGCAATGGCAATCGTCGTGCGCCCTCGCATCATCACCTTGAGTGCATCGCGAATCAGCAACTCCGTGTCAGTGTCGACGCTCGACGTGGCTTCGTCGAGGACCAGCACCCGCGGGTTGAACGCCAGCGCGCGCGCAAACGAGAGCAGCTGCTTCTGCCCCACTGACAGCGTCGACCCGCGTTCGGCCACCACGCTGTCGACGCCATGCGGCAACCGGTCGACGAAGCTCGAGGCATGCACGGCATCGAGCGCGCTGCGGACGTCGCGTTCGCTGATCGACTCCTCACCAAGCTTGACGTTGCCGGCGATGGTGCCCGCAAAAAGCTGCACGTCCTGAAGGACCAATCCGAACAGCGAGCGCAGGTCCGCGAGATCGATGGCCCGGATGTCCACACCGTCGACGGTGATCCGTCCGTCCTGCACGTCGTAAAAGCGCAGCAGAAGACTGACGAGCGTCGTCTTGCCCGATCCGGTAGCGCCGACGATTCCGATACGCTCCCCGGGCCGAACCTCGAACGAGACGTTCTTCAGGACCGGCTCGCCCTCGACGTACGAGAAGCTGACATTCTCGAAGCGAATGACGCCCGGGCCGGACCACGTTCCTCGCGCTCTGCTTCTCTCAATCTCTGATCCGATCCTCGGGCTCTCACCACCGGGACCAATCTCGACCGGCGTGTCCAGCAAGCCAAAGATGCGCTCCGATGAAGCCATCGCGCCCTGAAGAATGTTGAACTTCTCGGACAGATCGCTGATCGGCCGAAAGAAGCGCTGCGAGTACTGCAGAAACGCCACGAGCGATCCAAGCGTCAGCACGTCTCCACCGTCGGCGACGATGCGCGCACCGCCAACCCAGAGAATCAGCGATGCGGCGAGTGCGCCCACCAGCTCGATCGCCGGGTAGAACACCGCGTAGTAGAAGATGGACTGCACGTTTGCATCGCGGTGCCGGCGGTCGACCTCGTCGAAAGCTGTGTAGTCGCGCGCTTCCCGCCGGTACAACTGGACTGTCGCCATGCCCGTGATGCGCTCCTGCAGGAACGCATTGATTCGGGCAATCCAGGTTCGAACCGTCCGATACGACTCCCGCGCGTTCACCCGGAACCATTGAGTGACGAGGACGATGAGAGGCAGGACGGAGAACGCCGCAATCGCCAGGCGCCAGTCCATCCAGATTAGAACGCCCATGATCCCGATGAGCGTGAACACGTCACCAAAGACCGAGACGACACCGGACGTGAAGAGCTCGTTGAGCACGTCGACGTCGGTGGTCAGCCGCGTCATGAGCCGGCCCACGGGGTTTCGATCGTAGAACTTCAAATCGAGCCGATGCAGGTGCGAGACGAGCTGCATGCGCAGATCGAACATGATCCGTTGCCCGATCAACTGCATCGTCCAGGTCTGCAGATACTCGAGCAGGAACGAGGCGATCAGGGCAATCAGGAACAGCGCCGCGATCACGCCAAGGCCGCCAAGATCGCCGATTGGAATGTAGCGATCGATGACGATCTTGGTCAGGTACGGTGGTACCAGATCGAGGGCCGAGTGACCGATGATCGCCACCACGGCCAACGCGACCTGCCCTCGGTACGGACTCAGGTATGTGAGCAGCCGCCGCATGAGGCGGCCGTCGTACGCACGACCGAGGACTTCGTCGTCGATCATGAGGCCTTCAACTCTTCCTCGAGCAACTGCTTGCGGTACAGATCTGCGTAAAGGCCGTCCCGTCGAATCAGTTCCTCGTGCGTGCCGCGCTCGGCAATGCTCCCTTCGTGCAGGACGACGATTTGATCGGCATCGCGGATCGTCGAGACCCGGTGGGAGACCACGATTGCCGTGCGCCCCCTCTTCGCCGCCGAGAGGCGTTCGAGAATCTCCTCTTCGGTGTGCGTGTCCACTGCCGACAGCGCGTCGTCCAACACGAGAATCTTCGGATCGATGACGAGCGCGCGGGCAATGGCCACTCGCTGCTTCTGGCCGCCCGAGAGCGTGATGCCGCGTTCGCCAACGGTCGTGTCGTAACCCTGCGGGAACTGCGCGAGATCCTTGTCGAGACGCGCGATCGACGCCGCCTCGGCGATCCGGTCGCGATTGCCCTGCTCTGCACCCACGCCGAACGCCACGTTCTCCGCGAGTGTGGTGCTGAAGAGGAACGGCTCCTGATTCACGAACCCAATGGCTCCCCTGAGGACGTGCAGTGGTATCTCGCGCACGTCGACGCCGTCGATGAAGACCGTGCCGGCAGGCGGCTGGTGGAGTCGAGGCAGGAGGCTGAGCAGCGTTGATTTGCCAGAGCCGGTCGCGCCGACGATAGCGGTCGTCGTCCCTCTCGGTGCCGTGAACGAGATGCCGTGAAGCACGAGCGCGTCACCGAACGAGAACGTCAGATTGCGGAACTCGACGTCTCCCTCGATGGACCGGATCGAGGCATTGGCTTCAGCGTCCGAAACGAGAGGCACAACATCCAGCACCTCGAGCAGCCGTTTCCAGGACGCCATCCCGCGCTGCAGGAGGTTGCTGACATAGCCGAAAGCAATCATCGGCCACCCGAGCATCGTCAGGTAGGCATTGAACGCGACCAGCTCCCCGATCGTCATCTGACCGGCCACGACTCGCCGGCTGCCCAGCCAGAGCACCAGCAGCGCCCCGATACCCATCAGGAGCCCCATGCTCGGAAAGTAGAATCCCTGCAGACGTATCAACGCGCGATTGCGCCGGACGAACTCCTCATTCGCCGCCCGGAACCGGGCAACCTCAAACGCCTCTTGCCCGTAGGCACGCACGACGCGCACTCCGGCGAGCGACTCCTGCGCCAGTGCACTGATATCCGAGAGTTGCTCCTGGATCTTCTCGAAGCGGTTATGAATGGCCACGCCGAAGTACTTGACCACCACGGTCACGAGCGGCAGCGGTATGAGCGCGACCAGGGTCAACCACGGGTCGATCGACACCATCAGGACGATTGCGATGATGAACGTCAGCACCGTGCTCGCCGTGTACATCACGGCCGGTCCGATCATCATGCGCACGGCCCCGAGGTCGCTGGTCGCCCGCGACATCAAATCGCCGGTACGATGGTGCTGGAAGTACGAGAGGTGCAGCCGCTGAAGGGCCGCGAAGAAATCGTTTCGAAGGTCGTACTCGAAGTCGCGTGACGCGCCGATGACGATGCGTCGCGTGAGGAACCTGAACAGCCCTCCCACCGCCGCGAGCACGAACAACAACGCGCCGTAGAGCTGGATCTTGTCGAATGTGAGCCCCTGACTCAGGTCATCGATCGCATACTTGAGGACCCAGGGCCCGCCGGTCGAAAGCGCCGTAGCGAGGACAACGCACACGAATCCGGCGATGAACGCATGGCGGTAGCGGGTCAGATATCGAACCAGGCGACGACGCTCGGGGGACATTTTCGCAGTATACCTGCCCGATTTCGGGCGGCAGAGGTAGCACTAAAGCGCCCAGGACTGCACGCCGATAGATAGACGAATGCCAATGCGACTGTTTGCGACCCTTCTGTTCACCGTGATGATCGCTGCTCGGGCCGAAGCGCAGTTCAGCGTGCCCGATCCCGCACCTGGCGAGAACTTCCACGTCGAACTTGCCCTGATGTTCTGGACGCCAACACCAGGCATCGAGATTCAAACTGGCGGGCTGGCGTCGGCCGGGATTCCGGGCGTCGATTTCGTGCGCGAGTTCGGGTTGGCCGACGACACCTTCATGGAGTTTCGGTCGGTACTCAAGGCGGGCCGGAAGCACAAGTTCCGAATCTCGCACATCAACTTCAATTACAACGAAACGACCACCGTTCAGCGCGATATTTCATTCGGCGGCGCGACGTTCCCCGTCCTCATCCCGGTAACGGCAGATCTGGAGTGGGATCTCTGGCGGTTTGGCTGGGAATGGGACTTCGTCGCCGGCGATCGTGGTGTCATCGGGATGATCACCGAGCTCAAGCAAAATCATCTCATCGCCGATCTCAGCGCACCGGGCTTCGGGACAGAGGCAACCGATGTCACGGCACCCATCATCAACCTCGGTGTTATCGCGCGTGTCTATCCGCACCGGACCTTCGCGATCACGGCCGAGTACACAGGCTTCAAGCTGTTCGGCGTGGTGAAGACACTGGCTGACCGGATCACCGACGAAGACATCGAGGCCAAGATGCAGGACTTCGACATCTATGGCACGCTCAACTTCGGCCGTCATGTCGGTGCTCAGTTCGGCTATCGATCGCTGACCTCGGAGTACTCGATCGATGAAGACGAGGGGGACCTGTCGATGAAGGGGTTCTACTTCGGCGGGCTCGTGCGCTTCTAGAGGCCCGGCTTCTTCCCCACCACCAGCAGCGAGCTGCCAACCGGCAACGAGAAACGGCCGGCGACTCTCGCTTCCGCCATCACCAGAGCCGTGAGCAGCCCGTTAATCGGCATCGACGGAACCGCGATGTCGGTGTCGGCACGATGCGCTCGGAATGGCCGCAGCACGCGCTGCACGAGCCTGACCGGCAGCATCAGTGGAAACAGCGAGCCGAACAGGAACGAGATTCGCTCGACACGCAGGCCGGCCTGAACAAACAACGCCCTCGCGGCAGCCGGCGTATAGCGCCTCACCTCCTGCCACGACTCGGAGTGATCACCTCGCAGCACCTCGAGCGCGGCCATGGTCACAACGACTGCTCCACCGGGACGAACCAGCCGCGCCATCTCACGAACCACGGCGGCATCTGGTTCGAGACACTGCATGACGTCGAAGGACGTGGCGATGTCGAAGCTCTCGGACGCAAACGGCACATGCGCGGCGTCAGCGCGAACGACGTGCGCTCCCAATGCACGCGACATGGCAACGCCGCCCTGATCGAGATCGAAGCCCACGCAACGACCATAGGGTTCCAGGAGAAGGCGGATATTGTGCCCGGTGCCACACCCGCAATCGATGATCCGGAGATCGCGTCTACCCTTGCTCAGGTCGCGAATGACAGGCGCGATGAACGCGCGGAATCCTCGGAACCAGAAGTGAGTCGCCTCGGCATGACTCGTCAGCTCGAGCCGATCAGCCATCAATCGGTGAGCGGCCGCCGATTGGGAGTGAGCAGGCCGGTTCCGTAGAGACGCCGGTAGTCTTCGGTCGTCCCGAGGATCCGCTTCACGTAATTCTGAGTCTCGGGAAATGGAATGCTGTCGATGAACTCGTCAGGCGCCAGACCGGGAGATTCCTTGATCCATTCAGCCACGCGCGAGTCGCCGGCGTTGTAGCTGGCAAGCGCGTAGTGAATCCCGCCGAAGCGGTCCATCAGATCCTTGAAGTACTGCGTGCCAATCCGCACGTTGGTTTCAGGTTGCGACAGGGAAGCTGTCGTGAATGACCGGATCCCCATCTTGCGCGCGTACTGCCGCCCGGTACCAGGCATCACCTGCATCAAGCCACGGGCATTGGCAGACGATCGGATGTCCGCCGTGAACGTCGACTCCTGCGCCATCAACGCTGACAACAGGTAAGGATCCAGGCTCTTCGCCTTCGCATGCTTCTCGATGAGGTCCCAGTAATCGAGCGGAAAGATGATGCGAAGAACCTCGATTGGAACGCTGCCGCCCTTCGCGGAGAGGAACTGTGGATAGGCGCGCCGCATCGTGGTGATGGACCCACGCAGCGCCGCGAAGCGTTCCTGGGAGCGGAGCTCTTGCGCCTGTTGAGCGCGAATCCACGCTGACGTTGCCTGAAGCGCTGGCGAATCGCCCCATGTTCGCTGCGCGAACTGCACTTCCTTCAGCGCATCGTCGTAGAGTGCAGCGGTCATGAGCGCCTGCATCAACGGCTCTGTCGGAGGAGCAGCGGCCACAGCAGGAGAAGCGACCGGGCGGACGGAGCTGGGCGGAACGGTCGCATCACGACGCGACTCCAGAAGCCGGGATGCGAGCCGGCCATAGTACGAGTTGCCGTAGTCGACGACGGCAAGCCGGTAGCGGGCCGCGGCTCCGGCCGCATCGCCCATCCGATCGCGGGCTCGACCCGACCAGTAGATCCAGGCGGGACGATAGTCGGCACGTGGGAAGGTCGCGGCGGCCGACTCGAATACCCGAACGGTCTCGGCGAACTTCTCGCTTCGATACGCTTCCCACCCGACCTTCCATGCGGCGCGTTCCGAGTATCGATGCCGCGGGAAACGATCGAGCAGCTGACGGAAGACGCGGTCGGCTTCGTCGTCCTGGTCGTCGATGACGTAATAGGACGCGAGATCGTCGAGTGCCTCGGCGGCCCATGGCGAGTCCGGGTAGTCGCGGACGAGTTCGCGAGAGAGACGTACGTAGCTCGCCCGATCTCCGAGTCCGCGTGTCGCGCTCAGATAGTAGTACCTGGCCTCGGCATCAGCCGGTGCGTCACCGAGATGTGTCTTCAGCCTGTCACGAGCTGCACGATGACGCCCGAGGCGAAAGTCCGCTTGTGCGAGATGCAGCGACACCAGATCGCGATCGGATGCGGGGACCAGGCCGATCAGGAACTCGAAGGCGACCTTGGCTTCTGCCCACCGCCCTCCTGCGAACAAGCGTTCGGCGCGTGACAGTTCATCAACGATCGGCGCGCCCGCGACTCCAACCGGCATCTGCAGCCGGTCGAGCCCCGTCTTCGCATCGGCAGCACGTCCTCCGAGCGGCAGCCCGTAGTACACCTTTCGATACGCCTCGATGGCATGGTCGCGGTGATTTACCGATTCCTCTGCTTCGCCCAGCAACATCAAGGCATCTTCGGATGGACTTTTCGATGCCGCCGTGAAGCCGCGCAGGAACTGTTCCGCGCGTGCGGCGTCCTGCCGTGCGAGCATCACTTCGGCAAGTTTCATCTTGACGGCGTCGCCCAGTTGTCCCTCCATCGGGCTCGCCGACAACTTGGTCAGAACGGCGTCGGCTTCGGAAAGGCGGGACAGGCCCTGCAGCGCAATCGCCTGGTAGTACTTCGCGTAGTCGGCCAGGCGTGTCTCGGCGAGGTCCGGCCGCGCAACCAGGCCGAGCCCCGCGGCGAACTCGCCATCAGTGATGGCTTTGACGCCGCGCCCGATGGTTGCGAAGCGCGCGTCAGTCGTCTTGGCTGGGACGAACCAATACTGTGAGACGTCCTTCGGCAGCGGCAGGTGATCGGTGGCCACCAACCCGGATGGCGCAGGTGGAGCAAGGGCAGGCACCTCGATCGGCTGCTGTGCCACGACGTACGGAATCGATCCAGCGAGCAGCGCGAGGAGGAGCAAACCGGACTTCTTCATTCCCTGCGAACCGACAACCTTTCGCCGCCACCGTGAGATGAGGGTCTCATCCCGGCGCGTGGTGCCCAGAGCGCTGCCGCCTGATTGACGGTCATCGCCTCGAGTACCCGGCCGGCGTGCCTCGCCAGCGCGTCCACCTTCTCCAGCCATTCAGGTTCTTCCGGTGTATCGGCCCTCGCCGTATCGGCATACAGCACGGCAATAACCGATCCACCGACGTGTACCGGCAGCGCAACAGCATCGCGGTACGCCTCAGCCGTCACGAATGCCGGCAAGTCGGACGCGTGGCTGTTTCGATGCCGCTGACCCGTTCCCAATCGAACGGCCTCTCCTACGACATCTGATGCCTGCGAATCGAATTCCGCCCCGACGATCGCGTCGGATCCCTCGAAGCCAAAGGCGCGCCAGCCACGAAGCTTGCCGCCCTTCACAAGAAACACAGCCGTGCGTCCGGTTTCCTGACAGGCGGCCTGTGCCAGCCGATCGAGGATGTCCCCCAATGAGGTTGCTTCGTTGAGCGTGCGGAACGCCGAGCTCAATCTCGAGGACTGCTCCAATCGAATCCGAAGACCCTCTACCTGATTTCGACTGTCCTCGGCGTTCCGTTTCACCTGTTCGAGCTCGCGCCCAAGCTCATCCCGAGCGTTCTGCACCTCGTCCAGGCTGCGACGTGCCACCTCCAGCTCATCGCGCACGTCACCCAGCGTGCGCTCGAGACCTTCAATCTCGGCCGTTGCCCCGTCTTGGAGAAGTTCTCGTTCACGATCGAAGTCGGAACGAACCACGGCAATCCGCTGCTCTGTATCGAGTCGTGCTTCGCCTGCGACGCGTTCTTCAGCATCGGTGATGGCTTGCCTTTGCTCATCGGCAACCGCGCGAAGGATGTCGGCGGTGGAGGCTGTCAGGTCCGCTTCGAGCTGCCCGCTCAACGTCACGCGGATGCGATCGAGCACCGAGCGGATTTGATCGTCGAGAGAAGACACCGTTCAGGACGATTATACGGCCGCGTCGTACGGCCGAACGCCTCAGGTGGTAAGGCTATTTGAATACCTGATTCAGTCTGGCCTCGCTGACGAAGCGCGCCTGCCGGACCTTCCATTGCCCCGCGCCCAGGACCCATACCTGGGAAATGGGCGATACGTGAGGTGACGAAGGCACGGAGGTCGACTGCTCCATCATGACGGCAGTCAGCACCGCGGTATCAGCAGCGATCTGGACGCTGACGCGATCGAGCGTGCGCGTGACGTCACCAAGGCCAGAGGGAAACCGCTCATCGGCGCGCCGCTCGTCGGCCAGGAGAAGATTCTCCGTCGACAATGCCGCCATCGCGGCTCGATCCTGACGATGGTACGCGTCGAGCCACTGACGCGCGACGGCCACGACAACAGTGGCCGGAGAAGTCGGAGTCGGCACGGCGGCAGCAGGCGCCGCTAACGGAGCAGCGGGCGCACTGAGCTGATTGGCGACACCCTGGGGAATGGCGACCTGCGACGTATTGCTCGTCTGCTGACCCGCGGTTGGCCCAGGTGGCGGGGCCGGTGCCGGAGCAGCCGACGCTGGTGGTATCGGAGGATTCAGCGCAGCGACATTGCCCGTCGGCGAAGGCGCCGGGGGCGGCGTCACAACCCGGGGCGCCACTGCGGGAGCTGCCGAAGCGACAGGCGGCAGCGTGCGCGCCGGAGGAGAGGCCGGAGGCGCAGCTGGAGCGGGCTGAGGTCGGGGAACGGACTCAGGCGCGGGAGCACGCACAGGTTCAGGTTCAGATGCACGCTCAACGACAAATTCTCGTGTGATGACCTGACCGTCGCGACCGAGCGGGCGTTTCTCACCGTTGTTCAGGGACACCATCACAGCGCCTGCATCGCCGGCACGCAGCGAAATACTCTGCTCCGCCGAGATATCGACGCTCTCACCAGCGGCCAGAGTACGGCCATCGTCGGTACGACCGTCGATGGTCGTGCGGATCCACACGTCGCGCACGGCTTCGGCAACGACCGACAGATTCGCCGTGGAGGTGGATCCTCCCGGTGTCGAGGCCTTGTTCGCCGGCGCAGACGCTTCGCTTGGAGCCGGCGCCGCGGCGGCCGCCGATTCGCTGCTCGAATTCCCACTCGACAGCCACCAGATGGAAATTCCGGCAACTGTTGCCCCGATTCCCACGAACAGCGCAATCAAGGTACGGAAGCGCTTGTCGTACTGAACCGGGACTGCATCACTTGGGAAGGGCGACGACAGGAGTACCTTGGACGCCGATTCACTGAGACTGGGAATGTCGTCACGTTCCGGTTCGGGCGGGAACGTAATCTCCGGGATATTTAATGGCGGTTGCGGCGCGATCGACGGTTGAGGAGCGATCGATGACTGCCGTGCGATCGACGGCGGAGGCGTAGGAGACGACGGCGGCGCGATCGATGACGGAGGTGTCGCGATCGATGACGGAGGTGTAATGGACGACACCGGCGCGGTCGGCGGCACAACGCGCATCGGAGGCGGAGCAATCGTTTCAGGCACCGGCGCTGGCGAAGCGGGCGCCGCAATCTGGCGCGGAGGGACGATCTGCAGAGGAAGCGCGCGCGCATCCTCCGCAAGGGCCATCATGTCATCCTGAACCTCGTTGAGAATTTCATTGACGGCATCTTCAGACGCAAACGCGTTGACACCTGCTCCGGTCAGCGCGTTCCTCACACCCAGGTCCGGAGTGATCCCGGCTTTGTAGAGGAGCGCTGCCGGATCGGTCTTTGGAGTCGCCTCTCCGAGCGCGGCCTGCACCTGGGCGGAGAGAACGAGCAACTCCCTCCGCGCTTCCGTCACGACCTTGCGGACGTCGCGGCGGGCGGCGGTGACAATCTCCATCGCCTCGCGCTCAGCCGATTCACGCACTTCATCCCGCAATCGTGCGAGTTCGTCTGCCTGAGCAATCCAGGCCTCACGCCTCAATCGATAGCGTTCAATGAGTTCGGGAACCGCTGTCGCTCCCGACGGTGGTGGCTGATCGGACTGTCCGGCCATGAATTCCGCTTCTCCCGATTGCTTGTGTTGGTTCTCAGCCTGTCGTAGGCCTCCCTAATTTTGCGCCCTCACCGCCTGAAAGTCGAGCGGGTTGGGGGGCCTGGCCCACTTTCCCGTTCCTCGTCCTTAGTTCATAGTTCTGGTAGCAAATGCGCAATGCCCTGATCGGCCTCGTCGCCGCCTGTGCACTGGCCGTGAGCGCCAGCGGTGTGACTTTCTTTGGGATTGACGCCTGGAAGATCGTGCTTGCCGGCCTTGGCGCCCTGATCTTCGTCATGGGTGCGGAGAAGCGACCCCGGGGTGGACGATAGCCACCCACTCCGGGTTGGCCGACTACTTCACCACGATTGCCGGGGCGTTTTCGCCCTCGCGGCTGTCAACATCGCAATCCCTCTCTCGAGTGCGCGCAAAGGCTCAGTTGGTCGCGATAAGCGGATCAGCGATGAATTCGCTGAGCGCGGGCGAGCGCGTCCTACACCTCGGCGAGATGGTGACGCACCGCGTAGCGAACGAGGCCGGCGGTTCCGTGAATGCCCAACTTGCGCATCAGCCGCGTGCGATGCGAGTCGGCTGTCTTGACACTGACACCGAGGATCGTGGCGCACTCCTTGGTGGAGTATCCTTCGGCAATCAGTTTGAGCACCTGACGCTCTCGTGCAGTCAGCGGATCGTCGGCGGGCGACGCGTTGCTCCGGACCGCGTCGACCACCACGCTCGACACCGCGGGACTGAGGTAGAAGCCCCCGGTCGATACGTCGTTCAGGGCCTGCAATAGTTCCAGCACCGACTGCGACTTCAGGACGTAGCCGCGGATGCCGGCACGCATGGCGGCCAGCACGTAGTCCACGCCGTCATGGCGGGACAGGACGATGGACCGCGTTCGTGGAGACAGCCGGCGCATCTCGAGTGCGGTCTCGAGGCCGTTCATGATCGGCATGCTCATATCGAGCACCGCCATGTCGGGCTGGTGGCTCGATGCGTGCGCCAGCGCCTCCTGACCATTCGAGGCCTCGGCGACGACAGTGTAGCCGCCGCGCGCGATCAGGATGCCGATCCCCTCTCGTACCAGCGCATGATCGTCGGCAATCAGCACACGATTGAGCATCGGACCCTCTCGCCTCCCTATCGCCGTCGGCACCACTTGGTTGCCCGGATCGTCGAGCCGCCGTGACCATCAGCGACGATGTCGAATTCATCGACCAGACGGCGCACGTCCGGCAGCGCGAGATCGGATGCGAGCGCGTGTCGCCGATCCTGCGCGCGGTCGTACGGAATGGGCACGCGCATCACGATCGCCATGCCCGATCGATCGCCCTTGAACACCTGGTGGAAGCAAATCTCTCCCCGCACGGTGCGCGACAGGAGTGCACGCGCCAACTCCGACACGGTCGTCGCAATGAACACAGCGTCGGTGGCCGTGAACTTCATCGTCTTGGCCAGCGTTCGACCCTCCTGCCGCGCCACGACGATGTCGATGTCCGAGCCGATCGGCACGCGCACCGCGGGAGCGAATTCATCCCGGATACTGCCGCGATCGTCGCCGGACTTCGCAACCACGATCGGCACCTCAGATTTCCCTCGGCCGACTCGACCGCGCTGGCTCGTGCAAAACGCGTAGTTCCCGCATCTCGAGGACTACTCCCCTGATAATGGTTGGTGCAACCTCGGGGCCATCGCAGCCAATTGCGGTTTCTCCTCCGCCGAGCGGTAAAAGCCTGATGCACGGTCCGGTTCCTGCTGCAGTGCTGGGCAGACTGGCTATCCGCGGAATTACTCGGGTCTGGGCAACATTTGCAAGTAAAGCTCTGCCAAGCGGCGCACGGGGACTCTCCCGGCCTGATCATCCTTCTCGAGATGATCCGAACGGCGCCCGAGATCGGCATTCAGACGCTCACCTTGGTAGCGGTGACGAGCCGTACAAGCTGCGCTTCGCTACCGGGTCGACTCAGTTGGTTTCGGGAATACCTGAAAAAGACTGCGTCGTGGCCGCTACGGCCCGAGGAACGTCGCGAGATCTCCTTTGGTCGCACCGTGTTCCCACAGCTTGTGATACACGCGGGCCAAACTCTCACGCGTGACGACACGCATGGCGACCTGGTTCGCGAGCCGCTCCGTTTGTAAGTAAGGGTGATGGGTGAACAACCAGACGTGTCCCAACTCGTGCGCCATCGCCGCGTCGAGTTCGGCGTCGTTCAGACGGGCCAGGAAAGCATTCTCGATCGCCAGCTGAAACGGCTGGCGCTGATCGCCGGGCGCTTCGACAGAAACGACGAGCGCCACTTGCGGCAGGATGTCAACGGTGACGGGATGAGTGATTCCGAGTTCGCCACGCAAACGATCGACGACGACCTGTATCCGTTCGACGAGCGATACGGGCTCGGCGACGGGAGCGGCGACAACCGATTCGGTGAGTCCTACGAAGACGAAGACGCTGGTCGACCAAACGGCGACACGAAGAGACAGACACGCGACACGAGAGCTCGAGACCAAAAGTGGTGGCCCTGCTTTCCGAAAGATTGTTGGGAACGGACATCAGGATATCACCTGCAGGTTCCCTACAGTGAACGCTGGACGACTGTTTTTCAAGTGGTGGGTCGGCCGAGTCACCACCTCGAACGAAGTGGGAACAAGTTACCTCCCCACTCACGAGCTGCTCCTAGCTGATCCAATTGGCGGGGGCATCACTTCTGCCCGATTTCCGGCCAACTCGCCGGTCTTCGCCGTGGCATGTCCTTCGCTATCCAGAGGTGCAAAGGAGTTGAACCCATGCCCAAGACATACACTCGAATTGTTCCGCTGTTCAGCCTGCTGTTCGCCTTCACGCTGGCTGTGAGCAGCGCGAGCTTCGCGCAAGAACAGCCTCGGCCGGGGCAGCCACCATCAGCGCAGCAGCCACCGGCGGGACAGCCACCGTCACAGTTGCCGCCAGCGCAGCCGAGACCCGGTGCCCCCGCGCCAGGAGCCGCATCACAGCAGAGGCCGGCAGCGCAGATTGCCCGCGGCGAGCTGACGGACGTTGACGCACAGGCGAAGATGCTGACGATCAAGCCGACCGAAGGCGCCGAACAGAAGTTCACGTACAACGACGCGACCAAAGTTACAGGCGATCGCGCCGGTGTTGCCGGGCTCGCCACGCTGAGCGGCAAGCAGGTGGTCGTGCACTTCACTTCGCAGGGCGCGAATCGCGTGGCCACGGAGATCGAAGTTCAGGCCGACAAGAGCGACAAGAGGTAACCACCATGTGCCGGAGTTCGGGGGCACGTGAAAAGGGTTTCGGCCTGATTCCCGTCGAATGTCCCCGACTCCGCGCCCGCGCACATCGGGAACTCACATCGGAGGTGACGTCATGAGAATACGCAGCCGGCGTCTGGCAATGGTCTGGCTGCTCCTGCCTCTGGCAGCCGGGTGCGATCCGTCGCGCCGGTCATCGGATCAGATCAGTGACGGAACGGCGATTGAATCGTCACGGTCGGACGGTCGTGAGAAGAGTTCGCTCGTGCTCACAGGGCAGCTCAGATCGGTCGATCCGGACAGGCAGGCCTTGATCGTGGCGTTCGCAGACGACTTGTACGAATTCTGGTACACCGACGCCACAGAGGTCCAGGGAGGCACGGAAAACGTGCAAGGCCTCACTGGCAACAGGGGCAATGCGATCACGGTGCACTACCGGGAGAACCCGATCACGTCTTCGAAGACGGCCGTGAGAATCGAGCTCCAGTGATCCAGTGATTGTGCAGCGCCCGCGCGACTGTCGCGCGGGCGCTCGTCGGCGCGCACGGTTGCGAAGCGGTATGCATGTGCTGATTACTGGAGGCGCCGACGTCATCGGCAGCCATCTCGTCGACTCCCTGCTGGCCGATGACCACGAGGTCACGGTCTTCGACAATTTCGACCCCTTCTACGATCGCGCGATCAAAGAAGCCCATATCCAGTCACAACGCGATCAAGCTGCCTGGCGCCTGATCGAAGGCGATCTCCTGGATCTCGCAGGTCTGGGGTCGGGCGCTTCGCAGGATTGGCTGCCGTCGGCACAACGGTCTGAGCTGATACATCAATGAGTGCACCTACCGGAGGCGCTGCGGACATGCCAGCGGCGCGTCGAGGCGACCCGCGCGCAGGGTCTGGAGACATGGACATGCAGCAGACTCACCGGCACACGGTGCCGATTGATTCGGCGTTAGAGCTCCGTCGCGAACTGGTGGCGCATCTCCGCGAAAACCGGACGGCGCTGCGCGAGGAATGGGTGCGGCGCATCACTGAAGCACAGTTGCTGCGGGCGATGACCAACGAGGAGATCTTCGCCGAGGCGACCTCGGTCTACGACAACTACGTCGAGGCGCTCGAGACCGACACGCTCGAAGCCCTGCAGGCGTATGCGCGCAGCCTGTCGGAACGCATCATCCCGCGCGGTGTCGAGACCGACGAAGTCGTCGGCATCGTGCTGCTGCTGCGCGATGTGCTGGCCCGATCGCTGTTCGGGAAGTATCAGAACAACCTGAACAAGCTGAATCGCGTGCTCGATGCCTACGAGCCGGCCGCCAACCGCATCGCCAACACCGTCGCGGTTGGATTCGTGCAGGAACGAGAGCGCGTCATCAGCCAGCAGCAGGAGGCGATCCGGGAGTTGTCCACGCCGGTGCTGCAGGTACGCGAGCGGCTGTTGATCCTCCCGATCATCGGGGTCGTCGATCCCCACCGCGCCAGGCAGCTGACCGAGCAGCTGCTGCGCGGCATCCGAACCAATCGCGCTCGCGTCGTCGTGATCGATATCACCGGCGTGGCCGCCATGGACGCCGCCGTCGCCAATCACCTCGTGCAGACCGTTGAAGCTTCACGCCTGCTTGGCGCCGACGTGATCGTGACTGGCCTGTCTCCCGAGATCGCCCAGACGCTCGTGAATATCGGCGTCGATCTTGGCAAGATGAAAACGATGGGCGACCTTCAGGGCGGCATCGAGGTGGCGGAACAGTCGCTCGGGTACAAGGTCGTGCCGACCACGCAGACCGACGCGATGGCCTAGGCGGCGGATGATCGGTGTGCTGAGGGTGATCTTCCGATGATGGTCCCGATCCTCAAGCAGGGTCACTTCCTGATTGCCACCATCATGGCGGCGCTGTCGGATGAGGACATGCGCCAGTTCCGCGAGGCGCTGCTCGATCGCGTCGTCAGTAGCCGGGCGACTGCCGTGATCATCGACGTCATGGCGATGGATGTCCTCGATTCGTTCGCGACGCGCACGCTGCGCGAGATCGCCTATATGACGAAGCTGCGTGGGGCCCGGACGGTGCTGGTCGGGGTGCAGCCGGAGGTTGCGCTCACCATGGTACAGCTCGGCCTTCACCTGGAAGGAGTTGCCACGGCCCTGGATCTAGAGGAGGGGCTTGCCTACCTCGATCGGCTGAATCGGCGAGGTTGAGTCTGGCGCGTTTCCTGCTGAAGAACTCGTGCGTGGTGAAATCGATGGCCCCTCCGTGTCAGGTCCGCGTGCCGATTGGATCGGACGGCGACATCATCATCGCGAGACAGAAAGGGCGAGCACTCGCGGCCGAGCTCGGCTTCTCTTCTACTGATGTCGTGCGAATCGCGACGGCGATCTCCGAGCTTGCGCGGAATGTGCTGTCCTACGCCGCATCGGGAGAGATACGCCTCGAACCCGTGAACAGCCGCAACCGGCGCGGAATCGCAATCGTAGCAACCGATCAAGGACCCGGAATCGCCGACATCGAGCGCGCGCTGCAGGATGCCTTCTCGACATCGGGGGGCCTGGGTCTGGGGCTCCCCGGGGTCCGCAGGCTGATGGACGAATTCACGATCGAATCGACGGTCGGCCGGGGGACGACAGTATCAGCCACGAAATGGTGTCAGCCGTGAGTGACGCGTGCGTCGAGTGGGCGGCGGCGCGAGCGGCGGCACGCGGCCATCGTGATTCCGGCGACGAGTTCTGCGTCCGCCCGTTCGACCATCGCACCCTGATCGCCGTGCTCGACGGTCTGGGTCACGGTCTGGCCGCCGCGACGGTGGCACGGCACGGCGTACGGTTGCTGGAGCAGGCCCAGACGGCAGACGTGGTCCGGCTCGTTCACGAGTGCCACGACGGTCTGCGTGGCAGCCGCGGCGTCGTGATGAGCGTCGCGATGTTCGACGCCCCGGCGAACACGATGGCGTGGGTCGGCGTCGGCAATGTGTGCGGGACGCTCTGGCGCCAGGGTGCAGCGCATCCGCAGACACTGCTTCTGCGAAATGGCCTCGTCGGTGACGTGCTGCCTCGCCTCCAGGTATCTGTCGTTCCCGTCACCGAGGGCGACACGCTGGTATTCACGACAGACGGCGTCGCCGAGAACCTCGACGACCGCCTGCTGCAGGGCCCGTCAGTGCAAGTCATCGCTGAGCGGATCCTGGCGCACGGCAGCAAGGGGCACGACGATGCGTTGGCACTGGTCGCGCGATACAAGGGAGCAGCCAGATGACGCTCAGCCCACGGATCTCGGCGCCGCTCGATCGTGAGACGTTGGGGGCCGCGTATGCCGTGGCCCTCGAAGCGTATCTCGCACGCCCGGAGGAACGCACGCTGAGCGGCGCATACGAACTCGGGCGTCAGGCTCTGCACGACGGCCTCGGTCCGCTCGACCTGGTGTCGCTGCACGAGGCAGCGCTCGAGCACGCGCCGAGCCTGACGGCCGAGCCTGGCCGGCCGGCATTCACTCATGCCATGGCGTTCCTGCTGGAATCGCTGTCGCCATTCGAGATGACCTATCGCCGGTTCCTCGAATCGAACGCGGCGCTGCGGGGTCTCAACGAAGCGCTGGAGAGCCAGTCGCGGCGCACCGCACGTCTGATCCACGATGGCGCCGGACAGATCCTCTTCAGCCTGCAACTTGCGCTTGCAGAGGTCACGGCCGTCCTGCCTGATCGATTGAAACCTGAACTGGACAAGGTCATGCAGCTTGCCGATCATCTCGATCAGCAACTGCGCAGCCTCTCGCGCGATCTCTATCCCGTCGCCCTGGATGACCTCGGGCTCAATGCGGCCGTCCGTCACCTGCTGGATGGCGTCGCCACGCGTTCGGGCCTGAAGGTTTCCCTTCACTCGTCGGTGCCGGATGACCTCCCTACTCAGATCGTGACGTGTGTGTACCGCGCCATCCACGAAGGGGTCACCAACGTGGTCCGGCACGCCCGTGCAACCCGGCTGGACGTCTCGATGGAGAGGGATCGCGACGGAGTCATGTGTGTCATCACCGACAACGGCATCGGGATCGCGAACGAGGGCTCCGAGCCCAGTGGCCTGGGTCTTCGAGGAATTCGCGATCGCCTCAAAGGTCTGCAAGGAGAAATAGAGCTGCAGTCGAGCAGCGGCGCCGGGACGCAACTGATCATCTCGATACCGGTTGCCTTCGAGGAACACACCGATGGGAATTAGAGTCCTGATTGCCGAAGACCACGTCATGGTCCGGCAGGGTCTGCGCGCCCTGCTCGATCGCGAAGGCTTCGAGGTCGTGGGTGAAGCCTCGAACGGTTATGAAGCCGTGCAGACAACGGCAGAGGCCAACCCCGACGTGGTCGTGATGGACATCAGCATGCCGATCATGAACGGTGTCGATGCCGCGCAGCAACTGTCGCAACGCTCGCCCAAGGCCAGGGCGGTGCTCCTGACCCGTCACGACGATGACCAGTACGTGCTGGCGGCCCTGCGCGCGGGTGCGCGTGGCTATGTGCTGAAGTCGCAGGCGGCGACGGACCTCGCACACGCGATTCGGCAAGTGTATCGTGGTGATCTGTACCTGAGCCCAGGCGTCTCGAAGGTCGTCGTCGAGGCATTCCTGTCGAAGGCGGATCTTCCCGGCGATCGGCTGACGGTGCGCGAGCGCGAGGTCCTCAAACTGATCGGTGAGGAGAAGACGACCAAGGAGCTCGCCGCGGTCCTGAACATCAGCGTCAAGACAGCCGAATCACATCGCACACGGTTGATGCAAAAGCTCGATATCCACACGACCGCCGGGATCGTGCGTTACGCGATTCGTCTGGGGCTGGTGGAGCCGTGACAGTCCGCAGGCGCAGTGCCCGGCTTCAGCCGGACATCATTCATATCGCAACGCAATCAACGGATTCACCGTGCTCGCTCGGCGCGCCGGCAACCACACGGCGACGATGGAGACGATGGTCAGGAGCAGCGGCATCACCACGAACACCGCCGGATCCCGCGCCTCGACGCCGAACAGGAAGCTCGCCATCAATCGCGTCAGCCCGAATGCAGCGATCACACCCACCACGACCCCGATGATCGCCAGTCGCATGCCCTGGACGATCACCATCTTGCGCACCTGGCTCGCCTCCGCGCCAAGGGCCATGCGAATCCCGATCTCCCGCGTGCGCTGCGCAACCGAATACGCCATGAGCCCGTAGATACCAATCGCCGCCAGCGCCAACGCCGACGCGCCGAACACCGACATCAGCACCACGTTGAACCGCTGACGGGAGATCGATCGCGACACGACGTCCTCCATCGACCGCACCTGCGAGACGGGCAAGCCGCTCGCCTGCCGCAACTGTTCCTGGACGGCTGTGCTGAAGCCGTAGGGCTCGCCGCGTGTGCGAACCACCCATGCGACCGGAGTAATGCGGACGTTCAGCGCGTTCAGCGCGTCAGGCACCTGCCCGTTGGGGACGTACATGTGCGGCTGGGGATCGTTGTTCAACCCGCCGTCGCGCACATCGGAGGCAATGCCGATGATCTGGCGCTCACGCTCCGTGGCCAGCTCTTTCATCATGCCGCCGCCGATCAAGATCCGGTCGTTCAGCGGATCGCCGTCCTTCCAGAACTGACGGGCCATCGCTTCGTTGATGATGACCACGGCGGGCGCCAGGCTGTCGTCGCGGTCGGTAAACGCTCGACCTCGTTTGATCGGGATCCTGAAGACATCGAAGTATCCAGCCGATACGGTCAGCCATGCTCCGCCGCCGTGAACCGGAGCCTTGTCGGGAAGCGGGCGGCCCAGGATCCTGAACCCGAGCCCATAGCCGCCCTCGAGCGGCACGCAGCAAGTGGCCGCGGCGCGTTCGACACCAGGGAGCGCCTGCAGGCGCTCGACGCCATCGCGCAGCAGCTGATCGACACCGGCGGTCTCGAGATACTTCGGGCCTGTCAGCGACATACGCATGGTGAGCACGCTGCCCGGGTCGAACCCGGGATTCACGTTGCGCAGCGCCACGAGCGTCCGAATGAGAAGCGCGGAGCCAACCAGCAGCAGCAATGCGAGCGCAACTTCGACCACCACGAGAATCGAGCGCGCCTTGTTGTGCCGGAAGACAGCGCCTGATTGAGCCGTGCTGTCCTTGAGCGACGCGTTCAGATCAGTGCGGGAACTTTGCAGCGCCGGGATGATGCCGAACAGGATTCCCGTTCCGACCGAAACCGCGGCGGTGAAGGCGACGACGCGCCAGTCGATGCCGACGAGCGCCCCCGCTTCACCAATCCGTGGCAACCCGGCGGTGTTGATCGAGAGAAGCGCTCGAATGCCGAGCACGCCGAGACCGAGACCGAGGGCTCCGCCGATCACCGACAACGCGACGCTTTCAGTGAGCAACTGCCGGATGATCCGGGACCGCCCGGCGCCGATCGCTGCGCGCAAGGCGACCTCGCGCCGCCGTGCGGTGGCGCGAACGAGCAGCAGGTTGGCCACGTTGGCGCAGGCGATGAGCAGGACGAACGCCACTGCGGCGCTCAGGATCAACAGCGTTGGACGAGCATTCCTGACAAAGACCTGCTGCAGTGGCTCGACGCTGAAGCTGCTGTTAGCCTGCAGCGCCTGAGGGAATTTCACGCGGTAATCGTCAGCCGAGAGCTTCAGCCTCGCCTGTGCCTGCTCGAGCGTGACGTCCGGCCCGAGACGCGCGGCCGTCTGGAAGAAGTGACCCTGATCGACCGTATCGGGATCGAGCTGAAATGCAATGAACAGGTCGGGCGCATCACCAAACTCTGCGATGTCGAACTCAGGGCCGATCACACCAATCACGGCATGCGGCTCACCGCTGAGCGAGAGCGTCTTGCCGAGAATCGCCGGATCCGCTGCGAACCGTCTCGTCCACAGTCCGTGGCTGAGCACCACGACCTTCTCGCCGCCAGGCCGATCCTCTTCCGGCGAGAACGGACGCCCCAGGACGAAGCGCGCGCCAAAGAGGCGGAAGTAATCGGCGCTGACCTGCCCGGCCCTGAGCTGTTCGGGGAACTGCCCTCCGGTGTAATTGATGACGTTGGTGCGAAACGCCGTCGCGTCCCGGATGACCGTCGTCTGCTGCCGCCAGTGGGCGAACTTCGCTGGCGAGGACGCCGGTCCCGAACCCTGAGGAGACGTGTTCATGAACAGCACGACCCTGTCGGGATCCGGAAATGGGACAGGCTTGAGGAGCACCGCGCTGACCACGGAAAAGATCGCCGTGTTGGCGCCGATGCCGAGGGCCAGGGCGGCCACGGCAGCCGCGGTAAAAGCCCGGTTCTGCCGGAACATCCGAAAGGCGTGTTTCAGATCCTGGATGAGCAGTTCCACAAACCCTCCCCGATCTCGACGAAACCTGAGCGCTTAACTATAGACACCCGGGACGAGTTTTTGGTTGTCTTCTCACTCTGCGCGCAGGGCAACGATGGGGTCAACGCGCGTGGCCCGCCGCGCGGGGATGAACGAGGCCAGCAGACACACGCCAATCAGGAGCAGCGAGACGAGGGCGTATGTCAGCGGGTCGAACGGGCTGACGTCGAGCAGGAGTGTGGACAAGCCACGCGCTGCGACGGCCGCAAGGAGCGCGCCTCCCACGATACCGATCGAGGTGAGCTGCAGCGCGCGTCCAAACACGTCGCGCAAGATGACGCCGCGCGCGGCGCCGAGCGCGATGCGAACGCCGAACTCCTGCGTGCGCTGGGTCACGCGTCCGGCAACCATCCCGTAGAGCCCGATGGCTGCCAGCAGCACGCCCGCGGCACCGAAGATGCCGGCAAGGGTGGCGCCGATTTCAAAGGCGAGGAACCCGCCACCCTCGCTCACGAGATGCTGATCCATCGTTCGGACGTCGAACGAGCGGATCGCGGGGTCAACCTCCCGGAACACTCGTTGAAGGTCCGTGATGAGACCCGCCGGATCGCGGCTGCCCCTCACGACCAGAGTGGCCCGTTCTGATGGCGCCTGCGTGAACGGCCTGTAGACCATTCCGCGAGGCGATTCCCAGATGAACAAGTACTTCCCGTTTTGCGCGACGCCGACGACCTCGACCAACTGCCCGCGATAGACCAGCGAACGGCCGATGGCGCTCTGGTTCGGCCAGAAGTGCGTGGCGAGCGTTTGATTGACTATCGCGACCTGCCTTCCTGTCTTCACATCGCGATCATCGAACGCCCGTCCCTCGAGAATCGTGACTCTGCTGGTGCTGAAGTAGTCCGCATCGACGGATGCGGACGCCGCCATGAGCGCCTGCTCACCGGTCCGGGGGCGCTGGCCATCCAGCCAGACGGGCCCGCCCTCGCTGACGGTGGCAAGCGGTGCCCATTCGGTCCAGGCGGCTTGTTCGACACCCGGTAGTGCGCGGACCCGATTTCGCGCGTTCGTATAGAAATCCATACGCTGCGCGGCGTCGTACCCGTTTTCAGTCGGCATCACCGACGCAACGACGAGATCGTCAGGCTCGAAACCAAGCTCGATCTGACGCGCACGTTCGAGACTGCGGAGGAACAATCCTCCGCTGACTAGAAGCATCAGTGATAACGCCACCTGAACGACCACGAGTGCGCTGCGAAACATGGCCCGTGTTTCTCCCGCGGCTCCCCGTCCGCCAGTCCTGACGGCGCCGTTGAGATCGGCGCGTATGGCCATGACGGCCGGTGCGAGCCCGGACACGACCCCCGCGATCAGCACCAGCAGCAGCCCCACGCCAAGGACGCGTGCATCGAGGCTGAAATCAGGCCGTATCGTCGCGATCGTCGTGATCGACCCGATTCCCGCCGCGACCAGGCTCAAGACCTGAACAACCAGCGGAAGCGCGACGATCCAGGCGAGCGCCGCGAGCAGGACGCTCTCCGTCAAGAACTGTCGCACGAGGCGGCCGCGGCCGGCACCGAGCGCCGCTCGCAGTGCCACTTCACGCTCGCGCGCGACCGCTCGCGCCATCAGCAGGTTGGTCACGTTGGCGCTGGTGATCAGCAGCAGCAAGGCCGCCAGTCCCGCGAAGGCCATGGCGGCGACTCGAAAAAACGGGCCGATGTTCGGGTTCGGCCGGGCATGCGTTTCGGGGATGACGATCAAGGAAAAGCCCCGGTTGGTCGCCGGATACTCGCGGGCCAACGCCGCCGCCTTCACGTCGAGCGCCGCGCGTGCCTGCGTCAGCGACACGCCGGGCTGCAGGCGGCCGAGCACCCACATCTGGTGGCTCTCGCGGCTTTCGAGGATCGAGCCGACGGCGGAGTTGCCAGCCAGGTCATCGTGCATCCACAGCGGCACGTACGCAGACGGCCGGATGAGTGAATGCGCTCCGTCGAACGTCTGCGGCGTGACACCGATGACCGTGAACGGGCGGCCGTTGAGCAGCACCGCGCGACCGACAATCGATGAATCACCACCGAACCTTGCCCGCCAGTATTCGTGCGTCAGCACGATCACCGCTGCGTCGCCGCGGGCGCGCCCTTCATTCGGCTGAATCAGCCGTCCGATTGCGGGCTGTACACCGAGCAGGGTGAAGTAGTTGTCAGTGACCGAGTACATCGTGATGCGCTCAGTGACGTTGTCAACGTTGAGTCCGGCGACGTCGACCTGGTAGCCGAGGAGATCGACAAAGGTCGTACGCTCCTGCCGAAAGTCCTGCAAGTCGAGGAACGAGACCCCGTGCGGGAGCCCCACGTGCCGATCGGGTCCAGTCCCGATCGACACGAGCGCCTCGGGGCGGTCGACCGGCATCGGCCGGAACATGAACGCATTCAGGATGGCGAAGATCGCGATGACGGCGGTCAGGCCAACAGCCAGCGTCAGCACGGCCGCACCGGCAAACACCGGCGCCCGCAGCAACGCGCGGAACGCATGATGGGCATCGCGTCTCGCGTCATCGAGCCAGGGCAGTCCACGGCGGTCGCGATAGTGCTCTTTCATAGGCTCCACTCCACCGAAATCACGTCGCGCGGCATGACGTGCTTGCTCCGGCGACAGTCCTCGCCGTTGGTACTCCATTGCCAGCAGCTCGAGGTGGGTACGCACCTCGTCGTCGAGGTCAGCATCACGCTGCCGACGAAACAGCGACAGCACACGAGACATGACACAGCGCAAGGACGCCATTACTCGGCTCGCAACACCATCATCGGATCGACATCCGACGCCCGCTTCGCGGGCAACGACGCCGCCACTCCCCCGACGACAACGAGCACGGACACCGCGGCCAGCAGGGTGGCCGGGTCGTATGCCGTCAGACCAAAGAGGACGTCGGACAGAGACTGAGCTAAAAGCTCTGCACCCGCCAGCATGAGCGGTACGGCGATGACCGCGCCCAGTCCCACGAGCACGATCGCCTCGCGCGCCACCAGCGCGATCACACCCGTGCGTCGCGCGCCGAGCGCGACGCGAATCGCGAGCTCGCGCTTCCGTTGCAGGACGAGATACGAGAGCAATCCGTGCACGCCGATCGCCGTGAGCAACAGCGCGAGCACACTGAATGCGGCCGACACGGTCGCGAGCAGTCGCTCCCTGACGACGACGCCGTCGAGTTCTTCCGCCAGCGTGCGCACCTCGTACTGCGGAACGCTGCGATCGGCCTCCCAAATCGCATCACGCACAGCCGAAACGATCGCTCTGGCGTCGCCATCCAGCCGGACGTAGAGAATCATCTGGCCACGCCCGGTGTTGGACTGAAAGAACGGCGTGTAGATGACGGGTTGTGCCGGTGCTCGCGGGTTGGTGTAGCGCGAGTCGTCGGCAACACCGACGATCGTGTAAGCGCGGCCCGCCACTCCGACCGTTGCGCAGGTTTTGCCAATGGGGTCTTCGTCGGGGAACGCGATTCGCACGAACGCGTCGTTGACGATGCACACGGGCGCCCCCGCTGCCTGATTGTCCGCCGCGGTGAAATCTCGACCCCTGAGCCGGATGCCAAGCGTCGCGAAGTACCCCGGATAAATCGTCTGGCCCGACGCGGTCGGCCGATTGCGGGAACGGGGGTCGTCCATTCTGATCGTGCCCCCCGGCACGATCGCCCTCTCGGCGCCCGACTCGGGCTTGCCTGGGGAGACGTTGCCCATGCTGACCGAGCGGACGCCAGGCAGGTTTCCGACGCGCGTCATCAGCCCGGTGTAGATGCGATCGAGTCGCTCGGGCGTGCCCGGGACACCGCGCTGATTGCTGCCGCGCGGCTCGACACGAACCACGAGCACGCGATCGCGAGCGACGTCATGATCGGCTGTCGTGAGGTTGACCAGAGTCCGGACGAACAGCCCGGCCGACACGAGCAACAGGAGCGAGAGTGCCACCTGCGTGACGACCAGAAGTCTGCCGGGTCTCAACCCTGCCAGTCCGCGGGCCGTTCGGTTGATGGTACGAATCGCCGTGACCACATCGACTCTCACCGCACGGATGGCTGGCACGAACACGAAGACCAGCGTGCACAGCAGGGACGTCGCGACCGTAAACGCGAGCACGCGAAGATCAGGGGTGAGATCGAGTGCAATCGGGGTACGCCCTGCGGAGGCATAGAGCACCAGGGCGCGTGTGAGGAAAGTCGCGAGCAGAAAGCCGCAGAGTCCGCCCAGTGCACCGACCGCCAGCCCCTCGATCAGCACCTGCTGCATCAAGCGGGCACGGCCCGCACCGAGCGCCAGACGCAGTGCCATTTCAGGCCGGCGGGCGGCGGCGCGCGCCAGCAGCAGGTTGGCTGTGTTCGCACATCCAATCAGCAGAACCATGCCGACAATGCCGAGCAGGATGACGAGCGAGGTTGAAAACTGCGTGCGAAGATCCGAAATGCCGGCCGCGGCAGACGTGAACACGATTCGGTCTTCGGAGCCCGCCCGCACCCGCATGGCCGGAGGCACAGGAGGAATGTGCTGACGGTAGATCGGTTCGAGCACCGACGACGCCTGCCCGGGGCTGACGCCAGGCGCGAGACGCGCGATCAGCTGCACCCACGTGCGATTCACGTTGGGTTCGACGATCAGGTCGCCGACGACGGGCATCACGGCCGCCTGCATCATCATCGGCAGGAACACGTCTGGCGCGAAACCAACCTCGACTCCGAAGAATTCAGGCGGCGTCACGCCGATGATGTCGAATGGTCTGCCAGAGAGCAGCAATGTCTTTCCGACGATCGCCGGATCGCGACCAAACCGGCGACGCCAGTAGCCGTCGCTCAGCACGACGACCGGATGGCCGCCGGGCACCCGGTCGTCGTCAACACCAATCAGCCGGCCGGAGCGCGGGACGACCCCCAGCAGATCAAAGTAGTCACCGGAGATGAGCTGCCCGGTGATCGGCGGCTCGAGGTCTCCGGCCATCGAAGCGGTCAGCAGCACCGGAAACGTGGCTGACGAGTATGCCGCCAGCGTGACGCCGGCGGCCTCTCGTCGCAGCGCGTGAGCCTGCGGATACGTGAAGCCGGCCTCGCTTCGACCCAGTCGGATGCGACCGACCACCAGCAACGACTCCGGATCCTCAACCGGCAGATTCCGCCAGCTGATCGCGTCGATCAAGGTAAAGACCGCCGTGTTGGCACCAATACCCAGCGCGAGGGTGAGGACAACGGCAACGGTAAAGCCAGGGCTCTTGCGAAGCGCACGTCCCGCGTAGGCGGTGTCGCGCCAGACGTGCTCCAGCAGGCTCACGCCTCGCCTGTCGCGATTGGCTTCTCTGATCTGTTCGACGCCGCCGAAGTCACGACGCGCAGCCAGCCGCGCGTCTGCGGAAGACAACCCGCGGCGTCGATGCTCGGCCTCGAGCAACTCGAGATGGTGGCGGACCTCTTCATCGAACACCGCGTCGAGGGAGCGCGACCGGAACGACGCCGCGATTCGCGTCAGCGCTGAACGGAGCCTCATGACGAAGACTCACCGAGCATTCGGCTCATCATTGCGACGGTCTTCGCCCACAGATCCGCTTCGATCGCGAGTTGCTTCCTGCCGGCGCGAGTGATCGAGTAGAAGCGGGCACGCCGGTTGTTCTCGCTCGTGCCCCAGTCGCTTTCGATCCAGCCTTTCTGTTCGAGCCGAAGGAGTGCCGGATAGATCGTTCCCTGGTTGAGCGCGAGCATCCCCTCCGCCATCTGCTCGATGCGCCGCGCGATCCCATACCCGTGCTGCGGCCCCATCGTGTCCAGCGTCTTCAGCACCATCAAATCAAGCGCACCGTACGGAACTTCAGCAGATGGCGGGCTCATGACAGCTCCCTGTAGCCAATCAACATGAGCAGTTCCTGTGCCATGTGTAGACCATCAACAGGACATCGAGCGGCGCCGTGAATTTGCATCGAATCGCGGTTGCCTGCCGCTCAGCGCCTGTCCGGTCGTGGGACGCCGTCGTCCATCAGCGCACGACCAGAGACTGCGGATCGAACGCGACCCTGAGCCAACTTCTGGCGATTCAGGAGGTACGGGGACTGGCACGCCGATTGAGAGACGCCCGTATCATGCTCGCCTCTTCGCATCCACGGGTTCTCGTTGCAGACGACCAGCAGGACGTCGTCGCGGCTTTGCGCATGCTGCTCCGCGGCGCCGGGCTCGAAGTCGATCCCGCGACATCCGTGCAGGAGGTTCGTCATCGGCTGGACTCGCAAACCTACGACCTCGTGCTGATGGACCTCAATTACGCGCGCGATACGACCTCTGGCCGTGAAGGCCTCGACCTCCTCACCGAGATTCACAAGCGCGATCGCCTGCTGCCGGTCATCGTCATGACTGGCTGGGGCAGCATCGACACGGCCGTCGAAGCGATGCGACGTGGCGCGCGTACGTTCGTCCACAAACCGTGGGACAACCATACGCTCACCGAAACCGTGTGCCGCGAGATCGAGGAAGGACACGCGCTGCGGCAATCGGACAAGCTGGCCGCCAATGAACAGGCTGACGCCAAAGCCATTCAACGCGCGCTTCTGCCCGCCACTCTCCCGTCGATGTCGGGTGTGGGCCTGGCCGCCCGGTGGGAACCGGCGCTCGCCTTCGGAGGCGACTGTTACGATGCGCTTCGTCTCACCGAAACCCATCTGGCGATCTCGATCGCCGACGTGTGCGGCAAGGGCTTGCCGGCTGCGCTCCTCATGTCGAACCTGCTGGCATCGCTGCGAGCGTTCGCCGCGTCCGAACGGTCGCCCCGCGATGTGGTGACCAGCGTCAACCGCGCACTCTGCCGCCAAAAGGACCTGCGCAGGTTCGTCACATTGTTTTATGCGCTCTACGACTCGACGACACGAGTGCTGACCTACACGAATGCCGGTCACAATCCGCCGTTGGTACTCCGGAAGAACGGATCCTGCGAGCGGTTGACGATTGGCGGCACCGTCACGGGAATCTTCGACGAGGGTACGTTCGACGAAAGCCGGGTGACGCTCGAGCCCGGCGATCGTCTTGTGCTCTACACCGACGGCATCACCGAGGCGCGGTCAGCCAACGGCGACGAGTTCGACGACTCGGGACTGCTGCAAACGCTCGAACGGTGTCGCCATCTGGGTGCCCAGTCGATGGTCGACGCGTTGTTCAGCGATGTTGGGGCGTTTGCCGGTGGCAGCCTTCAGGACGATGCGACCGCGGTTGTGGCAGCGATCGAATGAGCCGTGCAAAAGCGAACAGGGAGTCCCAGAAGCGGACAGACGATGAGCTTGCGGGGAACCTGGATCGCAGGCAACCACGTATGAACAAAGTACTTAACGCAGAGCCCATCGTGGCATACGCTTTGACCAACACAACGTGGCCCGCCTTTGCGCGGACGCTCCGGCGCGATTTCGCCGAAGCCTCCGGTGGAGGCGGAAGCCCAGAACCTGGAACGATTAGATGCCAGACATTGTCCGCGACCCCGCAATTCTGAAGCGCAAGAAGCTGAGGCACGCGCTCTACGCTGCCGTGGGAGTGCTCGTTGTTATCGGCGTGTCGATCGCGCTCGCGCGAATGGAACCGGCCGCTCCCACCGTCGAGAGGGCGACCGTCCTGACCGACACGGTCAAGCGGGGCTCGATCATCCGCCAGCATCGCGGCCTCGGCACCCTGGTGCCGGAAGATACACGTTGGCTGCCCTCGCGGACCGATGGGCGTGTGGAACGCATCGTCCTCCGGCCCGGTGCGCAGGTTGAAGCCAATACCGTCATCCTCGAGCTCACCAACCCGCAGGTCGAGCAGGAGGCGCTCAACGCGCGCCTCGCGCTCCATTCCGCGGAAGCCGCGCTCGAAAATCTCCGCGTTCAGCTCCAAAACGAGTTGCTGACACAGGAATCGCAGACCGCCGCCATCCAGGCAGAGTACGAAACTGCGCGGATGCAGGCCGAGGCCGATGAGGCACTGGCGAAGGAAGAACTGATTTCAGACATCACCCGGCGCAGGTCGGCACTGACCGCCGAAACCCTCAAGAAGCGATCGGCGTTCGAGGTTCAGCGGCTGGCCGCGACGCGGCAATCGCTCGAAGGACGCCTCAAGGTGCAGCAAGCCGCTGTCGATCAGGCGCGCGCCGTGTCCAATCTGCAGAACAGCCGCCTCGAGTCGCTCAAAGTCACGCCCGGTTTCTCGGGGGTGCTGCAGCTCCTGGCCGTAGAAGTCGGCCAGCAGGTCGGCCCGGGACAGAATCTGGCCCGCGTGGCCGACCCAAGCCGTCTCAAGGCGGAACTGAAGATTGCGGAGACCCAGGCCAAGGACATCGAGATCGGGCAGTTTGCGGAAATCGACACGCGAAGCGGCATCATCGAGGGAAAAGTCAGCAGAAAAGATCCGGCGGCAGCGAACGGAACGGTCACGATTGACGTCCAATTGACGGGCGAACTCACCCGGGGGGCCGTGCCGGACCTGAGTGTGGACGGGACAGTCCAGCTCGAACGGCTGGACAACATCCTCTATGTGGGCCGTCCGTCCCTGGGTCAGGACGACAGCACGGTGGGTCTGTTCAAGGTCACCAACACGTCCGGGGATGCGTCCCGGGTTCAGGTTGCCCTGGGCAAGAGTTCCGTGAACGCCATCGAGGTGAAGTCGGGATTGAACGAAGGCGATACGGTGGTGCTCTCCGATATGTCGGCGTGGGACCAGTACGACAGGGTGCGACTGCGTTAACGATTCCAACACGAGAAGGATCATCAATGAGTGAGCCGCTGATTAAGCTGGAAAGCGTCCGCAAGGTCTTCTACACGGACGAGGTCGAAACGCACGCACTCGACAACATCAACATCGAGATCAGCAAGGGCGAGTATGTGTCGATTGCGGGACCCTCAGGCTGCGGCAAGTCAACGTTGCTGTCGATCCTGGGGCTGCTCGATACACCGACCGAGGGTTCGTACGTCCTGAACAGCCGGCCGGCGACCGCCTTGTCGTTGTCGGAGCGCGCACGCGTTCGCAATCGCGAGGTCGGCTTCATCTTTCAGAGCTTCAACCTGATTGGCGACCTCACCGTGTATGAAAACGTCGAGCTGCCCCTCACCTACCGCGGCATGCGCGCGGCTGAACGGAAGCAGCGCGTGACGGCGGCGCTCGAACGCGTCGGCATGGCGCACCGTGCGAAGCACCTGCCCAGCCAGCTGTCGGGCGGCCAGCAGCAGCGTGTCGCCGTGGCACGCGCCGTGTGCGGCGAGCCCTCGATTCTGCTGGCGGACGAGCCAACGGGTAACCTCGACTCGAAGAACGGCGAAGCGGTCATGGATCTGCTCAAGGAACTGCACTCGAGCGGCGCCACCATCTGCATGGTGACGCACGACGCGCGCTACGCATCGCACGCCGAGCGCACCATCCACCTCTTCGACGGTCGCGTCGTCGAGGAATCGATGGCGACCGCGACGCACTAGATGCCCGACCTCCGCTACGCGATACGGTCGCTGCGCAGAAGTCCCACCTTCGCAGTGACCGCTGTCGCGACGCTGGCGCTCGGCATCGGCGCCACGTCGGCCATTTTCGCGATCGTCAACGCCGCCTTATTCAAGCCGCTTCCCTATCCCAATCCTGAAGAACTCGTCGTCCTGACCACGCCGTCGCCGCGCGCGTCAACAGGACAGCTCTTTCTGTTCGTGCGCGATCGCGTTCCTGCCATGCGTTCCGTCGCCGCGCAGGGCAACGGCTCTGGATGGAATCTGAGTGCACGCAACCTCGTCACCTACGTCCGCGATCAGCGCGTGTCGGCGGCGTATTTCGCGACGCACGGGATCACGCCGATGCTCGGCCGCGAGTTCTCGCGCGCCGACGAGACGCCAGGGAGCGCCGACGCGGTCATCATCAGTGAACGGCTGTGGCATCGCACGTTCGACGGCAACGCCGACGCGCTCGGCCAGACGGTTCTCCTGGGAGAGGCTCCGTACACCATCATTGGCGTCGTCCCCGACAGCTTCCGTTCGATGCCTGAAGTCGATCTCTGGACACCGCTCCGGACATCGACATCCGACAACGGCGCCAACTATCTGGTTGTCGGGCGGCTTCGAGACGGCGTGACGCATGCACAGGCCGGCGCCGCGATCGACAACCTTCGCTCATCAATCCAGCAGGAATTCCCCCGCTATTCCGCTGAGTACGTCAGTCTTCTGACGTGGATGCCCTACCGCGAGTACGTCGGCTTCGGCATGCGCCGCCTGTTCATGATCCTGCTCGGCGCCGTCGGGTTCCTGCTGCTCATCGCCTGCGTGAACGTGGCCAGCCTGCACCTGACGCGTGCACTCGGCCGCCGGCAGGAGATGGCGCTGCGCGGCGCGCTGGGCGCCAGCCGCTTACGGCTGCTGCGACACGTCTTCGTGGAATCGATCGTGCTGTCGCTGATCGGCGCGGCCGCCGGACTGGCTATCGCTATTGGCGGCACACGCCTGCTCGTCGGCCTCGTCTCGGAGCAGATGGCTTCACAGATGCTGTCTGGCGAGACACTCTCGCTCGACTGGCGAGTGCTGGGATTCACGATCGGCGTTTCAGTCGCATGCGCCCTCTTCTTTGGCATGGCACCAGCGTTCGCATCGCTGCGCGCTGACCTGCGCAGTCCAGCCAGCGAAGGGCTGACCACCACGACGAGCCGAAGAACCGTGTGGCTCCGGCGCAGCTTCGCGGGAGCCGAGATTGCCCTCGCCGTCGTCCTGCTGGTCGGCGCGGGTCTGTTGATTCGAACGATGGCAAACCTGGTCGGCACCGATCCCGGATTCAATTCGGGTGGTGTGGTGGTCGGACGGATGTCGCTCCAGGGCGCGATCGATCCACAGCAACTCGAAACGCTGGTTGAACAGGGACTCGATCGCACCCGGCGAATTCCAGGTGTGGTGGGCGCTTCGGTGAGCAACGCCGTGCCCATTGAGCGCGCGGTGAATCTTCCGTTGACACCTCCGCCCGGCGCACGAATCACCGAACCACGTGCAGTCGATTGGCGATTTGTCACAACCGACTACTTCGAGGTGTACAACATCCGCGTGCTCGCCGGGCGAGCGTTCGATGCCTCGGACCGCGCCGGCGGGAATCCCGTGGCGATCGTGAACGAAGCATTCGCACGCAGCTACTTCGGCCGGCTCGATGTCGTTGGCGAGACCATCGGCCTCATTCAGAACTTCAACGATCCGCCGAGACAGATCGTCGGCGTCGTCGCCGACGTCAAGGCGCGGTCGGGCTCTGGCTGGACGCGAGGTCTAACGGCGATCGGCTCGGACGTGGCGCCGATGATGATCGTGCCGGCGGGACAAGCAGTCACCGTCGTGGCGAATCGAGGCAGACAGCGTGCCTGGGATCTGACGTGGTCGATACGAGCGGACGCACCCCGCCCGAACCTCGAGCGGGAACTGCGTGACGCGGTTCAAGCGGTTGACGGGCGCATGGTGTTCCGCGAATTCGAGCCTATGGCGACGGTGATGAGCCGCGACCTCGATGTTCCGCGACTGGTGACGACTCTGCTGACCGGCTTCGCCCTGCTCGCGATCGTCCTTGCCGCAGTTGGTCTTTACGGGTTGATGTCGTACTCGACCGCGCAACGGGCCCGCGAGGTGGGGATCCGGATGGCACTCGGCGCAACGGCCACACTCGTCCTCAAGCGTTTCCTTTCCGAAGGCCTGGCCGTGGCCGCCTGCGGTCTCGTGGTCGGATTGATCGGGGCTGCCTCGATCTCGCGTGTGCTCGCGACGCTGCTCTTCGGTGTCACGCCCCTGGACCTCCGGACGTTCGCCAGCGTGCTGTTCCTGTTGCTCATCGTTGCAACACTGGCCACGCTGCTGCCGTCGTTCCGGGCGACGCGCGTTGACCCGATCATGGCGCTGCGGGCAGACTGAGGGCCGCGCAGTTTCGAAGGTCGTCCGGATACGGTCGATCCGTCCCGCAACCGGACGACACGAGGCGCCATCAGCCGGAATTCAACCGGGGGTTGCCCGGCACGCCCTTTGACACACGGTCGACTCGGTCGGGCTGAAGCGGGACACTACGGTGACGCCATGATTCCAGGACTCTTTCAGGATCTGAAGCACAGCGCGCGGATGCTTCGCAAGAACCCGGGATTCACCTGCGTTGCGATCGTGTCCATCGCCATCGGCGTAGGCGCCAATGCCGCCATGTTCAGCATGGCGGACGCCATTGTGTTGCGCCCACTCTCCGTTCCCCGCCCGGGCGAGGTGATAACGGTCTCCGCCGTGCCACCGGTCCAGGGTCTTCGTAACCCGATGATGTCCTACCGGGACTACGTCGACGTCCGCGAGGGGACTCGCAGCTTCGAGCGCCTGGCTGCCTATCAGCTCCTGCCCGTGGGCTTCGCATCTGCGAAGGATGCACTGGCGCAACGAAGGGTCGGGGTTGCCTCGAGCGAGACCCTGCTCGAGGCGAGTGGGGTGACTCCTCGACTCGGCCGCTGGTTCCGTGCCGACGAGAACGCGGTCGTCGGACGCAACCCTGTCGTCGTCCTCGCGTACGAAACGTGGACGGAGCAGTTTGCGGCGGACCCGGACATCGTCGATCGACGCGTGTTCCTGTCGGGCATCGACTTCACGATCATCGGGGTCGCTCCCGAAGGATTCACGGGACTCGATCCGTATGTTCGACCCGGCTTCTTTGTGCCCATGGCGATGGCTCCATCGCTCAACACCAGCGCACCGGCAGACGTACTCGAGCGCCGTGATGCGCGCCTGCTCCGTGTGAAAGGCCGCCTGCAACCCGGCGTCACGTTGACGCAGGCTCGCCAGGAAGTGGCTGCCATCGCCGCGACCCTGGCGAAGCAGTTTCCGGACAGCAATCGCGGCCTCGACTTCACCGTTCAGACCGAACTGCGATCGCGAACCTCACAAAGCTCCGACACGTTGCTCGTCGCCGTCCTGTTGACGTTGTCGGTCGCCGTACTGCTGGTCGCATGCGCCAACGTCGCCGGCCTGATCGCCAGCCGGGCTCCCCAACGGGCGCGCGAGCTCGCGCTCCGGCTCGCCATGGGCGCCAGACGAGCACGCGTCATTCGACAGCTGCTGAGCGAGAGCTTGCTGCTGGCAGTGGGTGGTGCCGTGGCGGGCCTCGGGCTCGCTTACGCGGGCATCATCGTTCTGCGTCAGATTGAAGTACCAACGGATTTGCCCGTGGCGCTCACGTTCGAGCTCGATCGACGCGTTCTGAGCGTTGGTCTCGTCGTCGCCATCGCGAGCGCGCTGCTCTCGAGCCTGTTGCCCGCGTGGCGCGCAACACGCGGCGATCTCGCCGCGACGCTGAAAGACGCGTCGGGGTCGAGGCCACGCCGATCACGGCTGTGGACCCGGCACGGTCTCGTGTGCGTGCAGGTGGCGCTGTCGCTGGTCCTCGTCACCGTCTCGGTCTGGTTGTATCGCGGCACCAGATTGACAGTGGCCAATGGACCAGGCTACCGGACCGCGCAGCTCCTGATGGTGAATCTCGACCCGGCGCTCGCTCGATACGACAGCGCCCGGACGCGCGACTTCTTCCGGACGCTGACCGACAAGACACGCGATGTTCCCGGCGTCGTCTCGATGGCACTGACCTCCGATATTCCGCTCGGCACGGACGCCCGCGACATCATCACCGTCGCCCCAGAGGGCTATCGCTTCCCGGCCGGCAGCGACAGCATCACGGTGCAGGGTGCGCGCGTCGATGAAGGGTTCTTTGCCACGATGGACCTTCCGGTTGTCAGTGGCCGCGCGTTCGCGGCGACCGACACGGCAGACACACCGCATGTCGCCGTCGTGAACACGACATTCGCGAATCGCTTCTGGCCGGGCCAGAGCGCTCTGGGGAAGCGCCTGCGGGTCGCGGATGGCAACGACGTGTGGGTCGAGATCGTCGGCATCACTCCCACCATCTACTACAACTGGGTGGCGGAGGGGCCCACCGACTACATCTACCTTCACCGGCTGCAGCGTCCGGCGACAATGCCGCGCACCACACTGCTGGTGCATTCACAATCCGATGCGAGCACCCTGGCGGCTTCCATGCGCGAGGTCGTCCGCAGTATCGATCCGGCCATGCCGATGTTCGGTGTCCGCACGATGGAGGACTTCTATCGCGCCCGCGCGTTGACCTCGTCCAACGTGATCGTCGGTATTGTGGCCGGCATGGGTTTCATGGGATTGCTGCTCGCCCTGATCGGGCTGTACGCGCTCGTGGCTCACGCCGTCGCGCAGAGGACCCGCGAGATCGGCATCAGGCTCGCCGTTGGCGCCCGTCCCGGCAGTATGTTGATGATGGTCATGCGGCACGGGTTGGTCCTGTCCATTGCCGGCCTCGCATTGGGCCTGGCGGCGGCAGCCGCGATGAACAATCTTCTGCGCGCGGCGTTTCCAGTGAGCAGCGGTGTGGGCATGGAACTCTTCGCCATGGTCGTACCTGCATTGCTGGTCGTCACGCTCAGCGCCGCGCTCATTCCGGCCCGTCGCGCATCGCGCATCGACCCCCTGATCTCCCTGAGGCAGGAGTGAAGCCAAACCGTTCACCGTTCAGGGTGCAAGGTTCAGGGTTCGTGTTCGGCGTTCCGGTGAACCGTAAACCGTCCGTCAACCTTGAACTGTAGTCATGATCAACGATTTCATCTACGCACTCCGGTCGCTGAAGAGCCGACCACTTGTTACCACGGTTGCGATCCTCTCACTCGCGCTCGGTATTGGTGTCAACACCGCGATCTTCTCGGTGTTCGATCGGTTGCTTCTGAAACGGCTGCCGGTCCCAGCGCCAGGCGAGATCGTCAACGTCGCGTCCCCGGGACCTCGCCCCGGGTCCCGATCGACCGGTGATGCCGGGGACATCGATGAGATATTCAGCTACCCGCTCTTTCGCGACATCGAAGGGCTGGCAGGTACCGCGATCGAGATCGCGGCGCATCGTGATTTCCGCGCCAATCTCGCCTACCGCGGTCAGACGGCCGACGCCGACGGCGTGCTCGTCTCTGGTCACTACTTCCCTGCCCTGCGACTTCGTCCGGCATTGGGCCGGTTACTGGGGGCTGACGATGATCGCGTGCCAGGCGCTCATCCGGTCGTCGTGCTCAGCCACAGCTACTGGACCACTCGGTTCGGCGCCGATCCCTCGGCGATCGACGACACCCTCATCGTCAACGGCGAGCCGATGACGATTGTCGGCGTTGCCCCGGAGGGATTCTCCGGAAACACGACGCTCGATCGTCCGCAGGTTTTCGTGCCGCTCGCCATGGCTGCGAGTGCGTTTCGCGACCCGCAATGGAACGGGATGACCGCACGCAACAACCACTGGCTCTACCTCTTCGCGCGGCTTCGATCCGGCCTCTCGGGCAACCAGGCCGAAGCCGTGATCAACGTACCGTTTGCCGCGGTGATCACGGACGTCGAGTTCCCGGCGCTGCGCAGTGGCATGGGGGATCGAGACCGTGAGCAGTTCCAGCAGCGGCGCCTCTTTCTACGGGACGGCTCTCACGGTCGTGACGCAAACCGCGGCGAGACTCGCGTGATCCTGCTTCTCATGTTCACGATCACCGGGTTCGTTCTTGCCATCGCCTGCGCCAATGTCGCCAATCTCCTGCTGGCTCGTGTGGCTGATCGATCGACCGAGATGTCTGTGCGGCTGTCACTGGGCGCGTCGGCTACGCGGTTGATACGCCTGCTGCTGGTCGAGTCGGTCGTGCTCGGCGTATTTGGCGCGGCGGGTGCGCTGATGGTCGCGCGCATGACGCTGAGCGCCCTGGCGGCAACGATGCCGGCAGAGGACATGACGATGCTCGCGTTCGAGATCGATGTAACTGTCCTGTCGTTTGCCCTGGCTCTCGGAATCGCCACGAGCGTCGTGTTCGGGCTCTTCCCCGCCGTGCACGGGGTGCGTTCCGCCGGCGCCGGACTGCAGGCGTCGTCCACACGCATGGCAGGTTCGCGTGCGGCAAACCGGTTCCGGGCGTCGCTCGCGACGTCGCAGGTGGCGCTCGCCACGGCATTGCTCGCAACCGCTGGCTTGTTTGTCGTCAGCCTCGTCAACCTCGCGCGCACGGAGCTCGGGATCCAGCGCGAGGGCCTGGTCACCTTCCGCTTGTCGCCCTACCTCAATGGCTACACGCGGGAACGGGCGCAGTCGTTCTTCGATCGCGTCGAAGAGGATCTGGAAGGCGTGCCTGGTGTCGTTTCGGTCACGACATCAACTGTCCCGCTGCTTTCGAACAGCAACTGGCAGAACAACATCACGGTCGAGGGATTCGAAGCCGGTCCCGACGCCGACACGGCCGTCTCCGTTGCACGCGTCGGGTTCGACTACTTCCGCACGATGGGCATCCCGATGATCGCCGGGCGCGAGTTCACCGCTGCGGACGTCGAAGGCGCACCGCGTGTGGCGGTCGTCAACGAGGCTTTTGGACGGAAGTTCAATCTCGGCGCCAACGTGCTCGGAAAACGCCTGGCCATGGGAGCGGGCGGCAACCGGCCGCTCGACATCGAGATCGTCGGATTGGTACGCGATGCGAAGTACAGCGATGCGCGAGAACCCGCGCCGCCGCAGCTCGTGATGGCGCATCGACAGCCTGACGCTCCCGATCGACAAGCCACCGTGGGGCCACTGACCTTCTACGTCCGAACCACGTCGGATACGGGCGCGCTGCTCGCGGCAATTCCGTCTCTCGTCAAGAGACACGATGCGAACCTGCCGCTCGTCAACCTGCGATCGATGGACGATCAGATCTGGGACAACACCACTCCGCAGCGAGTGCTCGGCACACTGTCGTCGTCGTTTGCCGCCACAGCCACGCTGCTCGCGGCGATTGGGTTGTATGCCGTGCTCTCCTACGGTGTCACACAACGACTGCGGGAAATCGGGATTCGCATGGCACTTGGGGCGCAGCCTCGGGACGTACGCTCGCTGGTGTTAACGCAAGTCGTCCGCATGACGCTGATCGGGGGTGCCGCCGGGGCCGCGCTCGCCTTTGGCCTCGGGCGGCTTGGGGAAGCGCTCTTCTTCGGCGTTCAGGGCTACGACGCAGCGGTCGTCGGCGGCGCGGTCCTGCTGGTGGGAATGGTGGCTGCGGCCGCCGGCGCATTGCCCATCCGCCGCGCGACTGCGGTGAATCCGATCGAGGCGTTACGCAATCAATAAAACAGTTCACGGTTCCAGGTTCAGGGTTCAAGGTTCGTGTTCGACGTTCAGGTTCGTGGTTCGATGTTCACGGTTCGGTGTTCAGAGTTCGGTGTTCAGAGTTCAACGTCCCGGAACCTGGAACATCGAACCCTGAACCTTGAACCCGAACCCTGAACACGAACCTTGAACCCGAACCCTGAACTGTGAACCCGGAACCCTGAACTGCTAGATCACCCCCGGTTTGAACTTGAATCCCGACTGCGCATCGCCTTCGCGATAGAGCTTGTGGCATGCGCCGCACGTGGCACCACCGAACTCCTTGGCCGCTGCCTGTGCTGCCATTTGATCGACGGCCGGCGCCGAGAGCGTCTTGTCGAGCGCATCGAGTCTCGTCAGACCGTCCTTGACGATCGCGACGGCATCGTCTTTCTTCTTGTCCCTCCAGAACCCCTCGAGCGCCGTATAGTTCTTGCGCAGGATCGCGACGTTCATCCTCGCGTCTGCGTAAGCCGCTGAACCAATGGCCTTGTTCGCACCGCCGACGGCCTGAGCATTCGCCTTCATGAGCTGCGCGTATTCCTCAACAGTCGCAACCTTTTGAGCGAGCACGCCAGTTCCCAGGACAACCAACGCCGATACACACAGAAGGAATCGCCGCATAACAGCCTCCTTATGGATCCGGCAGGCCGAGGAGAGGCCGGCAATCCTATCGCACTGTGCGACCGCGAACAACGCCGTCCCACGGGCGAACACTCCAGGCCAAAACCCGCTGAATCTGGCGCAATTTCCCAGAACAAACAGGCACCTGGTCTCGCCCGACGTGGCACGGGCCTTGACGAACCCTCACCTGAAGACATGAGCCTTCGCCACGCTCTTCGAGCACTGACCGGCCAACCGGCTGCCACGACTGTTGTGGTGCTGACACTCGCGCTGGCGATCGCCTCGACGACGGTCATCTACAGCGCGATCGATCTGGTGTGGGGATTCGTCCCGGTCGTGAACCGGGCCGGGCTGGTCTACGTCGCGTCGACTGATACCCGCGTCCTCCAGGCACAGGGCACCACGCAGAGCGTCGTGTTTCGGACGCCCGTGTCCATCCCCGATCTTGCCGACTTCGCGGCGCGCTCCTCGACCTTCGATGAACTGGCCGGCCTCGAGATGGGCTCAGTCGCCCTGACCGGCGCGGACGCGCCGCTACGCATCTCGTCGATGCACGTCACTCCGAATCTCGTGAGGATGTGGGGCCTGACTCCTGTCCGCGGCCGCTCATTCAACCCGGAGGACGGACGTGCCGGCGCCATACCGGTCGCGCTTCTCACGTACGGGTTCTGGCAGCGTCAGTTCGCGTCCGATGCCAATGCGCTCGGAACGCGCATGCTCCTCGATGGCATCGCGCACACCATCGTCGGCGTGCTTCCTCCGGAGGCTGCCACCGGGATTCTCAGAGATGCCGATGTCTTCGTTCCGCTGGTGCTCGATCCTCTGCGTGGCGATCGCCGGGAGCGCGCACTGTTCGTCACCGGCCGCCTCAAGCCCGGGGTCACGCGCGCGCAAGCCGACAGCGATCTCCAGGCGATCGCGCGCCAGCTTCGTGACGAACACCCCGACAGCAACCGGGCCGTCAGCGTGTCCGTGCTTCCGCTCATCGAGATGAGCGGATTCAACGTCCGGATCCTGCTCTCGATCCTGGGGCTCATCGCGCTGCTGGTGCTCGTCGTGGCGTGCGCCAATCTCTCGGGGATTCTCGTGGCCCAGTCGATCGGCCGCCGTCACGAGCTGGCCATCCGTGCGGCGCTGGGCGGAAGCCGACTCGATCGCGTGCGGCAACTCATGACCGAAAGCGCGCTCGCCTCCGCGCTGGCATGCGTCATCGGCCTGCTGCTCGCCGCCTGGGGCATCTCGGCATTGCGCTGGCTGGGAGGCGATTCGTTTGGCCTCTCCGAAATTCAACTGAACAGACGTGCCCTGTTCGTGGGTCTGGTGACGGCGCTCGTGGCGCCGTTCGGGTTTGGCCTGCTGCCCGCCCTGCGCACCGCCGCACCCGATGTGCAGGAGCTCAAGGACGGCGCGCGAGGAACCGGCGTCGCGTTGCGGGGACGCCGGACGCGCAGTCTCCTCGTCGCGCTGCAGGCGGGAGCGGCGATGATCCTGATGGCGCAGATCGGGTTGCTGGTGAGAACGACCTGGGCCCTCAGCGACACCGCGCCGGGATTCGATCCCGCACAAGTCCTGACCTTCCGGATCGGCCTCTCCGAATCACGATACGAGGAACCTGGAGCGATCAATCGGTTCACAGCGGCATTGCTGCCGCGGCTCACTGCGGTTCCCGGTGTCGCATCGGCCGGCATCATCGATCGATTACCAGTTGCCGACCGCGAGCCGCTGGTGCAACTGGCTGTCGAGGGCACAACTCCCATGCCCCTCGCGGACCAGCCGACGATCGCACGTGCCGCCATTGCGGGCGACTATCTCGCTACGATGCGGATTCCCGTGCGGCGCGGCCGTGTATTCTCTGAAGCCGAGTCGTCTGATGCCGCGCCGGTGGCGCTCGTCAACGAGGAAGCCGCGCGCCGATTCTTCCCCGGCCGAGACCCGATTGGTGCGCGTCTCGCCCTTGATGCACCACCCGGGCAGGAGGCGTGGCTCGAGATCGTCGGCGTCGTCGGCAACGTGCGGAATTCGGATATCGATCAGGGAGCGTTGCCGCAGGTCTTCGTCCCACTCACGCAGCAAGCGGGCCGGGACGTAGCGGTCGTCGTGAAATCAGTCGGCCCCGGGACCTTGCAGCTCGTGCCCGCCCTTCGTGCCGAGGTCGCGCGTCTCGATCGTGACCAGCCGATCCACGATGTAGCGCTCATGACGCAGGTGCTCTTCGACGATCTGGGTGGAACCTACGTGCTCACGGCGCTCCTCGGCGCAGTCGGGCTCGTCGCGCTGTGTCTATCGGCGGCGGGCGTGTACGGCCTCGTGTCGTTCTCCGTCGCGCAACGCCGCCGCGAGATCGGCGTGCGTATGGCGCTTGGGGCACGCCCGGGAGTTGTCGTACGCATGGTGCTTGCCTCGGGTGCGAAGCCGGTTGCCGCCGGCAGCCTCGTGGGGCTCGTCGCAGCCGTCGGCCTGGCGATCGGTATTGGCTTGTCGGTGCCAGGTGTCGACGCTCGCGATCCGGTGAACTACACAGGTGTGATTATGGCCATCGGGATCGTCGCGTTCGTCGCCAGCTACCTTCCAGCCAGGCGGGCCGCGGCGATCGATCCGGTTGTCACGTTGCGGCACTGACGCAGTCACGCAGTGAGGGCAGCCATGATCGAAAGCATGCTTCAGGATCTGAAACACGGTGCGCGGATGCTGGTGAAGAACCCGGGCTTCACGCTTGTCGCGATCGCGTCGTTTGCGATTGGCGTCGGCGCCAATGCCGCGATGTTCAGCCTCGCCGACGGTCTCGTGCTCCGACCGCTGCAGGTTCCACAGGCGAGCGACATCGTGGCGGTCAGCGCGATCGCGCCCCGCGCCAACGAAGGCTTCGGCTCCAACCGCTTGCTGTCCTACCCCGATTACGTGGACCTCCGCGATCGCGCGCAGAGCTTCGAGGGGTTGATCGCATACGCCGTCAGGGTCGCTAGCTTTGCCACGAGTCGCGACCAGCCCGCCCAGAGCAGGCTCGGGCTCGTCGTCAGCGGCAACTTTTTCGATGTGCTCCACCTGCAGCCAGCGCTCGGCCGCTTTTTCCGACCGGATGAAGATCGGGTGCCCGGCCGGGACGCGGTCATCGTGCTCGCGTATGAGACGTGGGCCGATCAGTTTGCCGCCGATCCAGCTGTCATCGGCAGGCAGATGCGTCTCGGTGGGCTCGACTTCACAGTCATCGGCGTCGCGCCAGAGAGCTTCTCGGGGATGCACCTTGCGCTTCCCCCTTCGTACTACGTGCCCATCGCGATGTCGCCACCGCTGGATGGACAGCCGGCCGAGTCGCTGCAACGACGGGCCGTGCGCGGACTCGATGTTCGCGGCCGGCTCAAGGCAGGCGTCTCACTGGAACAGGCACGCGAGGAAACGAGGCTGATCGCGCGCGCTCTCGAGGAGTCCTATCCGGACACCAATCGCAACTATGGCTTGCTGGTGCGAACCGCCTTCGACGCCCGCCTGGAAGAGCGGGGCCCATCGGCGCCAAGCGCGTTCATGCTGATGACACTCGCCCTCCTTGTGCTGCTGGTGGCATGCGCCAACGTGGCAGGGCTGTTAATGAGCCGCGCCCCGGCCCGGGAACGAGAGCTCGCCTTGCGGCTGGCCGTCGGTGGCGGGCGCATGCGCGTGACGCGCCAATTGATCACGGAGAGCGTCCTGCTGGCTGCCGGGGGAGCCGCACTGGGTCTGGCGCTTGGTTATGGCGCCGTAGCGGTCTTCCAGACATTGCCGCTCGTCAGCGACATCGGCGTTCGCCTGACCTTCGAGCTCGATCGGCGCGCGATTGTCTTCGGAATCGTGCTGGCGGCGCTGAGCGCGCTGCTGTCGAGTCTCGTCCCGGCGTGGCGCGCCACGCACACCACCGACCTGGCGCAGGCATTGAGACACGGACGCGCCCGTCTGCCGCGGCACTCTCGCTTGTGGGGACGTAATGGACTGGTAGCCGCGCAAGTCGCGCTCTCGCTGATGTTGATCACCGTCACCGTGTTTCTCGCGCGCGCCTTCGAGGCCGAACTCGGTCGGCCGGGCTTCCGTACGGAGCGCATCCTCCTCGCAAACTTCGAACCGAGCCTGGCCCGCTACGACGCGGCGAGGACTGCGTCGTTCTACACCCAGCTCAAGGAACAAACACGCGCGCTCCCGGGCGTCACGTCGGTCGGCATGTCATCGGTGATGCCGCTCAATCAGGACTATCGCGACCCGGTGATCGTCGTCCCCGAAGGCTTTCAGCTTCCGTCGGGCACCGAGAACGTGATTGTGCTCTCGTCTCGCATCGACGAAGGTTATCTCGGCGCGATGTCGATTCCACTCGTCGACGGCCGTGGCATTCAGGCGGGCGATACGGCGGATACGCCGCGCGTCGCATTGGTCAACCAGGCGATGGCCGCCCGCTTCTGGCCCGGGCAGAACGCGATCGGTAAACGCGTTCGTCTCGTCAACCGCGCGGAGCAACCCTCGGCCGAGATCGTGGGGGTCACCGCCGATGGCAAGTACAACTCGATCGGAGAAGGGCCGACGGCGTGGATGTACCTCGCGCAGCGTCAGGATCCCGGTTCGCGCAGCACGCTCGTCATCGCATTGAACGGCGCCTCCGCCGCGGCGGCCCCTGCGCTTCGCCGCATCGTCCAGGAGATCGATCCGAACATGCCGATCACGAGCGTGCGGACGATGGAGGACTTCTACTTCGGGAACGCCACCGGCATCGTGCGAACGCTGACGGCAGTCACTGGTGCAATGGGACTGCTTGCGCTTGTCCTTGCCGTTGTCGGTCTGTACGGGCTGGTTGCCTACGCCGTTGCACGGCGCACGCGCGAAATTGGGATTCGCATGGCGGTCGGGGCGCCGTCATCGTCGGTTCTGCGCATGGTGCTCCGTCATGGACTCGTACTGTCGGCCTCGGGTGTGGCAGTTGGCGTGGTCGGAAGCGCCGCCGCCGGGAATCTGCTGCGCGCCATCTTCCCTGCCGCAGGCGCCATCGACCTGGCCACGTATCTCCTCGTGGTGCCACTGCTCATCGCCGTCACGCTCTTTGCCGCGTACTTTCCGGCCCGACGCGCGGCCCGTATCGATCCGCTGCTGGCGTTGAGACAGGAATGAAGAAGATTTTGGATTTGAATCACCAATGATTTCAGGCCACGCATTACGGACGCTTTGGAAGACGCCAGGGCCGAGCGTCGTGATCATGGTGACGCTGGCGATCGCCATCGCCGCCACCACCATCATCGCGAGCACGATCGACAGCGTCTGGCGCGCGATCCCCGCTGTCAACACGGACCGCCTCGTCTTCGTGGCCTCGACCGATCCGCGGCCGAGCCAGGCGCAGTCGGGGATGACGGGCAACCTGGCGATGACGGGAACCTCCGTGCCTGACCTCGTCGATTGGACCGAACAGACCATGGCGGTGGAGCAGTTCGGGGCGTTCCGATACGGGACCGTGACCCTGACCGGACGTGGCGCGCCGCTGCGTGTCGCGGTCGTGCACACGACCGCCGAGATGTTCTCGCTCTGGGGTATCTCGCCCGCGATCGGACGGGCGTTTCGCACCGACGACGGTCTGATTGGCGCCGCTCCGGTCGCGCTCCTGAGCCATCGGCATTGGCAAGAGCAGTTCGCGTCGGACCCTTCCGTCGTCGGCACGAGCGTACTCCTCGACGGGACGGCTCACACCATCGTCGGCGTGCTCCCAGGCGACACGCGGGTTGGCATCTTCACTGACACAGAGCTGTTCGTGGCCCTGCCGCTCGACGCCGTTCGAGAGGCCCGCGACGAACGGCATCTCTTCGTCACCGCACGGCTCAAGCCCGGCGTGACCCAGGCGCAGGCGGAAGCCGACCTGTCGAGCATCGCCAATCGCCTTCGGGCTGAGTACCCGAACACGAACGCACAGACCGGAGTCGTCGTCCGCCCGCTGATTGAGCAAATCGGCGGCGGCGGGATCCGATTTCTCCTGTTCCTACTCGCGCTCATCGCCGGGCTCGTCGTGGCCATGGCCTGCGCCAACGTTTCGAACGTGGTGCTCGCGCAAGCGAGTGGCCGGCAGCGGGAGCTGTCAGTGAGAACGGCATTGGGCGCGCAGCGTGTTCACCATCTGACACAGATCGCCGGCGAAAGCCTGTTGATCTCGCTGGCAGCTGGTACCGCAGGCGTTGCGATCGGCGGATGGGGGCTCGCGATCCTCAAATGGCTCGCGGGGCCGCAGGCGCGGCTGTTCGGCGACGCCACGCTGAACTGGCGCGTCGTCGCAGCCGGCATGGTGATCGCATTCATCCTGCCGCTTGGCTTCGCGATCATTCCGGCCCTCCAGTCCTGGCGACCCGATCCGGCCGACCTGACGGCTGGCGGACGGGCCCCGGGTGGCGGCTCAACTCATCGGATCCGCCGCGCACTCGTTGCCGTGCAGGTCGGATTGGCCGTCGTCATTCTCGTTCAGATTGCGTTGTTCGCGCGGACGGCGTGGAACTTCAGGACGATCGAAACCGGTTTCGACCCGAACGGCGTGTTGACGTTTCGTGTCGATCTTCCCGCGACGAAGTATGCAGACGCCGCGGCCATCATGCAGTTCTATCGGGCGCTGCTGGGTCGCATCGACAGTCTGCCCGGAGTCGTCTCGACTGGAACGATCGACCGCCTTCCCGTGGCCGACCGGGGGTTGAGCGCGCGGATCAAGGTCGAGGGGGCACCGCCACTCGCCGAAGCGGCACTGCCCTTCACTGCCGTTGCGACCGTGAGTCGCCGCTATTTGGAGACGCTGAGTGTCCCGGTACGACGAGGTCGTGGCTTCGACGATTCTGACTTTGGTGAGGGGGCTGACGTCGCCGTCATCAGCGAAGACGCCGCTCGCCTCTTCTGGCCGGGCCGCGACCCGATTGGATCGCGCGCGACGATCGTCTCCCCTGACCTTCCGGAAACGCCGCTGCAGATCGTCGGTGTCGTCGCAAACGTGCGGGCGGCGGACGTCGACCAGCGAACGACGCCGCAGGTGTACGTGCCTTCGGCATGGCGACCCGAACGGTCTATGGCCGTCGTCGTCCGGACGGACGGGATCGATCCGCTCCGGAGCGTGCCGGCAATACGGGCGCAGGCCGCCGCACTCGAACCCAACGAACCGATCTTCGCCGTAGCGTCGATGGAACAGGTTCTGTTCAACGATATGGCGAGCACTTACACGTTGGCGGGCCTGCTGGGCGCCATCGCCGGCATCGCACTCTGCCTGGCCGGCGTGGGCATCTACGGCGTGGTGTCATACATGGTCACGCAGCGAACGCGCGAGATCGGCGTGCGGATGGCGCTGGGCGCGCACCCCGGTGCCGTGCTCCGCATGATCATGCAGCAGGCGGCGCAGCCGGTCGCCGGCGGCGGCTTGCTTGGCGCTCCTGCAGCGTTCGCGCTCGTCTATGCGATGTCAGATGTCTTCACGGTCGTGGACACGCGCGACCCGATGAACTACCTCGTCGTGGCCATTGCCATCGCTGTCGTGGCAGGGATCGCGAGCTGCGTACCGGCACGGCGAGCCGCGCGAATCGATCCGCTGCTCGCCCTGAGGCAGGACTGAATGTTTGACGCGATCGCTCACGACCTGAAATACGCGGTTCGGTCGCTCGCTCGAACGCCATGGTTCACAGCCGCGACGGTATTGACCCTGGGTCTTGGCATCGGAGCGAACACAGCCATGTTCAGCTTCGCGGATGCCACGGCCCTCCGCCCGCCAGACGTGCCGCGCCCTGGTGAGATTGTCAGAGTCTTCACGAGCTCCAAAGACAAACCGTACGGCGAGGCCTCGTATCCCGACTACCTCGACATGCGATCCCGGACCAGGACGCTGACGGGGCTCGTCGCGTACGAGACCGGAGACTTTGCGCTCGCGACGAGCCCACGAGAGCCGGCAAAGTATCTCGGCGGCTGGATCGTCAGCGCCAACTTCTTCTCGGTGCTTGGTGTAGAGCCGAAGGTCGGCCGCGGATTCCTCCCGCAAGAGGATGCACTGGCCTCGACAGTCGCGGTCATCAGCCACCGCCTCTGGGAACGCGATTTCCAGAAAGCGTCCGACATTGCTGGCCGCCAGATCTTTCTCTCCGGCGCACCGTTCACCATCGTCGGCGTGGCTCCGGAGCAATTCGCCGGCACGGAGCTCTATTTCCACCCGGACATCTTCATCCCTCTCTCCGCGATCCGGAGTGTGTATCCGGCATTGCCTGTCGACGCGCTGAGCGACCGGATGAACCGGATGTTGACTGTCCTGGGACGCCTTCCTTCGGACGTCACCATGAAGCAGGCGACCGACGAGTTCGCAACGCTCGGAGCGGCCCTCGAACGCGAGTACCCCGACTCGAATCGCGGACGAACGACGGTGATGCTTCCCGAAATCGGCGCGCGGGCGCGACTTGATTCTGGCGGGACCGAGGGCGCGATCGTGATCCTGGGGCTCGTCGGGCTGGTCCTGCTGCTCGCCTGCGCGAACGTGGCGAACCTCGTGCTTTCGAAGAGCAGCGCACGGGCGCGCGATCTGGCCCTGCGTGTGTCCCTCGGCGCCACGCGCAAGCACATTGCGCGGCAGTTACTGACCGAAAGCGCTCTTCTCGCACTGGCCGGCGGCGGCGCGGGTGTCATCATCGCGGGGTGGGTGCTCGCGTATCTTTCGCAGGCCGTGATCATTCCAAGCGCACTGCCCTTGTGGATCGATCTGCGTCTTGATGCGCGCGTTCTGACCTTCACGGCGCTGACGACGATTCTCTCGGCGGTCCTGTTTGGACTGGTCCCCGCACTAAGAACATCCTCGGCCGCGAGCCTGGGCGCAGTGCTCAAGCAGAAGTTTGAGTCGCTGACGCACTCACTGTCGCTACGAAACGGACTCGTGGTGGTGCAGGTCGCGATTTCGGTGTTTGTCCTGGTCTGCGGTGGCTTGATGGTCCGTGCCTCCGTCGCGGCTCAGCACGTGGACCCTGGGTTTCGGAGCGATGGTGTCCTGCTCGCCTCCTTCAATCCTCGCCTCGTCCAGCTCCCGCCGGACCAGATGCGCACCTTCTACGAGCGACTCGTCGAAGAGATGCAGTCACAACCCGGGGTCGCAGCAGTGGGACTCACGCGCTACGTTCCACTCGGGATCACCAATGGTTCGCTCGGTATCACAATCGACGGAGCCCTCCTGCCCGACGGGCAGGATCGTCTCTCAGTTGCTGAGACCGTGGTCGACCCAGGCTATTGGGACGTCATGCGAGTCCCGATCGTCCGTGGCCGTCCCTTTGGCGAGTCCGACACGGCAGCCAGCCCTCGAGTTGCGATCGTGAACGAGACGCTGGCCAATCGTTACTGGGCAAACGAGAACCCCATCGGCAAAGTGATTCGCGTCCCCGACGTCCCTGGACTGAACGGACCGGAAACGCTGGCACTCGACGTCGTTGGCATTGCGAAAGATGGAAAATACTGGCAGCTGGGCGAGAGCCCACAGCCGTTCATCTACCGCCCGTTCTCACAGGCACGGCCGGGTCCAATGACGATGGTCGTTCTGGCAGCAAGTGATGCATCCCCGATCGCGCTGGCAGCTGCGGTGCGAACCGCAGCCGCGCTCGTCAACTCGACGGTACCGCTCTTCGACCTGCGGACGATGGAGGACTTGTATCAGTCTCGAGCCCTGCTGCCCTCTCGCATGGTTTCTCAGATCATGATGGCTCTTGGTGTGCTCGGGCTCGTGCTGGCCTGTGTCGGCTTGTATGCTGTCGTCTCGTTCCTCTTCTCGAGGCGGACACACGAGATCGGAATTCGGATGGCGGTCGGCGCCTCACCACCTCGAGTGCTCCGCATGGTCCTGACACATGCGATGCTCCTCATCGCGCCAGGTCTCGCGCTGGGACTGGGCCTCGCCGTCTGGTTGACGCCGCTATTGGCAAGCCCGGCCTTCGACTTCGTCACACCGGGCGACCCAGTGGTGCTGATACTGGCACCGCTGACGATGGCGTCCGTGTGCCTCGTCGCCGCGATGCTCCCGGCGCGGCGAGCGGCCCGAGTCGATCCCACGCTTGCGCTACGACAGGATTGATGTGAAGGCAGCGTCATCTTGGATTGAAGGATCTTTGATGGTTGATCGGTTGTTGATTGGTGATTTTCGATTCTTGATTGCCTGCAACCCCGCGCGCGACAGCGCTGGTTCGAACGCGGAACAGACCAACGATCACCAATCGTCAATCTCAAAACCAATCAACAATCACGAATCGCATACTCAACAATGATCGACACGATCTGGCAGGACCTTCGCTACGCCGCCCGCTCGCTGCGAAGAACACCCGGCTTCGCCGTCGCGGCGCTCGTCACGCTCGCGCTCGGCATCGGCGCCAACGCGGCAATCTACAGCCTCATCGAGGCGGTGATGCTGCGCACGCTGCCGGTGTCCGCGCCCGAGGAGTTGCGCTTCGTCGCCATCGGGCTGCCCGGAACCGACGACATCACGACGGCTTCGAACTACCCGTGGCTCGAGCGTGTGCGCCAGCGCGCTGATGTGTTCGCCGGCGTGACCGCATTCAACATCCGGGACTTCAAGGTTTCGTCGGAGAGCGGCGCCGAGCGAGTCGTCGGACAGTACGTCAGCGGCAACTATCACGCGCTCGTTGGCGTACCGATGGCGCTCGGACGGGGGTTCACGTCCGAGGATGACCGCGTGCCTGGCAGCAGTCCGATTGCGGTCATCAGCGACGGCTACTGGTCACGCAGATTCGGCAGGCGGAGCGACGTCATCGGGCAGACGCTGCTCGTTGGTGGTCGCTCGCTCACGATTGTTGGCGTCACAGCCCCCGGTTTCGACGGGATGGTGCCGGGCCGATCGGTCGAAATCACGCTGCCACTGTCGATTCGGATCCAGGATGAACCCGATTTCCTCACGTGGCTCGACAACTGGACGAGCATGCCGCTCGTGGCGCGCCTCAATCCGAACATCGATCTCCGGCAGGCTGACGCGGCGCTGGCCTCGACGTTCCGCGTGCACATGTCGCAGCCGGAAACGCAGGGGTTCAGCCGGTCACGCAGTGGCGAGCTTCGAACGGCCATGTTGCTTCCTGCTGCACGTGGTCAGGACCGGCTTCGCCGAGACTACGAGTTCCCGCTTGCCGTCCTGATGGGGATGGTGGGCGTCGTCCTGCTCATTGCCTGCGTCAACGTGGCGAACCTGCTGTACGTGCGCAGCACCGCACGCGCAAGAGAGGTGGCCCTGCGCATGTCGGTGGGTGCAAGCCGCGGCCGCATGGTTCAGCAGTTTCTGGTCGAAAGTCTGGCGCTGGCCCTCACGGGTGGCGCCCTTGGCCTGGTGCTGGCAGGATGGGGCACTCGCTTTGTCGCCGATCTGTTTCGCGAGAATCAGAACCCAATCGTGATCAATGCACAACCAGACGGCACAGTGCTGCTCTTCGCCGCTGCGCTGTCCGTGCTCACCGGTATCGTCTTCGGGCTGGTGCCGGCGTTTGCCGCAACACGGATCTCGCTGGCATCTGCGCTCAAGACCGGCATGTCTGGCGTTGGCAGCTCGCTTCAGTCGCCAGGTCGCTACGCGCTCGTTGCCGGACAACTCGCGCTCTGCCTGGTGCTCACCTTTGGTGCCGCGCTCCTGGTGCGTACCCAGCAGAACCTGCAACGTGTCGATGGCGGCTTCGACTCCGCGAACCTGCTCATGTTTGCGCTCGACGCGCGCGACACCGCCTTTCCGCTCGAGCGAGTTGTCGGCCTCTGCAGCGATGTGCTCGATCGCCTCCGCACGAGGCCGGGAGTGATTTCCGGCACGTGCTCAACCATGAGTCCCATCGACACAGCGTTCGAGGGGCGCATCCTGGGCATGCCGGCGCCGCAGCCGGGCATCCGTGCCGACGACACGGTCTTTGCCAACACCGTCACGCCGGACTACTTCCGCACTTTTGGGATCCCGCTGCGTCGAGGACGTCTGTTTACGTCGCAGGACACCGCCGAGTCGACGCGGGTGGCGATCATCAACGAGACTGTCGCGCGCGCGTATTTCGGTGATGCTGACCCGATCGGGCGCGCGATCGCCTTCGGCCGCGAGCCCGACCCGAACAGAACGCTCACCGTCGTCGGAGTCGTGGCTGACGCGCGGCAGGCGCTGAGAGAGACGCCGCCTCGCATGGTCTACCAGCCGCTCGTCCAGATCATCGAGCCACCAGCCAACCTCAATGCGGCCGTTCGGACGAGCGGTGACCCGGCGATCGTCGCGGGGCTGGTGCGCGGTGACGTGCGCGAGCGCAGTCGAGACGTCGCAGTGTCGTGGGTGCGCACGATGGAGGAACAGATTGCGGCCTCACTCCTCAGCGAACGGCTGCTGGCAACGCTCTCGACGACGTTCGGTGTGCTTGCGCTGCTGCTGTCGTGCGTCGGCCTCTATGGCGTGATCTCATACGACGTTACGCGCCAGCGACGTGACATTGGAATTCGGCTCGCGCTCGGGGCGACCCGCTCGGTCGTGCTCGGCCGGGTCCTGCGGCAGGCTGCGACGATCGTCGTCGCCGGTCTTGCCATGGGGCTCATCGGCGCCTGGTTCACGTCGCGGCTGGTGGAAGGCTTCCTCTTCGGCCTGACCCCACGCGACCCGTATATGTTCGGTGTAGCGGTACTGACGTTAACGATCACAGCGATGCTCGCCGGTTACCTGCCGGCCCGTCGTGCCGCGCAGGTCGATCCCGCTATCACGCTTCGCACGGAATGACACTACAGGCGTTCACGATTCGGTGTCAGGCACCGAATCGTGAACGAGACTAATCACCCATTCAACATGATCGACACTCTTGGCCAGGACCTGAAATTCGCCATCCGCTCCCTGGGCCGCGCGCCCGGCTTCACGGCAGCGGCCATCCTGACTCTCGCGCTCGGCATCGGCGCCAACGCGGCGATGTTCACGCTGCTCGATGCCGCGATGTTCAAGCCGCTCAACGTGCCCGCGCCTGCCGATCTGGTCACGCTCTACGAACGACCACGCGAAGGCAGCCCCGACGTCGCCGGTGGCACCGGGCGGTATCTGCGTTTCTCATATCCACGTTTCGAGCGACTGCGCAACGCGCTCGGAACGCGCGGATCGCTGGCGGCAATGACGCGCACGTCCACGTTCGTCGCCCGCTTTCCGGAGCGCACCCAACCATCTACCGTTCGCACGCAGCTCGTGTCAGCCGGCTACTTCTCCACGCTCGGCCTTTCCGTGGCACACGGCCGCGACATCGATGCGCGCGACATGGCTGCCGGCAGCGCGGCCGTGGCCGTGATCGGCGACCGCTTGTGGAAGGAAACGCTAGCAGGCGGAAACGTGCTCGGGCGAACTTTCGTGATTGGCGGTGTCGCCACCACAATCGTCGGCATTGCCCCGCCGGGATTCATTGGCGCATGGAGCGACGCCGCCGCTGACCTGTGGCTGCCACTGGAGATGCAGCAGGCGCTGGAGTATCGGAACAACGTGAGCTCGTATGGAGAGGTCGACATCGATCGGCCATGGCTCGCGCAGGATCGCATCGCCTGGCTCAACATCATCGGTCGCATTCCGGCAGACGACGCAGCGCAGGCGCGCAGCGCGCTCGCCGTCGCCAATCGCATCGCCCTCGCGGACAGGGTGCGCGCCATCGACGAACCGCAGCTGCGAGACGAATTCCTCTCGAACGCCCTCATCGTGCAATCACTCGAGCATGGCTTCTCGAGAACGCGGGCGCAGCTCTCGGATGCGTTCGTCGCGCTGAGCGCGATGGTCGCGTTTGTGCTCCTGGTGGCGTGCGCCAACGTCGCGAATCTGCTTCTCGCCAGGTCGGCCGCGCGAGCCCGGGAGACGGCGATTCGAATTGCGGTCGGTGCCAGCCGTCGGCGACTCCTGCAACAGGGCCTGGTCGAAAGCACGGTCCTGGCGGCGCTTGGTGGTGCGGCAGGCTGGGTGGTTGGACAGTGGTCGAGCGGCATCCTGGCCAGCGCGTTCCTCTCCACGACGCCCGACCAACTGCCCGACGTCTACTCGCCGGACGCGCGCGTACTCGTCTTCACGACGCTCGTGTCGATGGCGACAGCCCTCCTGTGCGGGCTGCCTCCGGCAAGTCGAACCGCGCGTGGTTACACAGGAGTACCGCTGACGACGTCGCGGTCGAACCCGAGCGCATCGGTGATGCGGGGAATGCGACCGCTCGTCGCCGCGCAGTTGGCGCTTGCCGTCGTGGTGGTGTTCTCCGCCGCGCTGCTCGGACGCGGCCTGATCAACTTCGCCAAACTCGATCCCGGCTACGACGTCGATCAGGTCATCTCGGTATCGTTCAATCCGGCCGCAAGCGGTTACCAGACCGGGCAGTTCGCAGCGCTTGGTCCTCGGCTCGTCGATGCCGTGACTCCAACGCCGGGATTCGTGTCCGCCACGCTCTCGCGATGCGGGCTGCTTGACAACTGTACATACAGCAACTCGTTCGTCCTCGACGGCGATCGCGCCCGCGGCGAGATCAACCTTGACGACAATTACGTCGGCCCCGGCTACTTCTCCACCACCGGTATTCCGATCCTCGCCGGCCGTGAGTTCACCGAACGCGATCGCGAGGGCGGCGCGCTCGTGGCGATCGTGAGCCAGTCGGTCGCGAGTCGATACTTTGCCGGAGGCAATCCCATCGGACGCCAGATTGGTGACGCCGAGTTCAGTGCCGAAATCGTCGGGGTCGTTGGCGATGTCCGGCCGTACAGGCTGCGGGAAGCACCCGTGCCGATGGTCTACCTCCCGATCAGGCAGTGGCCAAGCCAGCCGCGCAACCTGGCGATCCGTATCGACGGAGACGTCAACCGCGCTGTCGCTTCGGTGCGCACTGCGCTCCAGCGTGAGGAGCCCGGGCTGATCCTCGACAACGTGGGAACGATGGCGCTGCAGGTCGAGCGCAACGTATTGCGCGAACGGCTGGTCGCCTACCTGGCGGCCATGTTCGGTGGACTGTCGCTGCTGCTTGGCTGCATCGGGTTGTATGGCGTCCTCTCGTACTCCGTTGCGCGCCGGACGCAGGAACTCGGCGTGCGCCTCGCGCTCGGCGCGCGACCGCGCGACCTGACTCGCGCCGTGCTTCGCGATGCACTGGGCGTGGCGGTTGCGGGCACCGGTGCCGGGCTCGTCGTTGCACTGTGGACGTCAGCGTTACTGAGGGGCCTGCTCTTCCAGGTCACCGCAACAGATCCTGTCGTTGCGCTCGCCTCTGCTGCGTTGCTGCTGGCGGCAACACTGATGGCCAGTTACTTCCCCGCCCGGCGTGCGGCGCGCGTCAACCCAATCGCTGCGCTTCGAACCGAGTAAAGGCACGAGACCATCCATTCGACCTGGCGGCCGGCAAAAAGCGAGCGTGTGCCACTCAGGAGTTGCCGTCCGCTTACGGGACGGCATTTCCCGCCGTCGAACAAATTGACCCCCAGATCGCGTAAATTCCCTAGTAGCCTTGCGGCACAGACATTGATCTCTTCCGTGCTTACATAAGGGACACACAACCATGATTTTCAGACGCTCGTCGTCCTCGGCCTTGACCGAACCACCGCAACTCGACCCCACGGCGCCGCTCATGTCGCTCAGAAGCATCGAGAAGTCATTTCCGGTCGGAGCTGGGCAGACCTTCGTCCTCCGCCGCATCGCCCTCGACATCAAGCCTGGCGAGTTCGTTTCGATCATGGGGCCGTCAGGAGCGGGCAAGTCCACGCTGCTGCATATCCTCGGCATGCACGACAGCGCGTGGAGTGGCGAGTACTACCTGATGGGCCATCCCATCCACGCACTGTCGCAGAAGGACCGCGCCGCGCTCCAGAAGCGCCACATCGGCTTCGTGTTCCAGAGCTATCACCTGCTCGACAACCTCACCGTCTACGAGAACATCGAGCTCCCGCTCTCCTATCGCGACGTGAAGAAGTCAGAGCGGCAAGGCACCGTGGCAAGCGTCCTCGATCGCTTCGGCATCGTCGCCAAGAAGGACCTCTATCCGAATCAGCTCTCTGGTGGACAACAGCAGCTGGTGGGCGTCGCGCGCGCGATCGTGGCCAACCCTGCGGTCATCCTCGCCGACGAGCCGACTGGCAACCTGCACTCGTCGCAGGGCCAGGAGATCATGGAGCTGTTCAAGCGGCTCAACGAGCAAGGCACGACGATCATCCAGGTCACGCATTCTGAGACAAACGCCGGGTACGGCGATCGCATCATCAAGCTGCGCGACGGGTATATCGAACAAAGCTGATGTGAGGTCCGGCTGAAGCCGGACACTACGTGTCGTGGCTCGCATGCCGGACCGAGCCTGAATGAACACAGATCTCAAGTACGCCTTCCGTACGCTACGCCGAAGTCCAGGGTTCGCATGTGCCGCGATCGTCACACTGGCTCTGGGCATCGCTGCCAATGGCACGGTCTTCACCCTCCTCAATGGTGTGCTGCTCCGCGACCTGCCGTTCGATGACCCCGAGCGCGTGGTCGCGCTCCGCGTGGCGCAGGTTGGTGGCCCCCAGCCAATCGTGACCGGCCTTTCCTACCTCGAGTTGCAAGACTGGCAGGAACGCGCACGGACCTTCGAGGGCATTGCTGGCTTCAACGAGCTGACGATGAACGTCTCCGACGAGGAGCACGCCGCTGAACGGTTCGCCGGCGCACACCTGTCGTCCAATGCGTTTGCGCTCCTCGGTGAGCAGCCGGTGCTGGGCCGCACGCTGCAGCCCGACGATGAACGTGAAGGCGCAACGCCGGTTGTCGTGCTGGGATGGCCGGTCTGGCAGGCGAGATACCGCGGCAGTCCTGATGTCATCGGTCGAACCGTTCGCGTCAACGGCCTGCCTGCCGTGGTTGTCGGCGTCATGCCGGAAGGCTTCGGGTTCCCGCTCGAATCGTCGCTGTGGCGGCCGCTCTCCGCTCTCGACCCTGATGTGAAGAGCGATCGCGCGGCGCGCTCGCTCGGTGCGTTCGGACGCCTGCGTGAGTCGGTCACCTTCGACCAGGCGGCTGCCGATCTGCAGGGAGTCATTTCCTCGCTTGCGAGCAGCTATCCCACGACCAACAGCAACATCGAGCCTCGCGTCGAAGCATTTCGAAGCGGGATTGGCGGACCCATCGTGGCGCTCTTCGCCGCGATGACCGGCGCCGTTGCCTTCGTCCTGCTCATCGCATGCGCGAACGTGGCCAACCTGCTGCTCGCGCGGGCCTCGACTCGTGCGCATGAAGTGTCTGTCCGCATGTCGATCGGCGCGACCCGCTGGCGGATCGTTCGCCAACTCCTCGTCGAGAGCCTCGTCCTCGCGGCGTGCGCCGGTGTCCTCGGCCTTGCGCTGTCTGCGCTCGCGGTGCGAGTCTTCTGGCTCAGCGCCTCGCAGAGTCATCCGCCGTACTGGATGCAGTTCCCGATTGACTGGAGCGTCTTCGGTTACATCACCACGATCTGCCTGGGAACAGCGGTCGTCTTCGGCCTCGTGCCCGCCCTCTACACGGCGAAGACGAACGTCGTCGATGCGATGACGCGCGGCGTCACCGGCGGGCGACGAGGTCGACGCTGGTCGGCGGCGCTCGTCGTCGGCCAGTTGGCGCTGACGCTGGTGCTCCTGAGCGGCGCAGGAGCGATGATGCGCAATCTGCTGACGCTGTCGACAATGGATACCGGAGTCGACACCGGCAGCTTGATTCGAATGAGGCTGGACCTTTCCGCTCCCGCCTATAACACGCCCGAGCAGCGCGTGACGTTCTACCGGCGTCTCGACGAGCGCCTGATCGCGAGCGGCTTGCGGGCATCCATTGCCAGCGTGCCCCCGGGCAGCGGCGGCGTGATGCGGGGAATCACGGTCGAGGGGCGCACGACCACACCCACTGCCACACTTCCCACTGCCACGATGGTCTCGGTTGGCGATCGCTACTTCGACACCATCGGTGCGCGACAGATTCAGGGCCGGATGTTCTCGGCCACTGATGGCGAGGAGGGACGAGCAGCAACCATCGTCAACCAGCGCTTTGCCTCCATGCACTTCGGCGACGAGAGCCCCATCGGCCGGCGGATCCGGTTGTCAGTGCCGGGCCGCCAGCCGGCAGCCCAGGCCAGTGCCGCGGACTGGGTGACGATCGTCGGTGTCGTTGCGAACGTGCAACAACGGCCGCCTGTCGATGGCGGCTTCGATCCAGTCGTCTACGTCCCGCTCACGGCCGAAGCGGACCGGGGCGTGAATGTCCTCGTGCGCTCGACATCGACAGTGGGTCTCGTCGTGTCGCAGGTGCAGGAACAGCTGCGCGCGCTCGACCCGGACCTTCCGATCTTCGACGCGCAGACCGTCGATGACTTCATCGCGTACCTGCGCTGGGCCCAGCGCGTGTTCGGATCGATGTTCGCGATCTTCGCGGTAATCGCGCTGACACTGGCGACGGTCGGTCTGTACGCGGTCACGGCGTATGCCGTGGCGCAGCGGACGCGCGAGATCGGACTTCGCATTGCGCTCGGCGCCGGAGCGCGGCATGTCTGGTGGCTCGCTACTCGGCGCGCGTCGTTGCAGTTGATCGCCGGCCTGGCCATCGGTCTCGCGGGATCATTCGCGGTCCTGCGAGTGCTGCCGCTGCAAGCAGTCCGCACCGACGGCGACACCTCCACGACACTCGTCGCCGTCAGCGCGTTGCTCGCGCTCGTCGCACTCGCCGCATGCCTGATTCCGGCGCGGCGGGCGCTGGCGGTCGATCCCGCGCAGACACTGAAAGAGGGATAGGCGGTCCCGCTAAAGCGACCGCTAAAGCCGGACACTACGTTGGTGGGTCCGGCTGAAGCCGGACGACGTTGGGGCTACTTCGGGGATTGGAAGCTGGACGAGGTGTCGACGGTGAATTTCTTGTAGCCGGTGTACTCGTAGGTGCCCGTGCGCCGCAACGTCCAGAGCAGCCCGACGCGCGCGCTCCCGCTGTACGTCGCCATGGCGGGCAGCCACACCTCGCCATTGATCTTGCGGCGCAGGAACGACAACTGCGCGCCCTTGTGCAGGCGGGCGAGCACTCCGAGTCCAAACCCGATGTTATCGATGGCCTCGGCTTCCAGGCGCACTAGCTCGTAATCGGTCTCGCTGATCCAGACGCGCACGTTGAAGCGCTTCATCAGCTCGCCTTCGCGCGTCTTCGGCTGTGACTCGGGCCTCGGCGTCAGCGTGAATTCGATGCTGTCGTGCCCTTCGATCCGCTCACGACCGATCATCTTGATTTCGAACACCACATAGATGTCGCTCACCGCTTCATCGCGCTCCTGGCGGAACTTGCGCCATTCACGCTCCTGGCGGGCGCGCTCCTTCGGCGCGTTCGTTTCGAGCCGCCTGGCCATGTCGCTGGCTTTTTCCGCACGCTCGCGATCCTGCTCGGCGAGTTCTTCTGCAGAGACGGGAACGCCGTCCTCGGAGATGAGACGCTCCCACCGCGGCTCACCGGGAAGCCCGGGATAGCTCTCGTAGACTTTGACCGACTCCTCCGTCGTCCGGCCGTTCTTGTCGAGTTTCACCTCACGCTGGGTCTCGATGTACATGTAGCTGCTTTGCAGCGACGTGTCCGTCTGGAGGTGTTTCCGCGTCTCTTTGAGGAAGGCCGTCTGATCGGGCAGCGGTCGCTCCTCCTGGGCCCCAGCGAGGCTCAATGCGCACACCGCAAATCCACACACCAGCGCGACCCGCAGGCGACGGTTAATCATCTCTGACTATCGTACCAAACCCGGGGGCGCGATCCGCATGCCTTGCCTGTCCGTGTCCGGACGCGCCGTCCCATGAGCGGACAATCAATGCCGTGCAACACCGTGTTTTGGCCTGTAAGAAACGGCACGGTGATTGATGGCTGAGAGATAATTCCGCGTCGTGCCTTCAACTTCCCCACGCGTCCTCATCGCCGACGATCAGCGCGATGTCCTCGAGGCCCTTCGGCTGCTGCTCAAGGGGCAGGGTTACCAGATTGACACCGTCGAGTCACCGGCCGCGGCGCTCACCGCGCTCAGCCAACGTGACTACGACGTGGTGCTGATCGACCTCAATTACGCCCGGGACACGACGTCCGGCGAGGAGGGGCTCGAGCTGCTGCGTCAGATTCACGCCGCCGACGCCGTGCTCCCGGTGATCGTCATGACGGCGTGGGGCTCGGTCCATGTCGCGGTCGAAGCCATGCGGCGCGGCGCCGGTGACTTCATCGAGAAGCCGTGGGACAACGAGCGGCTGCTGACGATCCTGCGCACACAAATGGAACTGGGTCGCGCCTTGCGCCGGGCCGGACGGCTCGAGGCGCAGACGCGCGCGGCAACCGAGGGCAACGTGACGCTCATCGCCGAGGCGCCCGCCATGCGCCCCGTTCTGCAGATGATCGATCGCGTCGGGCCCTCCGATGCCAACGTGCTGATTACCGGCGAGAACGGCACCGGGAAGAGCCTCGTGGCACAGGCGCTTCACGGCGTCTCCTCTCGAGCCGCACGGCCTATCGTGACCATCAACGCCGGCGGCGTTTCCGAAGGGGTGTTCGAGAGCGAGCTGTTCGGGCACGTCAAGGGCGCGTTCACCGACGCGAAGCAGGATCGCGTGGGGCGCTTCGAGATGGCCGACGGCAGCTCACTGTTCCTCGACGAGATCGCGAACGTGCCGCTCGGACAGCAGCAGAAGCTTCTGCGAGTCCTGGAGACCGGCGAGTTCGAGCGTCTCGGTTCGTCCCGAACGAGGAAAGCTGACGTCCGGCTGATCTCGGCGACCAACGCCGATCTCAACGCTGAAGTCGGCGCCGGTCGGTTCCGTCAGGACCTGCTCTTCCGCCTCAACACCATCGAGATCCACCTGCCGCCGCTGCGCGATCGGCGCGAGGACATCCCGCGCCTGGCCGCCTGCTTCCTGACCACGCACGCGCACCGGTATCGGAAAGCCATCACGGGCTTCGATCCATCGGCGCTGCGAGCGCTCGTCGATCACCGGTGGCCGGGGAACGTGCGCGAGCTCGACCACGCCGTCGAGCGCGCCGTCCTGATGGCGCTGGGCAACGTGATTCACACCGCCGACCTCGGCCTGCGTGCAAGCGTCGCCATGGGTGAACACCTGGACGACATGAGCCTCGAGGATGTCGAGGCACTGCTCATTCGGAAGGCCATGGCGCGCCACGGCAACGTCACGCTCGCGGCCAAAGCGCTGGGGTTGAGTCGTTCTGCCCTGTATCGGCGACTGGAGCGCTACAAGCTGTCATAGACAGCGGTTCAGAGTTCAGAGTTCAGGGTTCATGGTTCGTGTTCAGGGTTCGGGTTCGGGGTTCAAGGTTCGGGGGTTCCGAGCCTTGGTGCGTGTTCGTGATGGTCAGTTGCAAATCGAGCGGAACCCTGAACCTCGAACACCGAACATAGAACCGGAACCTTGAACACGAACCGTGAACTTTGAACCGTGAACGCTGAACTGTTCCGTTCGCAACAATGTCCTTTTTCACCCACGATCGCCGCGTCACGCTCCTCACGCTGACGACAGCCCTGCCGG
>JALDXQ010000017.1:0-60078 GCA_032156805.1 Acidobacteriota bacterium
ACCGATGCGCTCAAGGACCTGTCGATCATGCTTCCTACCGAAGCGACCGAACAGGACTTCATCGATCTCGCCGAGACGCAGGCGTTCACACCCGAGGTCATGGACGGGGAGTGCTCAGCGTAGAGTTGGGCTCTAGGCTCTAGACTCTTGGCTCTGGCTTCGTTCCCGGTTCTTGTTCGCGAGAGCCCAAAGCCCAGAGCCGAAAGCCTTCAGATCACCGGCTGCCAGGCGAGGGCAACGAGTCGTACGTCGACGTTGCCCCGCTTCGGTTTGATCTCAATCACGTCTAACGGCGCGTTCGCATTCGCCGGGCCCTCGAGCGCGGCGATCTCGCGTTCGAGCTCCGCGTTGAGCGCGGCGATCTCGGCGTCGGCCTCCTGCACTTTCAGCTGCGCGCGTTCGACGTCCTGCGCTTCCTTCATGGAGCGGCTGACTCCGCGCGCGGCGGTGGTTGCGCGTCCAAGCGTCGAGATTGAGACGGCGCGCCGCCCCATCAGCGCGCCGAGCATCGTGGCGCCGAGCGATACCGCGGTCTGCAGCTTCTGTTGCCCGACTTGCTGCTGCTCGCGCTGCAGCGCCTCTTCCGCCTTGCGCTTCTTTTCCGTCAGCCGCGCCACCTTCGGGGCAAAACGTGCGCGCAGCGTTTCCACGGCGCCGTCACGCAGTTCTCGTGTCGCCTGTTGGGTCCGGATACGGAAATCCCGTTCGCTCTCGCCCGGTTCGGACAGCAGCTTCAGTCCTGGCGCCGAGAACAACTTCAACGGTTGTGATTGCACGATCCAGTCGGCAAAGTCGCGGCTCCATTCGACGTAGCGCTTCGGATCGAGCGCGGCCGCTGGCGGCGCGCCATAGGTTGCCGCGGGAGCTGTCTTGTGTTCGAGGAGAGAGTCGGGTGGATCCACCGCACCGTCTGCTCGATCCCAGTCGATCGGGATAGGACCCTCGGCGAAGGGCACGGCAGCCTGAAGACTTCGGACGACATCCACGCCGCGACGCGCGTCGGTGTAGTGAATCCGCGCAGCACCGTACAGCACCGGGCGATATTCGGCCGCCGAAGTGCCGGAGCCTTTGAAGAAGTACTCACGAACGCCAGCAGGCACCGCGGGCTTGAAAGACGGGCTCTGCACAGCTGTGGGCGTCGGCGTGTGAGGGGGCTCCGACTGCGGTAATTTCAGGCGCTGCAGTTCGTCCCGTCCTATCGGGCCCCGCAGGTACGACAGAGCCCAGCGAGTCTCGATCGCGACTGGACCGGACTCGTGCACGTTGTGCATCAGGAACACGCGGCCGCGCAGCGTCGAGAGGGACCGGTCGATCGTCTTGCGATCGAGTCCACCGGCAACCGACTCGAGTCCATCAAGGACACGAGCCTTATCGCGCTCGGTTTGCAGCTTCCCCAGGAACCATGTGCCGATGTTCGACAACGCCTTGTAATCGAGGTCGACCGGGTTCTGCGTGGCGAGCGCGAGGCCGACACCGTAGGCGCGCGCCTGTTTCAAGAGCGTCAGCAAAGGGGCTTTCGAGGGCGGGTTTGCAACCGGCGGAAGGTAGCCGGACACTTCGTCCATGTACACGAGCGCCCGCAGGGAACCTGTCCCGGTCTGCCGCCGCGTCCACTGAAGCACGGCGTTCAGCGTCAGCGACACGACGAGCATTCGCTGCGCATCGTCAAGATGTGCGATCGAGATGATCGCGATCCGCGGACGTCCCTCGGGTGTGAACAGCAGCGATCCCGCCTGAAGTGGTGCGCCTGTACTCCACAACTCGAATCCCGGGGCAGCGAGCACGCTGTTGAACTTCAACGCGAGCTGTTGTCGATCGCTCGCAGGGAAGAACGTCTCGAGATCGATGACGCCAATGCGCTCGAAAGACGGCCGCTGAATCTGGAGCACCAGCCACGCGAGGTCGCCTTCGGCATCGGGCGGGCGATGCTGGAGGATCGCGGACAGCAGGGCCTGCTCCCTGCTGTGAGCCTGCACTTCGGTCATCCCGACCAGCCCCAGCAACCCCGCGGCGGTAGCGGAGATTCTGGCCTGAGCGTCCTCGGCCGTCTCATGACGTGACTGAGAGATCTGGCCGAGAATCGCCAGCGGCGTTCCAGCCTGACTTCCGGGTGTGTAGACCTGAACTTCCGCGGCCTCGCGCAGACGCGCGATGCGGCCTCCATCCTGATCCCACTCCGCCAGGCCAGCCTTCCAGCGCGACGCGAGATCGGCGGCATAGGCATCGACCGTCATCTGGCGACGCGAGGCTTCTGCCTCGTCCACCCAGGGTGCGAAGTCCGACGGCCGAAGCTCAGGGAACGTCAGGAGCAGGTTCGTGAGGTCGCCCTTGGGATCGATGGCGAGGACGGGCACCCCATCGATTGCGGCTTCTTCGAGGAGTGTGATGCCCAGTCCGGTCTTGCCGCTGCCCGTCATGCCGAGGATGACGGCATGGGTCAGGAGGTCGCGTGAATCGTAGAGAACCAGGTCGGCCAGGCGGGCGTTGCCGCCAAGGTCGTATTGCTTGCCCAGATAAAACAGACCCAGCTTCTCGTAATCAGAGGTCATTGGACCGCGTCAGGATATCAAGGGCGACGCCTTGCGGCCCCATTATGAAAGTTGCTCGAGCAGATCGCAGGTCTCATCGATCGGATTGTGCGCGCGAATCTGCTCGGACCAGCGGCGACAGCTCGCCGCCGTCCCGCGATCGTCGAGCAGGCTGGATAGAGCGGATGCGACGCGTTCACCACTGAATTTTGCGGGCACGACCCAGCGTCCCACTCCCAGTCGCTGCAGCCGAGTGGCATTGTCAGGCTGGTCGAAACCCATTGGCATCGTCAATTGCGGGACACCAGCCGCAAGTCCTTGCGCGAGCGTGCCGATGCCGCCGTGGCTCACGAGCGCTGCGCAGTGAGGCAAGACATGTGACAGCGGCACGAACGGCTCGTGGTGTGCGGTTGGCGGAAGCGCCGGAAGATGTTCACGGTACCTGGTGAGCAACAGCGCTCGTCGCTCGAGACGCTGGCTCGCGTCGAGTGCTGCCTGGAAGAATTGAGACGCGGACTGATTGGCGGAACCAGGGGTGAACAGGATCGGGGACGGACCGCCGTTCAGGAATCCGGCCAGCGATTCGGGGAGGTTCGGATGATCCGAGTCATCGAACAGCGGAAAACCAGTGAGCCTGACCGCAGCAGGCCAGTCGGGCTGCGGGTTGCCGAACCAGTCGGGAAAGAGACCGATCACGCGCTGAGGCGAGTGAATCCAGTCTCTGAATACCCGTGTCACTGGCGCAAGGCCCAGCTCGCGCCGCCATGCATTCAGCGCTGGGACGATGTTGGGATCGAGCATGAAACGGTCGAGCGACCACCAGAAGCTGCGTTTGAACCACACCGGCCAGCGTGAACCGTCGATTCCTGGAGCGTAGGCCGGCTGGGCGTAGTCGGACCTGAAGATTGATGGCGCCAGGTGAATAGTCGCCGCGGGGACCTCGTGCAGCTCTTCGAACACGCGAGTTGAGAAGCTGAGTGAGTGCCCGACCAGTACCGTCCTGCCTGGTTCGTACAAGAGCTTCAGGTGGTCGTATGCCATTCGCAGGCGCGTCGCGACCGAGTCGAGCACCAGTCGAAGGCCACGGCGCGGGTGCCAGATGTCCGGGTGTTTCGAGACCGCATCGAATTCTTCGACGGAGACCGCCTCGCGAAAGGTCAGGCCGGCCTTGCGTGCGGCATCGGCGAAGGGTCCGGCTGCCACCACGATGACATCGTGGCCACGTGCCTTGAGCGTGCGGCCGATGCCGAGAAACGGATGAACGTCGCCTGCCGATCCGACCGGAGTCAGGATGAAACGCATCGGTGTAAAGTGAATCACATGACGCAGCTGAACACGATCGGACAGATTGCGACGGCCGTAAAGGATCTCGATCGTGCCGTCGTCTTCTATCGTGACACGCTCGGGATGCGCTTTCTCTTTCAGGTGCCTCCCGGTCTCGCCTTCTTCGACTGCGGAGGCGTGCGACTGATGATTGAGGTGCCGCCGGACAAGGAGTTCGATCACCCGGGCTCGATCCTCTATTTCAAGGTGGACGACATCGATCGCGCGTACGCCGATCTCAAGGGGCGCGGCGTTGAGTTTCGCGACGAGCCGCACCTCATCGCGAAGATGCCGGATCACGAGCTGTGGATGGCGTTCTTTCGCGATGGAGAGGGGAACACGCTCGCGTTGATGCACGAAAAGCGGGGATAATTCTCGAGTGACGCGATTCGAAGCCCTGGACCCGGAGATCCGCGGGGTCCTTGGCAAGAAGGTCAGCGAGCTCGGCTTACGTGTTGAAGGGTCCCCGGTCGAAGGCTACGTTCGGCAGTTGTACAAGGAACTCGATCGCCGTGGACTCAAGAAGTTTCGGCCCGTCTGTTACCTGACAGACGAGTGGGGATGCCCGGACCAGCAGCCGGTCCTGGGGATCCCGTTCTACCTGGCCGATCCGAAGCTCCAGACGATCGAGAAGGCAGCGGATGCGCTCGAAACCGATCGCCAGATCATGATGTACATGCGTCACGAGGCGGGGCACGTTTTCAATTACGCCTACCGTCTTTACACCACGCCGGAGTGGCGCAGCCTGTTCGGACCCTTCTTCAGAGCCTACCGCGAGGAGTACCGCCCCGTTCCTTTCAGCAAGCAGTTCGTCCGTCACATCGAGGGCTGGTACGCTCAGAAACATCCGGACGAAGACTTTGCCGAGACCTTTGCGGTCTGGCTCACGCCAAGAAGCCCGTGGCGCCGGCAGTACAAGGGATGGCCCGCCATGCGTAAGCTTCGTTATGTCGAACGGACGGCTAAAGCGCTCGCCGAGGTCGAACCGGTCGTCAAAACAGGGGAAGTGGACATCACCCCGGATGACATCAGCGTCACCGTGGAACAGTTCTACGAGCAGGCGGCCCAGGAGAACGCGGCTCGCATCGATATCGCTCTCGATGCCCACCTCGGTCAGATCTTCATGACCCGCCGGCGAAAGGAATCACGGCCTGCAGCCGATATTGTGGGTAGGCACCGCCGGGAACTGGTCGAAAAGATCACATACTGGACCGGGGTCAGGCGGCCAATCGTGAATGGTTTGATCGATTCGATCTGCCGGACCTGTGAACGGATGAAGCTGCGCGGGGAGGTCGGGGAGGAAGCCCGCTACCTCGTCGAGGTCACGGCGCTCGCCACCACGCTGGCGATGAATTTCCTGACGCGAGGGCAGTTCGAGTGAACCAGCCAAGGGCCTCTCGTGATATCGCACCCAGCCCCTGGCTGGTTGACGTGTTCTCTTGGCGCGCTGTGCGCGCGAGGACCGCTATGCGGGGCACAAGGAGTACAGAATTCACCCAGGAGCCGCATAGCGGTCCAACGGCATGGGCAAACTGAAGATCGTCGTCCTCTACGACAGAGTGCTCGTGGACGAGGCCGAAGAGCAGGCCTCGTCGGCCGAGAAGTCGCCTGTCGTACGCACGCTCGACAAGAAAGAGGTCGAGGAGGAAGTCGCCGAGGCGCTCACCAAGCTCGGTCACGACGCGACGATGCACGAACTCGACGGGACGCCAAAGAGCCTGCTGGCGCTGGCGCGTCTCGAATGCGATCTGGTCTTCAATCTCACCGAGTCATTCGCCGACGACGACACCGCGGACTTCAAGATCGCCAGCTTCCTCGAGCTCATTGGCAAGAGCTACACGGGCTCCGGGACCCACGGATTGATGCTCGCGCAGGACAAGGCGATCGCCAAGAAGATCTTCTCGTTTCACGGCATTCACACGCCGGTCTTTGCCAAGTCGTTCCGCGGACGCCTCGACTTCTCTCACGACCTGCAGTTCCCCGTCATCGTCAAGCCGGCGCGTGAGGACGGATCGATCGGGATCGAATTCAGTGCGGTGGTCAGCTCGATCCGCGAACTCATGGAACGCATGGACTGGCTGCACGCCAACTTCGACTCCCCGGTGCTGATCGAGGAGTACATCGAAGGACGCGAGATGTACGTGGGTGTGATCGGGAATGACAACCCCGAGGCGCTGCCCGTCGTGGAGCTCGACCTGTCCAAGCTGCCCGACGGCACCCCGCGCATTGCCGCCGCGGAAGTGAAGTGGGGCAAGGGGACGAAGGCATATCGCGACACCAAGTCCGCCGTGGCGACCGACCTTGCCGAGGAAACCGTCATGGCCCTGCAACAGACCGCCGTGGCCGCGTATCAGGCGCTCGAACTTCGCGACTACGGCCGCGTGGACATGCGGCTCCAGCCCGATGGCCGGGTGCATGTCATCGAGGTCAACCCCAATCCGTGGCTCAGCTCGAAAGCTGAATTCGCTATGGCAGCTCGGAAGTCCGGGCGCAATTACCCGCAACTGGTCGAAGAGATTGTCGAACTCGCGATGGCGAGAGCTTAGTCAACTCCCAACCGTCCAAACTCCAATTCCCAACTCTTGGAAGTTGGGACTTGGGACTTGGGATTTGGGAGTTATCACGGTCTTGGTTTGCCATCGGTCGTCCACAAATAGAGCGTTCGCGATGTGCCGGTCGCATCGCGAAACGTGTCGACCACTTCCGGCTCCCAGTCGCCCATGGCGAAGCTGTGCGACACAATCCGGGCACCACGACGCAACTGCCGCGTGAGGATCGGCCGCAGCTTCACGTTCGAAGACGAAAGAAGATAGAGCGTGACCACGCTCGCGTCGGAGACATCGACCGTCATCGCGTCCTGAACCAGGAATTTCACGCGGCGTTCAACCCCTGCGGCCTTGGCATTGGCTTCGGCCTGGTTGATCAGATTCGCGTCGATGTCGATTCCAACCCCACGCGCTCCGAACTTCTGCGCCGCCGCGATGACGATCCGGCCGTCCCCGCATCCGAGGTCGTACACCACATCCCGAGGACCGACCTTCGCCAGCTGTAACATCCGTTCGACGACGTCCGCGGGCGTGGGGACGTAGGGTGCGAGGTTTCGACTCTGGGCCGACAGCCCGGGCGCCGCCAGCGTCACCAGTCCAAGCACAGCCGTAGCGACCGGATTGAATCTCCTACGGTGGTTCATGCGCGAATTGTACTCTCGGGGAGACAGACCAGCCCGGTTCGCGATCTCAAACCCAAGTCCTGAAGCACGAATAGTTTAGCCATGAGGTGCTCAGCGCCTGTCGAGGAAGTCTGCCGCCCAACGGGCAAATGCCGGCCCCGAAGTGCCGAAAACAGCCGTTTTTCGGGCAATTTCCGTTGATCCTCTTGGGGCGAGTGAGCTATACTCGTCGGTGCTGTTCCCGGCGTCAAACCGCTACTACCAACCTTCCTGCAACGGGGGAAACGTGACATTCCAGCTTGGTGACAAGGTCATCTACCCGAATCATGGGCTCGGCATCGTCGAACGGGTTGAGGAAAAAACGATTCTCGGAACCACTTGCGGATTCTTTCACCTGCGTATCGTCTCCAACGACACGACGGTGCTCGTGCCCGTCGCCAATGTCGACAACGTGGGGTTGCGCAAAGCCATTTCGGATGAAGAAGTCGAGCGACTGTTCACCTTGCTGAGTGACGGGAAGATCGACAACCACCAGAACTGGAAGGGACGATTCAAGGACAATTCCGACAAGATGCGAACCGGCTCGATCTACGACATGGCGGACGTCCTCAAGAGCCTGACGTTCCTCAGCAAGTCGAAGAGCCTGTCGTTCCGCGAGAAGCGAATGCTCGATCGCGCCAAGGCACTCATCATCTCGGAAGTCTCCGAGGTTATGCGCGAGAAGGCGCCCGACATCGAATCGCGAGTCGATCGAGCGCTCGAGAAGTGCTTCGTGGTCAAGGCGCGCAACGTGGCCAGAGCCACGGCTCGCGCCAAGGTCGTGAAGCAGGTCAAAGCACCGCTGGTCGTGGCGACGGCTTCGGCCGCGCGTCGCGCCCGAGCGTCGTAGTTTTCCTTCGTTCGTCGCCTCTTACGCCCGGACTGCCAGTCCGGGCGTTTTTTTGTACCGGAACCCTGAACCCTGAACCCTGAACCGGGAATCGTCGTCGGCCCTCATAATCGTGCCCACCTGATGCTGATTGCCGTTCGCTCGGTTGTTGCCTACCTCCTGATCATCACGTACGTCGCCGTTGCAGGTCCGATCGGTCTCGTCATCGGCGCGGTCTTCCGCTGGGAAGGAGGGCTGTTTGCCCTGGGGCATGCGGGGGTCTGGCTGGCGCTGAAACTGACCGGAATCCATTACCGCGTGATCGGACTCGAACAGGTGCCACGGACTGCGGTCGTCTTCTGTTCCAACCACGAAAGCAACGTGGATCCCCCCGTGCTGTTCAAAGCCCTGCATCGCCGGCTTCGCATCCTCTACAAGGCGGAGCTGCGTAAGGTCCCGCTGATGGCGACCCTGTTCGATGTCGGCGGGTTCGTGCCGGTGGAACGCAGCGATCGCGAGAAAGCTTTGGCCGCCATATCTCGTGGGGCGGCCTCGCTCAAGTCGGGCAACTCGTTTCTGATCTTCCCCGAAGGAACCCGGAGTCGCACGGGTGCGCTTCTGCCGTTCAAGAAGGGTGGCTTCATCATGGCGATCGAGGCTCAGGCGCCAATCGTGCCGGTTGCCGTGCGGGGCGGACGAAACGCCATGCGAAAGGGGAGCGCGTTTGTCCGTCCTGTCAATGTCAGCGTCCACGTGGGAACACCGATCGCCACCGCAGGCCTGACGATGGCTGATCGGGACGACCTCATTAGCCGGGTCAGGGCCGAAGTCCAGAAGCTGGTGGACGAGTTGGATGCCGGGAGTTTGGGGTAGACTCTCTGCTGCCAACCTGCCGTCGAGGTATCCGTGTCTCGACTCTGTGTCGTCTCTCTCTCCGTCCTCCTGGCGGCCGTCACTGTCGTCCTGAGAGCTCAGGATCAGCCGACGTTCCGAACGGGAGCCAACTACGTACGCGTCGATATGTACGCGACGTCCGATGGAAAGAGCATCGATGATCTGACTGCCGAAGACGTCGAAGTCCTCGAGGACGGAGTCGCTCAGAAGATCGAAGCCTTCGAGCACGTCCGCGTCAGTCCCGCTGGTCCTCAGGAGTTCCGCCGGGAGCCGAACACGGTCGAACAGAGCCGACAGATGGCGGCCGAAGGGCGCGCCCGTATCTTCGTGATCTTCCTCGACACCTACCACACCACGATCGAGGGCTCCGCCAACATGCGGCTTCCGCTCATCAAGTTCCTCGACCGGCTGCTGGGACCTGATGACATGGTGGCCCTGATGACACCGGAAATGGGAGCAAGTGACATCACCCTGGGTCGCAAGACAACGGTTATTTCCAACATCATGCAGGCGCAGTGGATGTGGGGACGGCGAGGGCGAGTGGCCGACACCGACGCCAGGGAGGACCTGTACGAAGGGTGCTACGGTGCCACGGGGGGCCTGGCGGCGGAGATGAAGGCGAGAAGGCGGGAGAAGCTCACGCTCGACGCCCTCTCGGATCTCATGGTGCATCTGGCGGGCGTGCGCGAAGAGCGGAAGGGACTCCTCGTCATCACTGAGGGCTGGCAACTGTTCAAGCCCAATCCAGGGCTGACCTCGGACCCAGACGGCCGCAACCGGATACGGCCGGAGGACATCCTGCGGCGGACGCCACGGCCGACGCCGGCCGACAGCGGAACGAGCACGGGCGGCAGCAGTGACCGCGTAGAGTGCGAAGCCGATCGCGTCGCACTCGCGTCTCTCGATCACACGCAGCGCCTGCGCGAGATCACCGACGATGCCAATCGCGGCAACGTGACGTTCTACCCCGTTTACGCGCGGGGACTCGTGGCGTTCGACGCGCCTGTCGGTCCAGACAAACCGCCTACCATTCGTGAGGATCAGGCCAACCTGCGCGTGAAGCAGGACAATCTTCGCTTTCTTGCCGACAACACCGACGGGACCTCGATCGTCAACACCAACAACATCGACGGGATGCTGCAGCGCATCGTCGATGATCTCTCGTCGTATTACCTCTTTGGCTACTACTCGACGAACACGAAGCTGGATGGACGTTTCCGCAACATCACCGTCCGCGTGAATCGGCCCGGCGCTCGCGTTCGTGCCAGACGCGGCTATCGCGGCCGCACCGCCGATGAACTGATTAGTGGTGCTGCCGGTGCTCCTGCAGCCGAAGCGCCCGGGTCCCTGACTGCGGCCCTGACACCCGTGGTGGCCTTCAATGCGCGGTCACAGTTCCGGATCCGCACATCGTCCTGGTCACGCGACAGCACCGGCAACGAACCCCCTGGGGCGTTCTGGGTGGTGGGTGAGCTGGACTACCGGACTCGGCGTGAGCTGGCCTGGACCGCGAGCGCCAAGGCTGATGTCGTGGTGCTTGCGTCGGACGGCACCGAGGTCATGTCGAAGTCACTCGAGGTTCGAACCGAGGATGGTCCTTTCGCGTTCGAGGTGCCGGACTCCGGAGGACTCGTCGCTGGTGAGTACGCGGTGCGAGTGAAACTGACATCGGCGGCCGACACCGGGCAGGTGCTCAGCGACACGGCGCGTGTCGTGCTGAATCAGTCGACGAGTCTCGGCGAGGCGGTGCTGTGGCGAAGGGGACCAACCACCGGGCTTCAGCACCGTCGCACAGCCGATCCGCGATTCCTTCGCAGTGAACGCCTGCGTCTCGAGCATGCGACAACGCTGACGGGCGCTGCCAAGGCGCGCATGCTCGATCGCAACGGCAATCCACTCAATGTTCCCGTGCAGGTCACGGAACGCGAGGATGCTGCGCACGGTTTTCGTTGGATTGTCGTGGACGCGGCGCTGGCGCCGTTTGCCCCGGGCGACTATGCGATCGAGGTCACTCAGGGAACGGCGAAGCAGGTGACGGGATTCCGGGTCGTTCCTTGAGGAGCCAACGAGTGAAAGTTGCCGGGTGAGAGCTATCCACCTATCGAAAAGGTGAGTGTCCAGGGTTTGACGGGAGCACCGTCGAAGGCTTTCAGCCCATCGAGCAGCTCGACTTTGATCGTTCGATACGCCTCCAATGGTTTTGCGAACGAGATCACCAGGGCGCGGTTCGCGCCGTCGTAAGCCGTCTTGAAGTCGAGCGTACCGTCCACTCCGACATAGCTCACTCGAATCTGTCCAGCCAGCGTCTTTTCATTCAGTCCCCGTGAGAACTGAATGCGAATCGGTGCGCCTGCCCTGACGTCGGTTTCCCCTTCCGCGGGCGAGTTGAAGACAACGTCAACCGGGTCGAGCGGTACTGGAGGAACAACTGGTTCATCGCTGACCGCTGCGACCTGCGGCGGCTTGGACAATGTCACCCTGGTGGCCTTCAGGCTCACCAGCCCCTTCTCACGCACCACGGTGCCCGTCACCTCGAGCCATCGATCGGTGTCGACGCGCCGGTTGATGTCGAGATCGAATCCCTGTCCGCGTGGTTGCAGGTCGGTTACCCACACGGCGCCCTCAGTGCCGCGAAGCACGAAGTCGTAGCGGCTCTTGCCCGGCGCACCGGGGAGATCGCCGTACAAGTTCCGGCCGCGGAAGTTACCGACGACGGTGACCGTCTGACCGTCGTACCTCCAGGGCTCGACCGCAAGCGAGCGTACCGACGCGCCCGAGGTGGGCTGTGTCTCCAATGTCGCGCTGACGCGGAGAATCAGTTCCTCTCCTGGACGAGGCCACGTGTCGCTGTTGCGACCCGCGGCAAAGTTTCCGGCGCGCGGATCCCCGGCCTCGAGACGACCGACGTCGAGGAACAACCCGCGCGTGTCCACCACTCCCTGCGGCGCGTTCACCCCATCGTCGAGGACGACTCGGATTTCGTGTTGATCGGCGCGCACGAACATCCGGTTGCCTTCGGTGGCAAACTCCCCGCGCACGAGTACGTTCTGCAGATGGTAGAAGCCCGGATACTGCCGGATCGCGTCAATGGTGGTCAGACGACGGATCGCGGTCTGGGCATCCGCGACGGTGCCCAGGGCAATGGCCAGAAGGAGGACTCGGAATATGCGCCGAATCACCCTTTTATTCTACTTTGCGCATCGCCATCCGGGAGACGATAACGGCCAAGGCGACGAACAGCAGGGCGCTGGCGATCTGGCCCAGGGCCCCTTCTTCATGCAGCGCCGGAAAGAGGTTTCCAACGGCCTGAAATGGCGCTATCGAGCCGGTGCCGACGAGGATGGCGAAGATGATGCCGGCAATGGACCCACCGGCAATCAGCCCTGAGCTGAAAAGCGTGCCGGAACTCACTTCCGATTCCTGCGCGACGCCGGTCTTCCGCTCGACCCACCATCGCACCAGGCCGCCCGCGAAAATTGGCGCGGTTGTCGCGATTGGCAGGTAGGAGCCGACCGCAAACGACAGCGAGTGGATACCGCACAACTCGAGCGTGATCGAGACGAACACGCCAACGAGCACGAGACCCCACGGCAGGTTCTGGTTCAGGAGGCCGGTGATGATCGTCGACATCAGTGTTGCCTGCGGCGCCGGCACGTCCGCCGAACCAATGCCAAACACCTGATGCATGTAAATCGTCGTCATCGCGATGACCGACGCTGACACGATGACGCCGACGATGAGACCCATCTGTTGATAGAAGGGCGTCGCGCCGACGAGATAACCGGTCTTGAGATCCTGCGACGTGTTGCCTGCGTTTGCAGCGGCGATACAGACGATGGCGCCGACGGAGAGCGCGATCGGCGCGTACATGTCGCCGGTCCAGCCCAGCCCGACAAAGAGCAGGCACGTGAGGATGAGCGTGGCGATCGTCATGCCCGAAATCGGATTGGACGACGAACCGATGAGGCCGGTGATGCGTGACGAGACGGTCGCGAAGAAGAAGCCGAAGATCAGGATCAGGACTGCCGCCATGATGTTGCCCTGGCTCGGAAGTCCCGGCGCGACAGTCAGGAAGATCGCGAGCAGCAGAGAGCCGCCGAGCACGACTGCCATCGGAACGTCGCGTTCGGTGCGCGATTGAGTGGATTGACCGACACCAGATGAGAGGTCCTTCAGGCTGCCACGCGCTGATGACACGATGGTTGGAATCGTTCGCGCCAGTGTGATGAGGCCCGAGGCGAGCACCGCCCCCGCACCGATGTAACGGATGTAAGCGCTCCAGAGCTGCCCCGGATTCATCTCTGAAATCAGGAACGGCCGGCCGGTTGCCGGATTGTTCGCGAAGTTCGGATGAATGGGCGGGAACGGCTCGGTGATGAAGCTGCCGAGAATCGACAACAGTGGCAGGAACACCAGCCACGACAGCACACCGCCGGCGACCATGGTCCCTGCGATCCTCGGGCCGATCACGTAACCGACGCCGAGGTACTCGGGCGACAGGTCTATGTTCAACGTCGCGTTCGGAAACTGGCTGGTGCGCGCGGTGGAATACCCGATCTCTGTGCGGAACAGATTGAAGATCCACGACAGCGACTTCCAGAGCGCTCCGATGCCGAGACCACCGAAGACCATCGTGGCGAGGCGGCCACCGCGCTCGCCGGCGACGAGCACTTCGGCGCAGGCGGTTCCCTCGGGGTAGGGGAGCACACTGTGTTCCTTGACGATGAGCGCGCGGCGCAGCGGCACCATCATCAGGACGCCAAGGATGCCTCCGGCAAACGTCAGCATCGTGATCTGAACGTAGTTGAAATAGCTCGGGCCTGTGGGGAGCAGAAAGATCAGGGCGGGAATGGTGAAAACGACACCGCCAGCCAGCGATTCGCCCGCCGACCCAATCGTCTGCACGATGTTGTTCTCGAGGATCGACGACCCGCCAAGTCGTTTGAGGACTGAAATTGCGAGCACGGCGATCGGAATCGATGCGCCGACGGTGAGGCCGGCTCGCAGTCCCAGATAGACCGTGGATGCGCCGAACAGCAACCCGAAGAGGGCGCCCAGGATCACCGCCCTGACGGTGAACTCCGGCAGGATCGTCGACGCCGGAATATAGGGTTGAAATGCGCCAGTTTCGCGCGTTTGTGGCCTGCTCGTCGTCCCATGTGCCATGGCGCGTGATGGTAGCATTGAACCTTGTGAATCGGTTGAACAAGCGCAGGCAAACACCCGAACAGGTCTCGGAACTCACCACCAATCGCTTATCCGTTTACCTGCGGTGCTTGAACGAACTGGACGCAAGTGGTGTGCAATCGATCTCCTCCCAGTCACTGGCCGAGCGCTATCAACTGAACGCAGCGCAGATTCGTAAGGACCTCGCGTACTTCGGGGAGTTCGGCGTTCGCGGCGTCGGCTACTACGTCAGGGATCTGCGGCGCCATCTGCGACAGATTCTGGGACTCGATCGTCATCTGCGCGTGGCGATCATGGGTGCCGGTAATCTCGGGCTCGCGCTGGCCGATTATCCCGGGTTCCGGCAGGAAGGGTTCGAGATCGCGGCGCTCTTCGATGCGGCGAACGAAAAGATCGGCCACGAGTCGCGCAGCGGTGTGCCCATCTACGACATCAAAGAGCTCAGACGCATCGTTCGCCGCGAGCGTCTCGACATCGCCGTGATCGCCGTGCCCGCGCCTCATGCGCAGCCAGTGGTCGAGCAGGTGGTCGCGGCCGGTATCAAGGCGATCCTCAACTTCTCGCCCGGAGCGCTGAAGGTTCCACAGGATGTCAAGCTCAAGAGCGTTGATCTGACAGTGTCGCTCGAGAGCTTGTCGTTCTACCTCGCCCAGGGAGATCAGTGATGGCGAAGCGCGCCCATCGTCCAGCTTCGAAGGCTGTGCTTTCGCATCTCGACGAGAAGGGGAAGGCACGGATGGTGGATGTCGGCGACAAGCCGGTCACCAGTCGTGAGGCGCTCGCACGCGGGGAAATCACCATGAGCGCGAACGCCCTTCGCCTCATCCGGCAGGGGGCGCTGACCAAAGGTGATCCGCTGCAGGCAGCCCGGCTCGCCGGCATCATGGCCGCGAAGAAGACGTCGGAGCTGATTCCGTTGTGCCATCCGCTGCCGCTCACACACGTCAGCGTGGAATTGACAGCGACCCGTCGCGGGTATCGCATCGACGCGCGTGTACGCACCGCCAGTCAGACCGGTGTCGAGATGGAGGCGCTGACCGCCGTTGCCGTCGCCGCACTCACCATCTACGACATGGCCAAGGCAGTCGACAAAGAGATGGTCATCGGCCAGATCTGTCTCATCGAGAAGAAGGGCGGACGATCGGGTCACTATCGACGCAGGAACACGCGAGCGTGATCGGATGCACCTTCAAGGGACGAGCGAGCCACACACACACGTTCATTACCACCGTCTCGCACTGATCCTCGGTGCGTTGACGGCGATTGGGCCGCTGGCGATCGACATGTACCTGCCGGCGCTGCCAACGATTGCCCGCGAGTTCCGGGTTGACGCGAGCCTGGTGCAATCGAGCCTGGCGGCCTACTTCATAGGCATCGCCATCGGTCAGGCGTTCTACGGGCCGCTCTCCGATCGACTCGGTCGCAAGCCGATCCTGTATCTGGGACTCGCGCTGTTCATGGGTTCGTCGATCGGATGCGCATTGGCACAGAGTGTCGACGCGCTCATCGGCTTCCGATTCCTGCAGGCGCTTGGCGGCTGCGCCCCGATCGTGATCCCTCGGGCCATCGTGCGCGATCACTTCGATCAGGCGGGCTCGGTGCGCATGTTGTCGATGCTGATGCTCGTGATGGGTCTCGCGCCGATCCTTGCGCCGCTGATTGGCGGGCAGCTGCTCGTTCATTTCGGATGGCGCGCTGTGTTCTGGCTCCTGACGGCGTACGCGGCCGTGTGGTTGACGGTGGTGGCTACGTTGCTGCCAGAGAGCCTGCCCTCGACACGGCGGCTCCGCCATCCAATTGGGGAGGTGCTCGGTGTGTACTGGCGGCTGGTCCGCGACCGCCGCTTCATGGGGCACGCGCTCGCGGGCGCCCTGATCTTCGCGGGACTGCTCGCCTACATTTCGGGATCGCCGGTTGTCTTCATCGAGTTGTTTCACGTGGCCCCGGAGCAGTTCGGCTTCTTCTTCGGCGTCAATGCGATCGGCATCATGATCGCGTCGCAGATCAATCGCTGGCTCGTCGGTCGAGTAGAGACACACCGAATTGTGCAGACCGTCCTGCTGGTTGCGATGACGGCGGGCGCGGTGCTGGTCCTGGACGCGTACAGCGGATTTGGCGGGTTCGTCGGAATTCTGGTGCCGCTGTTCTGTTACATCGCGTGCCACGGCTTCGTGCTGCCCAACACCACGGCCCTTGCGATGTCACCGCACGGGAGCGTGGCCGGGAGCGCATCGGCTCTGCTCGGGACGCTGCAGTTCGTGCTGGGTGCAATTGCCGGCAGCCTCGTCGGCGTGTTTGCCAACGGCACGCCAGTGCCCATGGCCGCCGTTGTCGCCGGATGTGGCGCCAGTGCTTTTCTTGCGAATCGATTGGTTGCACGCTGATCCCGGTTCTACACCGTCTGCAGGTAGGCAATCATCAATGTGACAGTCAGTGGGCTGAGCAGCGTCGAGACGAACACGACGCTCGTGACGAAGTCCGGGAGCACATCGAACTCGACGGCGAGGATCGTGGTAATGACCGCCGTTGGCATCGATGTCTGCAAGACTCCCGCGCGCAAGGCATCGCCCTGCAGTCCCACCAGGTGAGCGATGCCGACCGCCATGAGGGGCGTGAGCACCAGAGACACGAGCACGGCGGCGGCGACGACACCTGGTCGTTGCGGCCAGGATGCGCGCTCGAGCTGCATACCGAGCACGAGGATCATCATCGGCACGGCCGCGTCGCTGAGCAGCGTGATCGGCGCCATGAGCGCACCCGGCAGCCGGATTCCCAGGCTCAGCGTCACCAGCGCGGCGGCCGCACCATACACGGCCGGGATGCTCGCGACCCCGACGAGCGCATCGCGCACGCTTCGTTTGCCGCTGGCGGCCAGAAACACGCCGCCGGTGTAGGTGAACATCGAGCTGGCCACGAAGTACAGGCTGGCGTAGGTCAGGGCGTCGCGCCCGAATGCGAGCAGCGTGACGGGCAGGCCGTAGTTACCGGAGTTCGAGCAGACGACCACGAGCAGAAACGCCGTGAGCGCGCGGCGATCGAGGCGGAGCGGAATCGCCACGAGCCGGGCCATGGTTGCGGCCGACATCGCCACGAGGGCGTAGAAGAGCGTCATCCGCCCGACCTGCCCGCTGTCGGCGGTTGACGTCGCCAGGATGTTGAATACGAGCGCTGGTGCGAGCGCGTGAAAGGTCAGTCGTGAAACCGTTTGCACCTGTACGCCCGCGAATCGCGCCAGCACGAATCCGATGCCGGCAATTGCGAAGACGGGTAGGAGATCGGAGACAAAGATGGAGAGAAGGAGCTGCGCCGCACTGGTCACGTCAGCCAGAATGATATGCGGTCGCTGGTATACTTCCGCACCCGCAGCCACGCGCCCAGATCCCTGCCTGAGGTGAGGGCGCATCCGCGAGGGAGGAGAGGACCTGGATGAGAACGGTTGACGTCGGCCAAGCCATCGATGAGGGCCGCTGGACCGGCTATCAAAAGCTGCTTATTTTCGGCACTGCGCTGACGATTATTCTCGACGGCGTGGACAACCAGCTGCTGCCCAACGCAGTCCCCACGTTGATCCAGGAATGGGGCCGACCGCGCGCCGACTTCATCAACGCACTGACCATCGGCCCGTTCGGCATGATGATCGGCGGCCTGATTGGCGGCATTCTCGGCGATCGCCTCGGCCGGCGCACGGCACTGCTGGGCAGCGTGATGGCCTTCGCGGTACTCACCCTCGCGATCGCGTTCGTGAACTCGATTGAGATGCTCGCCGCCTTGCGCTTCCTGGCCGGCGTTGGCCTTGGCGGCGCGATGCCCAACGCAGCGACGCTGGCATCCGAGTATGTGCCCCGTCGTCAGCGGCCGTTCGCGGTGACGCTCACAATCGTGTGTATTCCACTTGGCGGTGCCATTGCGGGTGAACTCGCCGCACAAGTGATTCCCGCGTACGGATGGCGAATGCTGTTCATCCTCGGCGGCGTCATTCCCATCGTGCTCGCCCTCGTGCTGTGGAAGGTCCTGCCGGAGTCGCCGCGCTTTCTCGCGAAGCGCCGCGAGCGCTGGCCCGAGCTCACGGCAACCATGCGCCGAATCGGCCACGACATTCCCAACGACGTCGAATACACGGAAGCGGCCGCTGCGTCGGGGACACCGGCAAAGTCGGCGTCAATCGGCAGCCTCTTCGGCCCGACGTTCATGCGCGACACGCTCGCGCTGTGCGCCTCGTTCTTCTTCTGCCTGATGGTCAACTACGTCGTCATCCTGCTGTTGCCGGCGATGTTGACGGCCAAGGAGGTCGGCTTTACGCAGCCGGCAGCAAGCCGCGCACTGGCGATGTCGAACTACGGTGGCGTTGCCGGCGCCATCCTGGGAGCCCTGGTCATTCAGCGCCTTGGATCGCGGATCACCATGCTGGGCATGTCAGCCCTGGCGATCGTGTGCGCGCTCATCCTGACCGGGACGCGTCTCGATCCCAACGACACCCTGTTCCTCATGGTGATGTTGCTCCTCACCGGAGGCCTCCTCAACGCGGTGCAGACCACGATGTATGCGCTCGCGGCGCACGTCTACCCGACGGACATTCGCGGTACCGGAGTCGGCTTTGCCGTTGCCGTCGGTCGCATCGGCAACGTGTTGGCGGGATACGTTGGTGCCTACGCCCTCGATTCGGGTGGGCCGCCCGGATATTTCACGTCGATGGCCATTCTGATGGGGATCGTGTTCCTGTCGCTCGCGGCGGTCGGCCGCCATGTGCCACGAACCATGGGGGAGCCAGCCAGGGCAACTGCCGGCGCGCACTGATCTCTTGCCGTCTCTTGGCGTCCAGCCAGCGGGCCGGACATAATAAAAGGCTTGCCAGGCCAGGTCCGGCTGGAGCCGGACACTACGTGCTGCGATGCGGGATAACAGACGGTCGCAGTGTCCGGCTTTGGGCCGGCTGGACCCCTCTCGCAGTTCCGGCTGTAGCCGGACGATGGGCGCAGCGGACCAAAGATTAGATACAGGAGCAAACAGGAAATATGAGTCAGCAAAGCTTGGAGCAGGTACTACAAACCAAGAGCCCGGTTGATCTGCTGCGAAACTCAAAGATTGGGGCCTACGTGTACCCCGTAGTGCCTTCCGAGTACACGAACTGGCGTGACGAGCAGCGGGCCTGGCGCGAATCGGCGGTCCTCTTCGACCAGTCGCACCACATGGCGGAACTCCTCGTCACCGGGCCCGATGCGCAGAAGATGCTCTCGTATCTGGCGACCAACAGTTTTGCGAATTTCCCGCCTGACCGGGCCAAGCAGTTCGCACCATGCAATTACGACGGGTACGTCATCGGCGACGTCATCATGTTTCATCACGCCGAGAACGAGTTCAATCTGGTCGGACGCGCGCCGACGGTCAACTGGGTGCAGTTCCACGCGCAGACTGGCAACTGGAAAGTTGAAGTCGTGCGCGACGATCGATCGCCGTCAATCACCGGGGGCAAGGCGGTGACCCGTCGGCACTACCGCTTCCAGGTGCAGGGTCCCAACGCCGCCAGGATTCTCGAGCGCCTCAACGGAGGTCCCATCCCCGACGTGAAGTTCTTCCACCTGGACGCCATCAACATCAAGGGCCGGAAGGTGCGGGCGTTGCGGCACGGTATGGCCGGTGCTCCCGGTCTCGAGGTCTGGGGACCCTACGAGCAGATGGAGGAAATCCGCGCCGCGATCGTCGAGGCGGGCAAAGACTTCGGTCTGGTCCAGGTAGGCGCGCGTGCCTATGCCACCAACACGCTGGAGTCGGGCTGGATCCCCTCTCCACTTCCCGCGGTCTACACTGGCGAGAAGATGAAGAAGTACCGCGAGTGGTTGCCGGCAGCGGGCTACGAAGCCACCGGCTCACTGGGCGGCAGCTACGTCTCGAACAACATCGAGGACTACTACGTGACGCCCTACGAGATGGGCTACGGGTCCTTCGTCAAGTTCGATCACGACTTCATCGGCCGCGAGACGCTCGAGAAGAAGTCCAAGGAGCCTCATCGCAAGAAGGTCACGTTCGTGTGGAACGGGGATGACGTGACGAAGATTGTTGCGTCGCAGTTCACGCCCGGGGCCGAGCGTTACAAGTACATCGACTTGCCGTTGTCCAACTACGCCTCGTCCTCGTACGACAGGGTCATGAAGGGCGGCAAGGTTGTCGGTCTCTCGATGTTCAGCGGTATCAGCTACAACGAGCAGTCGATGCTCTCGCTCGGTATCGTGGACCCCGACATCAAGGTCGGCGATGTGCTGACGCTGGTGTGGGGCGAAGAGAACGGCGGCAGCGGGAAGACCACCGTGGAACGCCATAAGCAGGCCGAGGTCCGTGTGACGGTCGGCACGGTGCCCTACGGTCAGATGGCGCGCGAGACCTATCGGCCGAAGTAAGAATACGGTTGAACTCCCAAGACCCAACTTCCGATTCCCAACCTCCAACTCCCAAGGCCTTGGGAGTTGGATCACGTTTCCAATTGGGAGTTGGGAGTCGATCGAGGCGGCGGCTCGATGTGGATGACCACATCTGCGAGCTGCGGAAACTGCGACATCAATCGATCTTTCACGATGTGAGAGATGCTGTGCGCTTCCTCGAGTGGAGTGCTCCCGTTCAGCCACAGATGCAGATCGAGGAACGCATAGTCGGCCGAGCCTCGGGTGCGGATCTTCTCGCAGCCGAGAACCTCCGGCACTGACTGAACCACCGCGCGCACCTGATTTTCCGGGAGCACGATCTCGTCGCCCAGGATGCGTGACGCCTCCTGTGCAATGCCCCAGCAGGCATGACCGATGAAGCCCGCGACCAGCAGCGCGGCCATGGGGTCGAGCAGGGGATAGCCCCACCAGACGCCCATCAGGGCTCCCAGCACTGCTCCAGTCGTCAACACGTCGCTTCGGGTGTGCTTGGCGTCGGCGCGCAGGACTTCGCTCTTCAGCCGTCGCCCTTCCCGCAGTTCGTAGGCAACCACCCACACATTCACAATGAGCGTGATCGTCATCAGTGCAATACCCTCGGGAAAGACACGAGGGGAGCCGCCGTTCACGAAACGATCGGCCGCCGTCGTCAGCACCTCGACCAGCACGACGACGAGGAACACCAGGATGCCGAGCGAGGCCATCGTCTCGTATTTCCGATGGCCGTAAGGATGCTTCGCGTCCGGCGGCTGCCGCGCAACCGACACGCCAATCAGGGCCACGACGTTCGAGGCGGAATCAGTGAGTGAGTGGAAGCCGTCGGAAACGATGGAGACCGCACCAGTCGCATAGCCGAGTGCAATCTTGGCCAGCGCAACGGCGAGGTTCAGGAAGAGAACGCGATAGAGTACTCGCGTGACCTCCGAGTAGCGATCGGTCACGCTACGAATTCTGAATGCAGAATGCAGAGTGCAGAATGCAGAAGGGAGAACGCCGAGCTCCGTTCGTTCTGCATTCTACATTCTGAATTCAGAATTACGGGCGCGCGTGTGCGTTAGAAGACGCGCGCGTTCGGAATGGGCCACCAGCGAAGCTGGACGCGGCCGATGATGTACTTCTTCGGCACCATGCCCCAGTGACGGCTGTCAGAGCTGTTGTTACGGTGATCGCCCATCACGAAGTAGTAGCCGTCATCGACTCGCTTGGGGCCGAAGTCGTCGTGGCTGCGGTACTCGGGCGGAACGAAGTCATCCGGCAGCGGCACGTCGTTCACGTACACGCGCCCATCCACGATCCGAACCTCGTCGCCTTCTTCAGCAATGACGCGCTTGACGAATGACTTGTCCGGGTTGAGCGGGTAATAGAGCATCACGATATCGCCGCGTCGCGGCGCGCCCATCCGGTAGGCGAACTTGTTGACGATGAGGCGGTCCTGATCGGCGAGCGTGGGCGCCATGCTCTGGCCCTCGACGCGCGCGACCTGGAATCCGAAGGTCACGATGAGGGTGGCGTAGACGGCGGCTGAGAAGAGCGTTTTGAACCAGGCGACCAGTTCGTCCTTCCAGACGCTCAATCGCTGCGACAGTGCGTCCGCGGGCGCGTCTTCGACCTCGAGGTGCAGGGCAGTACCGTGCGGGTCGACACCCGGTTCGATGGGCACGACGACGGCTTCGATCAAGGCCGGGACGCCACCCGGCTCGATCGGCTCGACTACAGCTTCAAGTATTCGCGGAGCCGCTTCGTCTGTGTCCGGCTGACCGGTATTTCCGTTCCCTTCGTGTCTTTCATCCGAAGGATATAGTTCCTGCTGAACCAAGGGACGATCTCCTTGATTTTATTGATGTTCACCAGATGCGACCGGTGGACGCGCCAGAAAATATCCGGATCCAGCCGCGCCTGCAGGTCATCCAGGCTCCGGTAGTTCGACGTTCCGGCCACCTGCCCTGTAACTATGTTAATCGAGTCGTCCGCCAGGGAGGCATAGATGATTTCCTCGGCCTGGACGAGCATGAACCGTTCCCCGACCCGAATTGCCACCTGATCTCGCCGGATCTGCCGGCCAGCCATCAATTTGACGATCTTTTCGAGTTGGTCGTTCACCGGGATCGGGCCGCTGGGGGCCTGACGCTCCGCCTCGACCCGGCGGCGGGCCCGCTGGAGGGCCTGCTCCAGCCGGCCGGACTCGACCGGCTTGAGGAGATAGTCCACGGCGTTGACCTCGAACGCTTCAATAGCGTGCTGGTCGAAGGCCGTCACGAAGACCAGGGCCGGGGGCTCGTCCCCCTTTTCGAGCAGGCGCCGGGCGACCTCGAATCCGCCCAGGCCGGGCATCTGGATGTCCAGGAACACCAGGTCGGGCTCGTGTTTCTCCACCGCCGCGAGAGCTTCGATGCCGTCGGCCGCCTGGCCCACGATCTCGATATCGCCGAGCTGGTCGAGCTGATAGCACAGTTCCTCTCGCGCCAACTGCTCGTCATCAACGACCAGAACTCTCATTGCACTCCTGGGAAAGGGTCAGACCCCTTGATACGCGGCGGCTCGAGGGGCTGACCCCGGCATCATGCCGTGATCTGCTGCACCGCAGTCAGTTCGGGAACCTCGATGCGCGCGCTCGTTCCCCGGCCGGGCTCGCTCGTCAACTTGAGCTGGTACTGGTCGCCGTAGATGACCGTGAGCCGCTCTCGCACATTCGCCAGGCCGATGCCACTCGACATTGGTTGATCCAACCGCTCCAGCATGAACCCCATCCCGTCATCTTCAACCTCGATGATCGCGCGGCCGTTCTCGCGGTGACTCCGGATCGTGATGACCCCGGGGCCGACTTTCCTGGCGAAGCCGTGTTTGATGGAGTTCTCGACCAGCGGCTGCAAAATCATGCTCGGTACGACGACGTCGAGAGTATCCGGGCTGATCTCTTTCCGGACGTGGAGCTTCGGCCCGAATCGAATGACTTCGATATCGAGATACTCGTCGATTGACTCGAGCTCCTCACGCAGCGTCACGAAGTGCTGATGACTGCGCAGCAGCCGGCGCAGCAGCGCCGACAGCTTGAGAATCAGCGTCCGCGCGGTATCCGGCTGCGAGCGAATGAGCGAGGAAATCGAGGTGAGCGTATTGAACAGGAAGTGCGGATTGATCTGACTCTTGAGTGTCTCGATCCTCGCCGCCAGCAGCAGCTGTGCCTGTTCCTGCAGTCGATGTTCGACGCGCGCCGAGTTCCAGATCTTGATCGGCGTGGCCACTGCGACAACCGTCACAAGTACGACGACCAGCGTCATCCACGGTGAGGGTGATCCGAGATAGAAGAGTCTTTCGACGCCAAAGCGCGCGCCGAGGGCCTGGCGAATGAGCTCGAGCGCCACGGTTGCAAGCAGCAGCACGAGCTGCCAGTTGGGCTCGAAGTTGCGCAGCATCTTCCAGAGGTGCTTGCGCAGGTCGATGAAGACGAACGGCGTGAACTGCCAGATCGCTTCCTTGGGGCACACCTCTCGCAATCCTCCGCCGGCGAAGCCGCAGCCGACGGCGAAGGGGAGGGCAATGAACTCGTTGGCGATGAGTGCCGGTGTCGCGGCGAGGAGGCCAACGAGCGCTCCGGTGTACGGGCCGGCGAGAAGTCCTGCCAGGAACGCGCCCTCGAGGGTCAGATCGGCCGCGTCATACTTCAGGATCACGCGGCTCGTGACGCCCGCCATGAGCGGCACGCCAAGCGAGAGCGTGAACACCAGCCGATCCACCCAGCCGCGGCGCTCGAAGATCAGAATTCGACGAAATCTGTGGAATCGCGCCAGCATCGTGGCGAGCACCGCGATGGCTGCCAGGCGGACGAGCAGAGTCAGCAGGAACTGCTCGGTTGTCAGGCTTCGGAGTTCCACCGGGGGTCATTGTAAGCCTCTCGGCTCCGGGCTCTGGCCTTTCGGCTGGCCCAGAGTCGAAAGCCAAAAGCCTGGAGCCTGATATGATTCGAGGATGATCGGTCCGCTCATCAAGGGCTTCGTCCTCACTTTCCGGCACATGTTCAAGAAGCCGGTCACGGTCAATTATCCGTACCAGAAGGTCCCCGTATTTCCGAAGTACCGCGGCAAGCAGGTCCTGATGCGGGACGAGAACGGCCTTGAAAAGTGCGTGGCGTGCGGTTTGTGTTCTGTCGCGTGTCCGGCAGATGCGATCTACCTCGAAGCGGCGGAGAACGACGGAACGGTGATGGCGGGGCCGCGCTACGCCAGCGTGTATCAGATCCATAAGACCCGCTGCATCTTCTGCGGCATGTGCGAAGAGGCCTGCCCCGTTTCAGCGATCTTCATGGGCAAGGATTACGAGCTGGCCGTGTACAGCAAGGACGATTTCGTGTGGGACAAGGCCGACCTGCTGGTCGCGCCACCCGCGAAGAGCCAGCCTCCACTCGCGAGCCTGCCATCTTCCGTCCGGGGCTAATCCAGCGAGAACGTGATCCAGCCTTTCCTCGAAGCGCTTGATGAGCGCGTCCTTGTCTGTGACGGCGCCATGGGGACGATGCTCTACGTCCAGGGTGTGTTCATCAACCGGTCGTTCGACTCCCTCAATCTGAGCGATCCGGCGCGCGTCCTCGCGGTTCATCACGCCTACGCGCAGTCGGGCGCCGATGTCATCGAGACCAATACGTTCGGGGCCAATCGAATCAAGCTGCGCGCCTTTGGTCTGGCCGAACGGCTGCACGAGGTCAATCAGGCCGGGGTACGGCTGGCGCGTGATGGCGCAGGCGGTTCGGCCTATGTGGCCGGCGCGATCGGGCCGCTTGGCATTCGCATCGAGCCATGGGGCCGCATGGCGAAAGATGAGGCACACGGATACTTCCGCGAGCAGGCGCAGGCGCTGCTCGACGGGGGCGTCGACCTGTTCGTCCTCGAAACGTTTCGTGATTTGAATGAAATTCGCGCCGCCATCGGCGCCGTGCGCAGCATCTGCGCGTTGCCGATCGTGGCGCAGATGACCATCGAGGATGACGGCAACACGCTGGACGGCACGGCGCCCGAACAGTTCGCGCCGTCGTTGCAGGAGGCAGGTGCCGACGTCATCGGGCTCAATTGCAGCATCGGGCCCGCCCACATGCTCGAGACGCTCGAGCGCATGACGGCAGTAACGGGTGCAAGCCTGTCGGCGCAGCCCAACGCCGGGCGGCCGCGTGACGTGGAAGGCCGGACCATTTATCTGACGTCACCCGAGTACATGGCGTCGTATGCGAGACGTTTCGCTGATCGCCGCGTCCGCCTCGTTGGCGGATGCTGTGGCACGACGCCCGAGCACATCGCCGAGATAAAGTCCGCGCTCTCGCGAGTGGGAGGGCTCGCACCCGCCAGGCGTGCGTCGCGCGCTCGCGTGGCGGATGACGAACGCTCGCCGGCATCGGGTGTAACCGAGGCGCCGCTCGACTCGTCGGAGAAGTCTGTCCTCAGTCGTGCGTTCGCCAATCGCCGCTGGGTACGGCTCATCGAGTTGGTGCCACCGCGCGGGCACGAGACGAAGTCGGTGATTGACGAATCGCTCCAGTTGCGTGCGCGCGGCATTGACGCCGTGCATGTGCCCGATGGCGCGAGTGGACCACGACTGAGTGCGTTGTCGCTGGCGGTGTTGGTCCGCCAGCACGCCGGGATTGAAGTGGTGCTGCAGTTCTCCTCTCGCGACAAGCGACTCGTCGCTATTCAGTCGGAGTTGCTCGGTGCCTATGCCATGGGGATTCGCAATCTGCTGGCGGTGACCGGCGAGGTGCATCCCGTCGGTGACTACCCCGACGCCACCGCGCTCGTGGACGTCGACTCGATTGGTCTGGTGAACGCTGTCGCGCGGCTCAATCAGGGACTCGATGTTGGCGGTCAGACGATCGGCAGTGCCACGCGATTTCACATCGGCGTCACGGTCAATCCCGGTGCGGAAGATCTGGATGAAGAAATCCGCCGCTTCGATTGGAAGGTCGATGCCGGCGCCGATTACGTCGTGACGAGGCCGGTGTTCGACGCAGCGGCCTTCGATCGGATCGAGCCGCGGCTGAAAACGCCGCGCCTGCCGATCGTGCTGGGCGTGCGTCCGTTCGAAAGCGTGCTCGATGCGGAGTACCTTGCGAACGAGGTCCCCGGTACTCATGTGCCCAGTCATGTGATCGAACGCATGCGACGAGCTTCGACACCGGATGCGGCTGCGCAGGAAGGCATCGCCATCGCAGTCGAGGTGGTGCGCACGCTTCGGGGGCGTGTGCATGGAGTGAATGTGATTCCACCGCCGAGCCGTTTCGATCTCGGGCTGGCGTTGCTCGATGCCTTGACATGAGTGCAAACCGACGCGCGCGCCTTCGGTCCCTGTTCACCTTGTGTAAACAGTGCTTGTCGGGATCAGGAAGGCCCTGTATAGTGCCGAACGGCAGTCCTCGCGTGTCCTGTCGCGTGTGTGCCGGAAGTTGCGCCAGTCGAACAGGTTGCGGGTTACGGTTGAGACAGCTGTGACCCGTATCGAATCAGGATTGAGGCCCGGTAACCGGGCCCCACTCAGGAACGCTGTCAGGCGTTCCGGTAGACATGTGAGGAGCCACGAATGGCCCTGTTCGAACGAGAAGATGATTTCCGGTCCGACGCCGCGTCGCGTGCTTTGTCGGTGACGGTCGTCGAGAACGACTTCGTCGAGGGAGTTTACGAGAAGATTGCCAGAGTCTACGACCTGACCTTCGGGCCGACGCTCCATCCCGGACGCCTCATCGCGCTGGAAGGCATGGGCATCAAGCCAGGCGATCGAATTCTCGAGGTGGGAGTCGGCACCGGGATCAACGCCTCGCTCTATCCCCGCCATTGTCATGTGACCGGCATTGATTTCTCCGCGAAGATGCTGGCCAAGGCGCGCGAGCGCGTCGAACGCAAGGGCGTTCGTAATTTGCGCTTGATGGAGATGGACGCGGGCAACCTCTCGTTTCCGGACAACTCCTTCGACATCGTCTACGCACCGTACGTGATCAGCGTCGTGTCCGACCCTGTGCGGGTCGTGCGAGAGATGCGTCGAGTCTGCAAGCCGGGTGGCAAGTTCATCGTCCTGAATCACTTCAAGAGCGAGAATCAGCTCGCGGCCAAGCTGGAGCGGGCAATCTCCCCGTTCACCGTGCACATCGGCTTCAAGGCCGATCTCGACCTGCCAGGATTCCTCGCGCAGGCCGACCTCAAGCCCGTTTCCATTCGAAAGGTCAGCTTCCCCCGCATCTGGTCCCTGGTCACCTTCCACAAGGACTGATCCGCCCCGTCTGACGACCTCGGGAAGAACTTCCTGGGACGACGACGTCCACTGACCTCCTGGCGGCCGGCGCGCGATTTCGTCTGACACCCTTCGCGAGCGTCGTCGCCGTCGCCGAGATTCAGCGCGATCGTTTCGCGACGACACCCGAACGCGATGCCGACAGCCTGAGGATCGCGCCGACCGTGGAGTTCGCCAACGGCGACGATCTCCGGACACGCTCGAGCGCGCTATCGCATCTTCCAGCCACTCCATGCGGCGCTGGATGAGTGCCGCGGGCTGATCGCTTCAGCGACGCTCGGGTACACCTTGGTCGACTACACACGAGACATCAGCAGGTCGGCGGCACATCGTTCGACCGGCGGAGGGAGGACACGACGCGGTGGGCGCGGGCGTCGGACTGCGCTGGTGAGGAACACTTACGGGAGTGATCGCTGGCCTGACGATTGCACTTATATTCGGGTGTTGTTAACACCCATTACATTCTTAACGTCTTTAACACCGCAGGGAGTTCGCGCCAAGGCCAGGACGATCCTCGGATGGACGCCAGGTTTGAGAAGTCTCGTGTCGGGCACGGTGCTGCCGTGCGGGTGCCTGGTTGGCACCTACGAGACATGGACGCGGTCCCTGATCACGATCGTCGATGAGCGCGGAAGGGCTTGCAGCGACGATCGTCACCAGGCCAACGCCATCCTCTGAGCGATCAGAGTTCAGGCCTAGACCTTCGCCTTGGGCCGCCCTCGCGGCTTCTTGGGTGGCTTGTCGAGCGCCTTCAGCAGGATATCCGCGGCGACTTCCGCACCGTTGGTCTCGGGCTTCTTCTTCGGCTTTGCCTGGGCGAGCAGCTTGTCCAGTGCCCCTTCCCATTTCCCGGCCATCAGATCGTCATGGCCGATGAGAGCCGAGCGCAGGTGCTTCGGCATCTCCTCGATCAGCACGTCGTATTCAGGGAAGTGTCCTCGCGGTGTGTAGAGCACCGCGGCATCGTTGGCGATGCACTCGGAGATGATGCCGTATCCGGGTTTGGTGACCACGGCTTCCGCCGCGCCCACCAGGTCCTCATAGCGGACGCCGATGTTGTACATCGCCTCCTCGTTGATCGTCACGAGGGAGCCTTTGCGTTCCGCCGCGGGCGTGTCCTTCTTGACTCGCGCCAGCGGCGCCATCGCGGTCATGAGGACGGTGTACTTCTTGAACTTCGCCACCACGTCGGCGTCGATGCCTGACAAGCCGAATCCACCGAACGACGAGAGCACGATCGGTTTGTCAGCCGGGATCTTGAGCAGCTTGCACACCTCTTCGCGGGTGCGATGCGCATGCCTTGCGACGAACGGGATGTCGCGAACGTTGGAAAAGCTCTCGAAGCCGGCCGACATCGGCAGCCGAAGCGCCATCGACGCCTTTGCGTACGCGCCGCGGATCGTCGGCAGGAGCGACGGCGCCAGGCGGACCCGCGGGTACTCGCTGTAGATCCAGTCCCAGGTGAAGTTGCCCAGCCCGATCGAGGGGATGCCGGCCGACGCTCCCACCGCAAATGCCAGCGGAGGGATGTCGCCGACGATCAGTCCGGCACCGAGCTCGCGCAGTGCCCGCGTCTCACTGGCGGCTCGCGTGACCAGGTCGCTGTGAAAGGCCGCGGCACGCCTGATACTGTCGGCTTCGTCCAGTGTCAGCGCATCGGACTGCACGACGCCGGTATCGCACTCGAGCGTGCTGTAGGTGACTTTTCCTTTGACGGTCAGGTCGAACAGCCACCGGGGTGCTGACGTGCGGACGCCCACCCTGGTCTCGGGACGCTGGGCGAGAATCGCGTTGATGACCTCGATGGAACGAGAGGCGTGACCGAACCCGTGACCTGAAATGTAGAAGACGATCGCTTGTGCCAAAGAGTGGTCTACCTCGCTCGCGAGCCTGAGGGCTCGCTTCTACTTGGGTCTTTGAGACCCGCCTACCTGAGTCTCTGCGACCCATCTACTGCGTCACCGATTGCGGGGGGACATCCGATCCGCTCAACTGCGGCACCTGACCGTTCGACAGTGCAATTGCGACGACCTGTTCCAGTGTTTCGACCGGCACAAACGTCATGTCCTTCCGGATTTCCTCAGCAAGCTCCGTCAGATCGGGCGCATTGAGCGCCGGCAGGATCACCGTCTTGATACCCGACCGCCGCGCCGCCAGTGACTTTTCCCGGATGCCGCCAACGGGCAGCACCAGCCCGCTCAAGGTGATCTCGCCCGTCATGGCGATGTCCCGTCTGACCGGTACTTTTCGCGCTGCCGACAGGATGGCCGTTGCCATCGTGACGCCGGCCGACGGACCGTCCTTGGGGATCGCCCCGGCCGGTACGTGAACGTGCAAGTCCTGCTGCGCGAGGAACTCCGGAGAAATCCCTAGTTCCCTGGCGTTGGCCCGGATGTGACTGAGCGCGGCGCGCGCTGACTCCTGCATCACGTTCCCGAGCTGTCCCGTCAAGATAATGTTCTGGTTCCCTCCGGGAAGCAAGGTGGCTTCGACAAAAAGCACGTCGCCGCCGGTCTCGGTCCATGCCAGCCCCGTCGCCACGCCCGGCCGCGAGGTGCGGAAGGCCATCTCCTTCTTGAATCGAGCCGGCCCGAGGTAGGACTCCAGTTCCTCCGGTGTGATGATCGTCGGAGACAGAGGTTCACTGTCGAGAGGCCGAGTGGCGATGCGGGCCGCCACCTTGCGCGCGAGCGTCCCCAATTGCCGCTCCAGGTTACGCACGCCGGCCTCGCGTGTGTACTCGCTGATGACGAGGCGCAGCGTCTCGTCCGGTACGGTCATGCTGCTGTCCGGCAGACCATGCTCGTTCATCTGCCTCGGCAGCAGATACTTTCGCGCGATGTGAACTTTCTCTTCCTCGCTATACCCGGCGAGCTGGATCATTTCCATCCGGTCGAGCAGCGCAGGGTGAATCGTCCCGAGCTGGTTCGCGGTTGCGATGAACAGCGTGCGCGAGAGGTCGACGGGGATCTCGAGGTAGTGGTCGCGGAAGGAGTGATTCTGCGCAGGGTCCAGCACTTCGAGCAGCGCGGCGGCAGGGTCACCCGAGAAGCCGCCGACCGTCACCTTGTCGATCTCGTCGAGCATGAACACCGGGTTCATCGAACCCGCCTGCTTGAGCGCCTGGACGATACGCCCGGGGATCGAGCCGATGTAGGTCCGTCGATGACCGCGAATCTCCGCTTCGTCACGGACGCCGCCCAGTGACAGGCGCACGAACTTCCGAGACATAGCTCGCGCGATCGACTGGCCGAGCGAGGTCTTGCCCACGCCGGGAGGGCCGACGAAACACAGGATCGGGCCCTTCATGTCGCCCTTCAGCTTTCGAACCGATAGGTACTCGACGATCCGCTCCTTGACCTTGTCCAGGTCGTAGTGGTCCTCGTCGAGCACACGGCGGGCCTCGATGGGATCGATGCGATCCTCGCTCGTGACCGACCAGGGGACGTCCAGCAGCCAGTCGATGTAGGTCCGGAGCATCTGATACTCCGGCGAGACTGCGGTCATGCGCGCCAGACGATCGACCTCACGCATCGCGACCGTGTTCACGCTCTCGGGCAGTTTCGCGTCCTCGATGCGCTTGCGGAGCTCCGCCAGCTCGTTGCCTTCACCCTCGCCAAGCTCCTGCTGGATGGCCTTGAGCTGCTGGCGCAGGTAGTACTGGCGCTGCGCATCGGTCATCTCCTGCTGCGCCGCGGATTCGATCTTGCCCTTGACCTCGAGCAGCGAGACCTCGCGCGTCAGCGCCGCCGAGACCACCTCGAACTTCTTCAGCAGGTCCTCGGCTTCGAGCATCTCCTGCCGATCGGCGGGCTTCATCTCGATGAGACTGGCCAGCACGTACGCCAGTCGCAGCGGGTCGTCGATGTTCATGACGACGCCGCGCAGATCCTCGGACAGCCCGGTGGCCAGCGAGAGCGCCTTCTCGATCAGTTCCTGGATGCGCCGGATGTGGGCATCGACATCGATCGTTCGCTCGGACGACTCGGGTAGCTCGACGATCTGAGCCCGCATGGACGTGCCGGTGCGCGTGACCAGCGTGCTGCGCGCGCGGGCGAGCCCCTCGATGATGATGTTGATTCCGCTCGGAACCTTGGCCATCTGGCGGATGACGCCGACGGTGCCGACCTGGAGCAGGTCGTTCGGTCCAGGATCCTCCGCGTCGTTGCTTTGCAGAACCAGGAAGACCAGGCGATCCGCGCCGAGGGCACGGTTGACCGTTTCGATCGATACCGGGCGATTCACCGCCAGCGGCTGCAGCGTGAGCGGCAGCGCCACGGTCCGTCTCAGCGGCAGAACAGGGAGCTCTGATGGAAGTTGTTGGGCGGTCTCTGCCATCTGGTGGCTCTTGGCTCCAGGCTCTCGGCTTTCGGCGCGACGGGTCTCGGTTCGCTGGTCTCGGTTCTCGTCCGACCCGTCGTACTCAGCCGATACGGAGAGCGCAAGCCAAAGCCGGCAGCGTGCAAGCCCGGAGCCCGAGAGCCCAGACCCGTCGTCTCCAGTCTATCAGTGTGGTACGCTTCGCGCGTGGACGAACGTCAGTTTTTCACCGAGAAGCCCGAGCAGCGCCCTGCTCGCTTCCAGTGGCCGCGCTGCCGTCGCACCAACGACTACACAATCAAATGGTTGCGGCGTACCAAGAAGGCGCAGATTCCGTCAGGGGCCAACGAGCGTGACCGAGTCCTCTTCGGCAAGTCGAAGGATCACCTGATCCGAGTGGATGACGACCTCGTCTGTAAGACATGCGGCAAGCGATTTGAGATCCCCTCGCACCGGGCTCTCATCTTTCTGGAAGAACTGGAAGGTCTACCCCAGGATCTGGACGAGGAGTGAGGATCATGGACGCACTGCTGAGTGTTCGCCGTGCAGGCATCGCGTGGGTGCTGCTCCTCGCGGCTGGCACGGTACCGTCCGCGCAGACTCCGGCTTCGCGGCAGGCGACCCCGACGTCCAGCCCGGCGGTGCGAGCGCTGAATTCCGGTCAGTACGACCAGGTCGAGCAGCTGCTCAAGGGTGCCACTGACCCGAGCTCCATCGCGCTGCGCGCCCGCGCGCAGATCGCTCAGGGAAAATACCAGGACGCGCAGGCGCTCCTCACGCCGGTCGCGTCGGCACAACCGGATAGTGACGCCGCGCTCGAACTTGGATTGCTCGAGCTCTACCTCGGTCGTCGTGACGACGGCATCCGGCGATTGCGTACGCTTGCGGGCCGGCTCGATCCGCGCACGGCGCGCGACTACCTCCGCCTCGCCCGGGCGGCGGCTGCGCTGGCCAACTTCGCTGACGCGCAGGCGTTCAAAGAGGCCAACAGCTTTTTCCGCGACGCTAACCGTCTGGCGCCGGACGATGCGGACATCAACGCGGCTTGGGGCGAGCTCTTCCTCGACAAGCACAATCCTGCCGATGCGATGAAGTCGTTCCAGGAGGCGATCCGCGTCGACGCGGATCATGTGGGCGCGCTGATCGGTGTCGCGCGCGCCAACGCAGGGACGAATCCGCCCGTCGCGCGCACCGCGCTCGAGCGCGCGCTCAAGGTCAACCCCAACTCAGTGCCGGCGCATCTCCTCCAGGCCGAGCTCGCACTCGACGATCGCGAGCGCGACAACGCCAGAGCGAGCATCAAGAAGGCGTTGTCGATCAATGCGAGCAACCTCGAAGCGCGGGCGCTCGAGGCGGGCATCGCGCGGCTCGAGGATCGAACCGCTGAATTCGATAGCCGGGTGCAGGAGATCCTCAAGATCAACCCGAATTACGGCGAGGTCTACCGCGTTGCCGGCGACCATCTGGCCCGCAACTACCGGTTCGACGAGGCGGTCGAGCTCGTTCGCCGCGCGATCGCGCTCGACTCGGAAAACACGCGCGCTTACGCCGATCTCGGGACGCATCTGCTGCGGACTGGTGACGAGCCGGGCGCACGGATCGCACTCGAGCGCGCCTTCAAGGGGGACGCTTTCGACCAGTCGGTCTTCAATCAGCTCGATCTCCTCGACGACCTCGACAAGTTCGTCACCATCACCGATGGCGACATCATCATGCGGCTCGACCCGAGCGAAGTCGGCGTGATGCGTGAATACGCGATGCCGCTCGCCAAGCAGGCGCTGGCGACGCTGCAGAAGCAGTACGACTTCAAGGTGACCGGCCCCATCCTCATCGAGATGTTCCCGAAGCACGATCAGTTCGCGGTGCGGACCATCGGTCTGCCAGGCTTCATCGGTGCGCTGGGCGCGTGCTTCGGACGCGTCGTGACGCTCGATTCGCCGAACGCGCGTGACCCGGGCGACTTCCACTGGGGCGAAACGCTCTGGCACGAGATCGCCCACGTCATCACCTTGCAGATGTCGAAGAACCGGCTCCCACGCTGGCTCAGTGAAGGCATCTCGGTGTGGGAAGAGCGGCGGGCCCAACCCGAGTGGGGCCGCGAGATGGATCTGGCCTTCGCCCAGGCGATCAACGACGACAAGGTGCTGAAGCTGAAAGTGCTCAACGAGGGCTTCAGCGATCCTCGCCTGATCTCGCTCTCTTACTATCAGGCCTCACTGGTCGTCGACCACATCGTCGACACGTACGGTGAGCCGGCATTGCACCAGTTCATTCGCGCCTATGGTGACGGGCTCGAGACGGAAGCAGCCGTCAAGGAAGCGCTCGGCGTCAGCCTCGATCAGCTGCAGACCGGCTTCGATGCCCGCCTCGAGAAGCAGTACGCGACGCTGCGCAAGTCGCTGCAGGCGCCAAAGTTCGATGGCAAGCCGGCGGTCGACGACCTGAAGAAGATGGCCGAGAGCAACCCGGAGAGCTTTGCCGTGCAGATGCAGCTGGGCATGGCACTGCACCAGGCCAAGGATCCCAACGGTGCGATTCAGGCGCTGGAACGCGCTGCGAAACTGGCGCCCACGGCAACCGGCGAGAACAACCCCCACAAGATGATCGCCGCCATCGCAACCGAGGCGAAGGATGTGCCGCGTACGATCCAGGCGCTCGAGGCGGTGGTCAGGACCGACAGCGCCGACATCGACGCGGCGCGCGAGCTGGCCAAGCTCCTCGAGCCGCTGAACGATGCGAAGCGCAGCGAGGACGCCTACCGGAGGGTCGTCGGCATCGATCCGTTCGACCGTGACGCGCAGACGGCGTACGGCAGGCTGGCGCTGAAGAGGAAAGACAACGATGCGGCTCAGCGCGCATTCCGCGCGGTGCTCGCCACCAACCCGCCCGACCGTGCTCAGGCGCATGTCGATCTGGCCGAGGCGTACGTGTCGTCCGGGCAACTTGGCGAAGCCAAGAAGGAGATCCTCGCCGCGCTCGAGATTGCCCCGTCATTCGAGCGTGCTCAGGATCTGTTGCTGAAGGTTGTCGAGTAGTCGGACTTCGTAGTGTCCGGCTTAGCCGGATCGGCGATCATCGAGATCGTTCCACCATTCGACGCGCTGACGCTGCGGCCGCCGGAAAACGAACACGCCCAGAACACCGGCGGCAAAACCGGCGATATGCGCCCAGAACGCGATCCCGCCCGCCGGCTCTCCCTCCGTCGCAGCCGCAATCGAGCCGACGCCGCTCAGCAACTGCATGATGAGCCAGACGCCGAGGAAGAAGATGGCGGGGACCTCGATGATCTGAATGAAGATGAAGAGCGGGAGCAGCGTGACGATGCGCGAGTGAGGGTAGAGAACGAAATACGCCCCCATGACTCCCGCAACCGCGCCGCTCGCTCCCACCATCGGAATGACTGAATCAGGCACGGTCAGCGTCTGCCCGAGCGCGGCGGCGGTACCGCACAGCACGTAAAAGGCCAGGAAGCGCCCGTGGCCCATGCGGTCCTCGACGTTGTCACCAAAGATCCAGAGGTAGAGCATATTGCCCGCCACGTGCAGAAAGCCGCCGTGGAGGAACATCGAGGTGAGCACGTTGAACCAGGAGAAGTAGGCTGGAACCAGGCCGAACGCGAGGACGAACTGATTGACCGCCGAGCCGAGCGTGAATTGGTACATGAAGACCAGCACGTTGATCGCGACGAGCGCGAACGTGACGTAAGGCGTCGTGCGGGTTGGGATGACGTCGCGAAGGGGGATCACGATGGCTCTCGGCTTCAGGCTCTCGACTCTCGACGGGTTCTAGGTTCCTGGCGCTCGCTCCGGTACATTAGCAGTTGCGAACCGACTACGAACACCAGAACCGCAACCAGGCCGAAAGCCGAGAGTCTAGAGCCCAGAACCCAATGACGTGCAAAAACTGCGGGACCGAGATCGCCGACAACGCACTCATTTGCTACCGCTGTGGTCGAGCGACCGCCGAGCCGCGTATTCCGCCGCCGGCCACCGGCTCCCTCTTCGAGCATCGTCGCCGATCGCGTCTGCCGATGATTGTCGTAGCGATCGTCGTCATCCTGATAGTGATTCTGCTGGCCTGGTTCTTCCTGTCAGCTTCCCAGCAGGTGGGTTACTTGAGGTTCGGCGAGCCGGGTAGCACGGCACCTATAATTGACCCAGGGATCCTGCACCAGGTGCACATGTCGTGGACGATGCTCTGATCTTCGACTGGAATCGTGACGCATCGGGCCCGAAGCCCGCCCAGATCCTGCTCCTCGACGAGACGCTTCGCGACGGATTGCAGTCGCCGTCGGTGCGTGCGCCGACGATCGAGCAGAAACTCCGCATCCTTCATCTGCTCGACCGTATCGGCATCGACACTGCCGACATCGGGTTGCCGGGAGCCGGCCCGCACGTCGCTCGAGATGTTCAGCGGCTGGCGTACGAGATCCTCGATTGCCGGCTGCGAGTCCAGGCCAACTGCGCTGCCCGCACGGTCATTTCCGACATCCAGCCGATTGCCGACATCGTGCAGAAGACGGGTCTGCCGATCGAGTGCTGTTGCTTCATCGGATCGAGCCCGATTCGCATCTACGCGGAGGACTGGTCGGTCGACTACCTGCAGCGTTGCACCGAAGAAGCGATCACCTTCGGCGTGCGCCACGGGCTGAAGGTGATGTACGTCACCGAGGACACAACGCGGTCAGATCCTGAGACGTTGCGGCGGCTGTTTCAGACCGCCATTGACTCCGGGGCGTCGCGACTCTGTATTGCCGATACGGTGGGTCATGCCACACCCGCTGGCGCACGGGCTGTCGTCCGGTTCGTGAAGCGAATCGTGGAAGAGAGCGGCGCCGACATCGGCATCGACTGGCACGGTCACCGCGATCGGGACATGGGGACCATCAACGGTCTCGCGGCGCTCGAGGCTGGTGCGACCCGCGTGCACGGCACCATCCTCGGACTGGGTGAGCGCGTCGGCAACATGCCGATGGATCTGCTCATGGTGAACCTGGTCCTCATGGGATGGATCGATCGCGACCTGACGCACCTCAACGACCTCGTGCACACGGTGTCGGAAGCCACCGGTGAGCCGATTCCGGACAACTACCCTGTGTTCGGCCGCGACGCATTCAGGACGGCGACCGGCGTGCATGCGGCCGCAGTGGTCAAAGCCTTCCGCAAGAACGACCCGGATCTTGCCGACACGGTGTACTCCGGTGTGCCCGCGCGGCTGGTTGGCCGGCAGCAGCAGATCGAGATCGGTCCGATGTCGGGCAAGTCCAACGTCGTGTTCTGGCTGGAGCAGCACGACGTGCCGGTCGACGATGATCTCGTCGATCGGATCTTCCGCCGCGCCAAGTCATCGCCCACCGTCCTGACTGAGGCGGAGGTCCTGAGGGAGATCTCTGAAAGTGCAAAGTTGGAAGGTCAAAGTTCAAAGTAAGTTCGAACTTACTTCCCATGTCCGGCGTCTGGTACGGCATCGCGGCCTATTCCCTCTGGGGGCTTCTCACTCTCTACTGGCGGCTGTTTCCGCACGTGCCCGCGATGCAGGTGCTCGGTCATCGAATCGTGTGGGCGTTCGTGGTGCTGGCGGCAATCATCGCCGCGTCGTGGTCTCGGCGGCGAGCGGTGATCGGTCTGGTGACGCCAGGGACGATTGGCCTCTACGCCGTGGCGGCCACGCTCATCAGCATCAATTGGTTTCTCTTCCTGTGGGCGGTCAACAACGGCCTGGTCGTGGCGAGCAGCCTCGGCTACTTCATCACCCCGCTGGTCAATGTGCTGCTGGGAGTGCTCGTCCTTCGTGAGCGTCTGCGCACGATGCAGTGGCTCGCAGTGGCATTGGCGTTCGCCGGCGTCGTGCGGCTGACGCTGGCCTATGGAGGCATCCCCTGGATCGCGCTTGCTCTGGCCGCGAGCTTCGGCGGCTACGGGCTGGTCAAGAAGAAGGCGCCATTGCCGTCGCTCGAGGGGCTCGCACTGGAAACGGCAGTGCTCTTCCTGCCCGCGGCCATTTACCTTACAGCGCTCCACGGTGAGGGCAGTGGCGGGTTCCTCGCCAATGGCGCGCTCACTGATGCGCTGCTCATCGCAGCGGGTGGGATTACCGTGGTGCCGCTCCTGCTGTTTGCGTCGGCCGTTCGGCGGGTGCCGCTGTCGGTCATTGGCATTCTGCAATACATCTCACCAACCATCCAATTCCTGCTGGGCGTGTTCGTGATTCGCGAACCGTTCACCCAGACGCAACTGAGCGGCTTCGTTCTCGTCTGGCTGGGGCTGATCGTCTTCGGTCTCGACGGCGTGCGTGCGCGGAGAATGCCAACCGTCGTCGTGCTCGACGGAGGCGCTGCCTGATGCCAACGATCACTGTGCGGCAGGCGAGTGGTGCGGCCGACGCTGCCGTCATCCAGGAGATGCTGGAAGAGGCCGCCAGCTGGGTCGACGCCATGGGTGTCGTCATGTGGGATGAGGGAGAGTTGGTTCCCAGCCGCGTCGTCGGTGAGGTGGCGGCGGGACAGTTCTTCATAGCGGATGTGGATGCGAACGCGGCAGGAGCGGTGAAGTTTCAGCTCGAGGATCAGCTCTTCTGGCCAGATCTCTTGCAGGATGATTCCGCGTTCCTTCACCGACTTGTCGTCTGCCGGCGCTACCGCGGGCTTGGGGTGTCGGCTGCTCTCATGCGGTGGGCAGTTTCTCACGCGCGAGAACTCGGCAAGCGATGCTTACGGTTGGATTGTGATGCCAGCCGACCGAAGCTGCGCGCGCTCTACGAGGGGTTCGGGTTTCGGTTTCACAGCTTTCGACACGTGGGCCTCTACTACGTGGCGCGTTACGAGTATCGAGTGAGCGATTGAGGTCGATAATGACGCGCGCCGCCCTGCTCGAGTTCATGCGGTCTGAGAAATACGCGGTCCAGACATCGGTCTCGCCGAATGGGCGTCCTCAGGCAGCCGTGGTGGGCATCGCGGTGTCGGATCGATTCGAGATCGTGTTCGACACGTTGGTATCGTCCCGCAAGACGCCGAATCTGCGCGCGAATCCGGCTGTGGCGTTCGTGATCGGAGGAACGCAGGACGGCGATGAGCGCACCGTCCAGTACGAAGGAGCAGCGGATGAGCCGACCGGTGCCGAGTTGGAGCGGCTGCTTGCGCTGTATTACGGGAAGTTCCCCGATGGCCGGGAGCGTCGCTCGTGGCCAGGCCTAACCTACATACGCGTGAAACCGGTCTGGATCAGATACAGCAACTTCGGCGCGCAGCCGCCTGAGATCGTCGAGTTCGACGCTGCCAGCTGGGCGTAGGGAAATCATGCGGCGATTCCCACTGCGCTGATCGCAGAGCGAGTTATTCGGTCACGAAAGAGGTGCGTTCACGGGCACGTCTCAGGAACGAGAAATCTGGCGGGTGAGACGCTGCACTTCTTCACGCAGCGCAACGATATCGGCCTGAAGAGCCTGCACAGAAGACTTGCCGGCGAGCGGGGCGCCTTCATCATCGGCATCGCGCCCGACGAAGAACGAGGAAAGCGCTGCCGTCACGTACCCGAACATGGCGAACCCATAGAGCGCCAGGATGAAGCAGAGTGTGCGTCCTTCGGTGGTCTTCGGCCAGTACTCGGATCCCATCGTGGTGAGCAGCATGGCGGTCCACCATACGGCGGCCGCGTAGCTTTCGAACCCGCGAAGCCCCGTCTCATCGCGCTCGAACGCATACATGCCAGCGGCGCCGATCAGGATGATGAGCACAGTCAGTGCTGCCACGTACCCGAATCCGCGCTGGCTCAGGCTCTGGCCGAGCGAGCTCATGCCGTAACTGACAGAGGCGAATACGTTGAGCAGCCGCAACCCGCGTGCTCCCCGAGCCACACGGACGACGCGGGCGATACGTAGCATCCGGAGGCTGGGTGCGAGCAGCGCGAGTGCCGTGGACCATTCGCGGCGAAGATACGACACCTTGTCGTCGGCGAGAAAGAGCCCGAGCGCGAATTCGAACGCAAACGCGAGCCAGATGACGATGCCGACCCATTCGAGGAATGGAGGGAGTCCGCGAACGAGCTCGAGAACGAGGAGGGCCGTCCAGGCCACGCTGAGCACAATCATCGGGACTGCGAGATGGTCCAGGAACGTCTGCAGGATCTCGCGTCGCGTTCGAGTCACGGTAGCTTTTGGATTCGTATCGTGTTCGGTCATGCTCCGTCTCCCGGTGCCAGTTCACGGCTCGCGACATTATCCTCAGACGGTCCCGGGGCCAGCCGGCCCCTCTTCGAGCGGACGGATCGGCCTGGCAGGTCGACTCTGGCAACTCGGGTTGGCGCATTAAACGCGTGATTGCTGTCTCGAAAGGGTGTATGAAGGATGCGCGATTGGAGAACCAGCATGCCTAGCAAGCCGGATCCCAAGAGTGGAATGGCAGACAGCACGGCAGGGACCAATGCGGTCGAGCTCAAGGTCACCATCTCCGAAAAGAAGGAAGAGGCCGCGGTTGAAGCCTTCAGGCTGGATCGCAAGGGTGGAGAACAACGTTCCATCTTCTTTTTCGACAACCACAAGCTCGAACTCCTTGGGAAAGGCGTCGTCCTCCGGGCGCGGAAAGTGAAGGGCGGCACGGACGACTCCACGGTGAAGATCCGCCCCGTCGACCCGCAGAGGATCGCCGCGAAGTGGAGCCGTCTGGGGGGATTCAAGCTCGAAGCAGATGGCGTGGGTGATCGCATGATCCGATCGGCGTCTCTGTCGGTCGAACAGCCCGGCGATGAAATCAAGGCGGTTGCGGGACGGCTTCGCGCGATCAGGAAGCTGTTCTCCGACAAGCAGGAAGCGTTTCTTGCAGCCATGTCGCCGGTCTCGATCGACTTCGAGTCATTGACGGTGCTTGGCCCCGTGGATGCGCTGCGTTGGAAAGTCGAGCACGAAGGGCTGTCCCACCTGATCACCGCGGAGGAGTGGAGGCTGCCCGACGGCCGCGATCTGCTGGAAGTCTCGATCAAGGTGCCGACGGCGCAAGCTGCGACAGCGTCCGCCGCGTTCGATACTTTCCTGAAGGGACTCGACCTCAAGCCACAGGGCGGCCAAGAGACCAAGACACGGATGGCACTCGAGTTCTTCGCGAGGCAGGCAGCGGTCTGACCCTGTGATAGCAGGGGCACAGCGTGACCGGGCGCAGCGTGATCGCGCGCCTGCGTGACGACGACCGCTCCTTGAATTGGGAAGTATTATTGCGGGATCCTCGATCTCGGCCGACGCCGCGCAAGTCGATCACACCCCACCTCGGCAAAACGCGAACCGACGAGCAATCAGCCAACGATCGCCACGACAGCGATTAGGGCGCAGACCACGCCGGCCCACTGCGTCAGGCTCAGTCGCTCGTGGAGCACCAGGCGAGCCAGGATCACAGTGCTCGCTGGATAGAGCGATGCCAGCGTGACGACAACACTCAGGGGCCCGGATCGGGTCGCGATCAAGTACAGCAGGTTGGCCAGCATGTCGAGCACTCCACCCGACACGACGAGGCCCAGGACTCCGGTGGGAACGCGAAGTGACTGCGATGCCAGCGTGGCCATCGCTGTAAACAGTCCGACTGAGACGAGCCGTGCCACGACGAGCGGCCAGAGGCCGGCCTCTTCGGTGGTTTGCGCAATGGCCAGGAAGAAAAATCCGATGACAATGCCCGACAGCATGGCGAGTGAAAACGCCGAGCGGCGCGGGGGCGAATGATTGGCGGTGGGCAAGGCTGTCGGCGGCGGGTGGCTCGTTTGTGAGACGAGGGCGATGGCGACAAGTGCCAGCACGATGCCTCCAACGGTGCTCGGTCCCGGCCGCTCTCCGAGAGCGATCGCTGCGAGGACCGGAATCACGACAGCGCACACGGCTGTTGTCGGTGCCACTACTGCCATTACGCCGATGGCAAGCGCGCGATACAGCAGCGCGACGCCCGCGCCTCCGGTGAGCCCTGCGACTGCGCCCCAGATGTAATCCATTCTGGACGGCGAGGCGGCCGGAAGCACAGGCAGCATGACCAAGAGGAGAACGAGTCCCGAGAGCTGCGACAGGACAACGATCGGGATCGTGCTGGCGCGTTTAGAGGTCAGGCCGCCCAGGAAATCGGCGGCGCCGTAGCACACGGCTGACGCAAGAGCGAGGACGGCGAACACTCAGGAACTTGCACGGAGTGCCCGCAGTACCCGTTCGGGCGTGAACGGAACTTCCCGCAGTCTGACGCCGGTTGCATCGAAGACGGCGTTGCCGATCGCCGGTGCGACGATCGTGATCGACGCTTCACCTGAACCCATGGCCTCGACGTCGGTCTGGTTGAGCAGCACGATCTCCATCGCCGGCGGGGCGAAGCCGACTGGCAGCGTGCGATACGTGCGCCAGTCGATCGAGGTGATCTTGCGATCGTCCCACGTCACCTCTTCGCCAAGCGCGCGACTGATCCCCTGGACGGAGCCGCCCTCGATCTGGTTGCGCATGCCGTCCGGGTTCGAGATGGGGCCTGAATCCTGCGCGACGACGAGCCGGGTAACCTCGATGCGGCCGGTGTTCCAATCGACGGCGACGTCCGCGATCATTGCCACATAGCCGTTGTCGCCTTCGTAGCAGACGCAGGCAATTCCGCGTCCGGTCGCACGGCCGGTTCGCTGAAGGCCCGGCCTCGGTGATGGCCGCGACTCCCAGTTCGCGGCTTTCGCCGCGGCACGAACGGCCGCACTGAGGCGAGCGTGATTGAGATGCCTGAGGCGATACTCGACCGGATCGGCCTTCACGTGTGCGGCCACTTCGTCCATGAAGCATTCGTGCGCGAAGGTGTTCTGCAGACGTTCGGGCGCACGCAGCGGACCCGTGAAAAACGGCGACAACACCCGATGTGACAGGACGCGCTCGCTCCGCACCACGCCGGCACCTTGAGCGGAGTTGCCAACACGGCCGGCGATGTACGACGGCGCCGTGTTGAAGCCGTTGTTGAGCGGTGTGTCCGGTGCGGGGGCGGGCGTACGTGGCGTAAACGGTGCGGGGTTCGCCCCGGCGAGGAAGCCCGTGACGACATTGCCGGGATTGTTGTACCCGGGCCGCCCGCCGCGCGCGGCCGACCAGGCCTCGTAGTCCCACACGCTGATGCTGCCGCTGCCGTCGACCGCGACGCGCTGATCGATGACGAAGGCGTTGCCGTAGTTCTCCCACGCCATCTCGTCCTTGCGGGACAACTGCACGCGGACGGGACGTCCCACTGCCTGCGACATCAGCGCCGCGTCGTAGGTCACCGTGTCGGCACCGTTGATGCCATAGCAACCGGCGCCGCGCACGTAGACGACACGAATGCTTTCCGGTTTGAGGCCGAGCAGCATGGCCGATGTGTTGCGCGTGGGGTACACGGACTGCGTTGCCGACCAGAGAGTCGCCTTGTCCCCCTGCACGTCGGCAACGGCACACGAACTGCCGATCGACCCGTGCATCTGGTAGGGATGGAGATAGGTCGACCTCAACACGGTTGTCGCCGACGCCAGCCTGGCGTCGACGTCGCCGGAGTCGACCAGCAAGGTGTCGCGTGCCGGCTGCTTGCGCAGCGCCGAGTACAGGTCGGCCTGGGGAGACAGGGGAGTCCCGCGAGTCCAGTTCACCGTGAGCTTCTCGGCAGCCTGCATGGCCTGCCACGGCTTCTGCGCGACCACGCCGACGAAATTGCCCTTGACGACGACCTTCACGACTCCCGGCAGATCGCGGATGGATCCTTCATCGACGCTGCCGACCGTGGCGCCGACTTCCGGCGGCCGCACGACGCGGCCGTGCAGCATGCCGGGCACCTTCACGTTGTGCACGAACTCGAACCCGCCGGTCACCATGTCGCGCATGTCCACGCGCGGCACGGATGTGCCGAGGACAGTCCATTCGCGCGGGTGCTTTCGCGTCGCTGCCCGATCGAGCTGGAGGTCGAAGCGCTGTCCACCAATCAAGTCGCCGTACGACACGCTGCGCGACGGAGTGCTCCTGAGTGCCACGACCCCGTCACGCGCGATCAGATCCGAGGCAGGGGCGTCGAGCCTGGCCGATGCCAGTCGTATCAACGCCTCGCGTGCCGTTGCACCGGCGAGCGCCAGGTTGGCCTGATTGAAATTGGATGGATGCGACTGCTGCCCCGAGGTGGTGCCCTGGTCAGGAGTGACCGACGTGTCGCATTGCACGAGGCGTACGCGATTCAACGGAACGCACACCTCCTCTGCGACCAACTGCAGTTGTGCGGTGTACAGCCCCTGCCCGAATTCACACTTGCCGGTATATGCCGTGACGAGGCCGTCGCGTCCAATCGCGATCCAGGAATCCAGCTGCGTGCTGCTGGTTCCATTGATCCCTTGAGCGAGTACCTCGCCCAGCGAGTCGACAATCCCGGATGAGGAGAAGGTGACGACAAGCGCGCCGGAGCTCAAAAGGAACGATCGGCGCGAGAAACCGGCTTGCGCCAGCGCGCTCCGCGCATCGGGAGAAAGGTGATTGCTCATGCCGTCCTCTCGGTGGCATAGCGCCGGATCGCCTTGAGCATGCGCCCGTTGCCGAAGCAGCGGCAGAGGACTCCCGACAGCGCCTGTCGAATCTGCTCGTCGGTCGCGCGCGGATTGCCGTCGAGCAACGTCTTGGCCGTGAGGATCACGCCGCTCAGGCAGAACCCGCACTGTGCCGCCTGCTCGGCGATGAATGCCTGCTGAATGGCATGCGGCGAGTCGGCGGTGCCGAGTCCCTCGAGTGTGGTGATCTCGTTCTGCCCGACCGAGCTGACCGGCGTGATGCAGGATCTGGTTGCCTGCCCGTTGACCACGACCGTGCACGAGCCGCACTGCCCGAGACCGCAGCCAAATTTCGGGCCGCGCAGGTCCAGATCATCGCTGAGCACGAAGAGCAGCGGCGTCGCCGGATCGACGTCAACCTGATGAGAACGTCCGTTGACCCGGAGGGTGATGAGAGCCATGCGCAGAGCATAACTCCAACCGGCCACAGTTCACGGTTCAGGGTTCACGGTTCAGGCGTTCGTGTTCAGGGTTCCGGTTCGAGGTTCGAGCTTCGAGCTTCTCGGTTCTGGACGCTACCAGGAACGCCGAAATAGGAACCCCGAACCCAGAACGCCGAACCCGGAACCCGAACCATGAACACGAACCGTGAGCCCTGAACGTTGAACCGTGAACTGCTTGGTTCAGGTTCTACCGCTGAGATGTGATGCGCTTTTCGATCTCAGGTATAGCGGCAACGACGACGTCACCCACGGTTTGCAGGCTCTTCATCGCCACGTGTTCCAGGTCGTCCTGGGGTGTGTGCCAGGTGGGGTTTTCCAGGTCGATGATGTCGACGGCGGGGACGCCGGCGCGCAGGAACGGGATGTGGTCGTCCTCGATGACTGTCAGCTGGTTGGAGAAGGTGCTGCCATGGCCGAGGCGTCCTGCCACCCCCCAGATGATGTCGACCAGCCACGGTGTCGAGTTCGAGTCGCGCCTGATGACCAGGTCGCGGTCACCGATCATGTCGAGGAGCACCAGCGCCCGCAGAGTCTTGAGCGATCCATCCTTCTGCGCGGTCTGCACGTAGTGCCGGCTGCCGTACGTGTTGTCGTTGCCGCGCCACTCCGGCATCCGCGCTTCCTCGCCATCGAGGAAGAGCAGTTCGATGGTCAGCTCGTTCTGCCGCGCCTTCAGCACACGTCCCAGTTCCAGCAGCGCCGCGGTCGATGACGCGCCGTCGTTGGCGCCGACGAACCGGAACTCGCGATACAGCTTGGTATCGAAGTGGCTGGCGAGGACCAGGCGGTCCGGGCGCCGCCCAGGTATCGTCGCGATGACGTTGGCCATCGAAACCTCGCCGAGCGGCGTCATGGCAATGAAGCGCTGTTCCTTTGATTCGATGCCCGAGGCCTTGAGCTGCGCTGCGATGTACTTGCGAGTCTCGACGATCGCCGGCGAACCCGAGGGGCGAGGGCCGAAGCCCACTTGCGCGCGCAAATGATCCCACGCTCGCTTGCCGTCGAACCCGGTCGGTGCGATCTGCGCTTCGCCCGTCGGTGCGATACTTCCTTCGCTTGTCGGTGCGATGCCGCTGTCGCTTGGCGGTGCGATCTTGTCGCTGGTCGGTGCGGTCCCGTTATCGCCTGTCGGTGCTGTGCGACTATCGTTAGGCGGTGCAGCCATCGCGGTCGCTCGATTATCACTGCACGCCGCCAGGAACGAGCCGGCCATAAGAAGGATTGCACCGACGAGCATCCCCGATCGCACCGACGAGTATCGAGTTCGCACCGACGAACGAAGCACCAATCGCACCAACGATCGCCAGTGGGCTCGCACCGACATGCCTCGTGTCTATGTTCTCTTGCTGAGCGGCACGTAGTCACGCCGCGTCGAGCCAATGTAGACCTGGCGCGGACGCGCGATCTTCTGCTCGGGATCGAGGAGCATCTCTTCCCACTGCGCGATCCAACCCGAGGTGCGCGGGATCGCGAACAGCACCGGGAACATCGTGACCGGGAAGCCCATCGCCTGGTAGATGAGACCCGAGTAGAAGTCCACGTTCGGATACAGCCGGCGCGTGACGAAGTATTCGTCCTCGAGCGCGATCCGCTCGAGTTCCAGCGCGATGTCGAGCAGCGGGTTCTTGCCGGTCACCTCGAACACCTGGTCGGCCGTCTGCTTGATGATCTTGGCGCGCGGGTCGTACGACTTGTAGACGCGGTGGCCGAATCCCATCAGGCGTCCTTCACCCGCCTTGACGCGCTTGATGAAGCCGGGCACGTTCTGCACCGTGCCGATCTCGGCCAGCATCCGCAGCACCGCCTCGTTGGCGCCGCCGTGCAGCGGGCCATACAACGCGGCCGCCGCGCCCGCCATCGCCGAATACGGATCGACGTGCGAGCTGCCGATGCCGCGCATCGCGTTGGTGCTGCAGTTCTGCTCGTGGTCCGCGTGCAGGATGAACAGCACGTCGAGCGCACGCTCGAGCACCGGGCTGACCTGGTACTTCAGCTCGGTCATGCGGAACAGCATGTTGAGGAAGTTGCCGGTGAAGCTGAGGTCGTTGTCAGGGTAGTTGTAGGGGCGGCCGATGCTGTGCCGGTAGGCATACGCCGCGATCGTGGGGACCTTGGCGATGAGGCGATGAATCTGCTTCTTTCGCGACTCCTCGTCGAAGATCTTCTTGGCATCGGCGTAGAAGGTCGAGAAGGCGCCGACGGTGCTGAGGAACACGCTCATCGGATGGGCATCGTACTGGAACCCCTCCATCAGCTTCTTGATGTTCTCGTGCAGCATCGTGTGCAGCGTGATCTGCTTCGTCCATTCACGCAGCTGCGTCTCGGTCGGGAGCTGACCGAAGATGATGAGATACGCCGTCTCGAGATAGGTCGACTGCTCGGCCAGTTGCTCGATGGGATATCCCCGGTACTCCAGGATGCCTTTGTCGCCGTCGATGAAGGTGATGCGGCTGCGACACGACGCGGTGTTCATGAACGCCGGATCGTACGTGCCCAGACCCTGGTCCTCTTTGTTGACCTTGATCTGGCGGAGATCGGTCGCGCGAATCGCCCCGTCAGTAATCGGAACTTCGTACAGCTTGCCTGTGCGGTTGTCGGTAATAGTCAGCGTGTCGGGCATAAAGAGAGCAGCAATCAATCGGGGGCGGGATCAGTGTCGGAATCAGGTTCCGGAACAGGCTCGCTGGCCACCCGGTAGCGTCCGTCCGCCCACCTCGCCAGATCCTCGTTCCGGCACCGCTCGCTACAGAACGGCCGCCAGCGTTCATCTACGGGACGGGTGCGGCACAGGACGCACAACGGAGCCTCGCCCATCCGATGAATCATAACTCGGGGTGCGGGCCACCGGCTACGGGCCTGCCAAACATGGCTTCCTCGGTGTCCTCTGTGCCTCGGTGTGTCGTAATCAGTGTCGAGGCGTGTCGCTTTCCGGGCTACGAGCTGCCGGCGAGATGGTGGCGGACGTCAAGCGCCGACACCATGAAGATCACGTCTTCCGCGATATTCGTCGCGTGATCGCCAATCCGCTCGAGGTGTCGTGACACCAGGATCAGGTCGAGCGACGGCTCGACGGTGCTCTGGTTCTGGAGCATGTGTGTGAGCAAATCGCGGAAGACCTGTGTCTTCAGGCTATCGAGCCGGTCGTCCTCGTTGAGCACCCTGGTCGCGAGCTCGGTATCGCGCCTCACGAAGGCATCGAGCGAATCGCGCAGCATCGCCTGGGCGATCTGGCCCATCTGCGGGATGTCGATCAGCTGCTTGACCGGGGCATGACCGATGTAGCGCTTGCCGGCTTCGGCAATGTTGACGGCGAGATCGCCCACCCGTTCGAGGTCGGTGTTGATCTTGACCGCGGCGACGATCGCGCGAAGGTCGGTCGCCATCGGCTGATGCAGGGCGAGCAGCCGGAAGCAGCGGTTGTCGACCTCGATGTGCAGCTGGTTGATCGGCTCGTCGCCCGACAGCACCTTGTTGATGATCGCGGGATCGCGGTTGACGAGCCCATCGAGGGCTGCGCGCACGCGCTCCTCGGCCAGGCCGCCCATTTCGAGCAGCCGCCCCTGGAGCACTTCGAGCTCCTCGCGGAAATGCGGAACCTGTCGGTCCACTAACCGAACCTCCCGGTCACATAGTCCTCTGTCAGTTTCTCGGCCGGAGCGGTGAAAATCTTTTCGGTCCGGTCGTATTCGACAAGACGTCCGAGCCAGAAGAACGCCGTGTGATCGGAGACCCGCGCTGCCTGCTGCATGTTGTGGGTCACGATCACGATCGTGTAGGTCTTCTTCAAATCGTACACGAGTTCTTCGATGCGCTGCGTGGCAATGGGATCGAGCGCCGAGGCAGGCTCGTCCATCAGCAGGATGTCCGGCCGCACCGCCAGCGCGCGGGCAATGCAGAGGCGCTGCTGCTGCCCGCCCGACAGTGCCAGTGCCGATTCATGAAGGCGATCCTTCACCTCATCCCACAGCGCCGCCTGCTTGAGGCTCTCTTCGATGCGCGCGGTCAGTTCCGCCTTGCTGGGGGCCATGTCGTTGATGCGCAGGCCGTAGGCGATGTTCTCGAAAATCGACTTGGGAAATGGGTTCGATTTCTGAAACACCATGCCGACCCGTCGTCGCAGGTGCACGACGTCCATGCCCGACTCGTAGATGTCGACGTTGTCGATGCGGATGCGCCCCTCGACGCGCGTCCCCGGGATGATGTCGTTCATCCGGTTCAGCGTGCGCAGGAACGTGCTCTTGCCACAGCCGGATGGTCCGATGAAGGCCGTGACAACGTTCGGCTTGATGCGGATCGAGATGTCCTGCAGCGCCCGCTTCTCCCCGTAGAAGAAATTCATCGCCTCGACGTGAATCTTGCTGGGCGCCTCCGGCCCGTCTGAGGCCTTCCTAGTCGTGGCCAGGTCGCCGAGCGAGGCGAGTGGTCTCGAGGTCGTGCTCATGCTCACGACAGCCCCCGTTTCTGATAGCGATCCCTCAGCCAGATCGCGAGGGCATTCATCGACAGCAGCAGCACGACCAGCACCAGGATGCCCCCCGCCGCGTTGGCATGGAACTCGACCTGCGGGCGTGACACCCAGTTGAAGATCTGAATCGGCAGCACCGTGAACGGTGACCAGATGGAGTCGGGCGCAAACGTCACGAACGTCACCGCGCCGATCGTGATGAGTGGCGCCGTTTCTCCGATCGCGCGCGACAGCGCCAGGATGAGCCCGGTCATGATGCCGGGTGCGGCGACCGGGAGCACCTGGTGCCAGATCGTCTGCCACTTGGTTGCGCCGAGCGCGTACGAGCCTTCGCGCAGCGTCTTCGGCACGGCCCTGAGTGCTTCGCGGGTCGAGAGAATCACGACCGGCAGCACGAGAATGGCCAGCGTGCACGCACCGGCCAGCACGCTGCGTCCCATCGACATCATGCGAACGAAGAGCCCCAGCCCGAGCAGGCCGTAGATGATCGAGGGGACGGCCGCGAGGTTGGTGATGTTGAGCTCGATGATGCGCGCGGCCAGGCTGCGGCCACTGTACTCCTCGAGATAGATCGCCGCGGCCACTCCAATGGGAACGGCGATGGCCGCCGTGACGACGATGACGAAGATGCTGCCGGTGAGCGCGTGCCAGATGCCCGCCTGTGAGGCGCGGCGCGACGAGAAGCCGGTGAGGAAGTTCCAGGAAATGGCCCCGGCGCCATCCGACACGATGTCCCAGATCAACGTTGCCAGGGAGCCCAGCGCGAGGATGAGGACCAGGAGCGCGAGCGCCTGGAACGCTGCGTCGGCGCCACGCCGCATGACGATCCTCCGCGATTCGGGACTGGCGATTCGGGATTCGAACCCCGCCGCCCGCGATCGGCTCGCGTCGACGCTCACGCGTACTCCTCGCGATATCGCTCGCGCAGCCACGCGCTGACCAGGTTCAACCCGAACGTCCCGATGAACAGGAGCATCCCGACCGCGAAGATCGTCCGGTACTCGAGCGTGCCCTGCGGCGTGTCACCCAGGCTGACCTGGACGATGTAGGCGGTCATGGTCTCCACCGGCTTGGTGGGATCGAGCGTCAGCCGGGGCTGCTGTCCCGCCGCAATCGCGACGATCATCGTTTCCCCGATCGCGCGCGACACGGCGAGGATGAACGCCGCCGTGATGCCCGAGAATGCGGCCGGCACGACCACGCGGAGACTGGTCTGCATCTTCGTTGCGCCGAGCGCGTAGGAGCCTTCGCGCAGTCCGCGCGGCACGCCACGCATGGCATCCTCTGACAGCGACGACACGAGCGGCAGAATCATGATGCCCATCACGATGCCGGGCCCGAGTGCGTTGAAGCCGGCGAGTTCTGGCATGAGGCGCTGCAGGAGCGGCGTGACGAAGAGCAGGGCGAAGTAGCCATAGACCACCGTTGGCACGCCCGCCAGGATCTCGAGCACCGGTTTCACCAGGCGCCGAAGCCCTGGGCCCGCATACTCGCTCAGGTAGACAGCGCTCAGAAGTCCCATCGGCAGGGCCACGAGCATCGCGATGAACGAGACGAGCATCGTGCCGGTCACGAGAGGCAGGACCCCGAACCGCGGCGTGGCAAAGAGTGGCGTCCACTCAGTGCCGAACAGGAACTCGGCGATCGGGACCTCCCGCAGGAAGCCGGCAGTCTCGAACGTCAGGACGGCAATGATCCCGATGGTCGTACCGATCGAGAGCAACGCGCAGCCAAACAGGCCCCACTCGATGAGGAACTCGAGTCGCTTGAAGGGTGCCCGGGTCATTGCTCGCGGGTCAGGAGCTTTTCGAGCGTCATGCCGACCTGCGATCCGCCCTCACCGAACGCCGTACCGACCCTGCGTTCGACGAAGTGTTTCTTCGCCAGCTCGTAGATCTGTGGGGTGAGTTCTACGTACCCGACTTCACGAACCAGTTCGGCTGAGGTAAAGAACGCGTCCACGAAGCGCTGCACCTCAGGCCTGTCCGCAGCCTTGCGCGCCACGTAAATGAACAGCGGGCGTGACAAGGGCTGATACGTCCCGTCGCGCACCGTCTCGGCAGAGGGGGCGATAGGCCCATCGCCGTCGTCCGCCTTGCCATCGTCAACCGGCACCAGCTTCAACTTGTCCTGGTTCTGCTCGACGTAGGCGAACGGGATGAAGCCGAGCGCCAGTTCGTCGCTGCTGACGCCCTGGACGAGCACGTTGTCGTCCTCGCTCGAGGTGAAATCACCGCGGCTGGCGCCCTCCTTCCCGACAACCGCTTCGGTGAAGTAGTCGTAGGTGCCGGAGTCGACGCCGGCGCCGAAGAGGCGGATCTCCCGATTCGGCCACGAGCCGCGAACCTGGTTCCACCGGAGAACCTTGCCCTGCGCCTCGGGTGCCCACAGCGTCTTCAGCTCCGCGACTGTGATGGAACTGGCCCACGCGTTCTTGGGATTCACCACCACCGCCAGGCCGTCATACGCGATCGGCAGCTCGACGTACTCGATGCCGGCCTTCTGGCACGCCTCGATCTCGGCCGGACGGATCGGCCGCGATGCGTCGCTGATGTCGGTCTCGCCCCGACAGAACTTCTGAAACCCGCCGCCGGTCCCTGAAATTCCGACAGTGACGCGGACATTCGGGTTCGACTTCTGGAATTCCTCGGCGACCGCTTCGCTGATGGGGAATACCGTGCTGGACCCGTCAACCTGGATGAGAGCCGGGGCAGCGCTCGACTCGCCGGGAGCAGTGCTGCCACCCCCGCACGCGGCCGTCAGGGCCGCTGTCAGCGCCAAGGCATGGAATCGCTGAAACCTGAACATGACCCGACCCTATCGAATGGGAATTTCACACCGGTTTCTGATCTGTTAAATCCGTGTTACGCAGGTGGCTGTGGGTCTGCCTTCGACTCTGCCCAGGCCAGGGAAGACCTCCTCGACGCTAGACGATGACCTGTTTCTGGGTTCGCGTCGTGCTTCGCCGTGCACCGCGGCCTCGCCGGTGGCTCTCTGGCTGTGCCTTGGTCCGGGGGAGTGGGCGTCGTTCGGCGGGAACCGCCGCTGCTTCGAGCCTGACCGGTTTTCCGAGAATTCGCTCGAACGGCTGGAGATGGCGGTTGGTAGCCCAGATTTCGAGCTCGGCATCTGCGCTCGTGTGGACCTGAAGGAGCGCGTCATCGCCACGGTCCCGTAGATCGAGGCCGGAGATCGTCTGCGTATGGCTGCGGTCGAGGCTCTCGGCCACTCGCAGGATCGACGCGAGCGTCCGGACCGTGCGGCGCAGCTGCGAGGGGAGCCTGGCGTATTCCTCGTGCGACCGCTTCGGCGTGCCGCGCCGGTGATACCGGGCGACGAGCGCGATGACCTCGATCTCGTCCGGATCGAACCCGCGCAAATCGCCGTTCCGGATCAGGTAATAGGAATGACGGTGATGGCGCTCGTAGCTGATGTGCGTCCCGATGTCGTGCAGCAAGGCCGCGAATTCGAGCCACTCGCGCTCGCGGTCGGTCAGTCCATGGATCGCACGCGTCTGATCGAAGATGGCCAGCGCGAGCCGGACGACCTGCTGCCCGTGCTCAGCGTAGTAGTTGCAGCGCTCGGCTAATTCCAGCGCGCTGCGCCGCCGCACATCCGGGATGCTGTCGACGTGCTTGATGTGCTTGCTGTTGCGGCGGATGTAATCGAGCACCAGCCCCTCGCGCAGCGCGAGGTCGCACAGCGTGATGTCTTCAGCGCCGAGGCGCCGCAGGATCGCGTCGAGCAGGACCGCACCAGCCACCATCAGATCGGCGCGGCGGGGATCGAGACCGGGCATGGTCAGCCGCTGCGCCAGCGAGAGAGCCACCGCTTCCTTTCGCAGTCGACGAATCTGCTTGGCTGGTACGCGGAGATTGCGCAGCTCACTCGGGACCGTTCCATCCACCATTGCTGCTGCGACGGTGCCGAGGCTGAGGATGGTGCCCGATGTGCCGATCACGCGATCGAAACCTGCCGCGGTGATCTGCTCGCAGTGACGATCGATCTCGCTCATCACGTGCTTGGTGAGCTTCTGCTCATCGCGGCCGGAGAGCGGATCGCTCTTGACGAACCGCTCGGTCAGCCGAATGACGCCGATCTTGAAACTCCTGGCCGCCTGGATCGCGGTCGCCGTGCCCAGCGTGATCTCCGTGCTGCCGCCGCCAATGTCGATGACCACTGCACGGGCACTGCCGACATCGACGCCGTACACGGCTGCGAGGTGAATCAATCGCGCTTCCTCGGCGCCGGTGATCACCCGGGGACGAATGCCGGTTTCGGCCTCGATGCGTGCGAGGAACTCGCCGCCGTTGCGTGCCTCTCGCGTGGCGCTGGTCGCCGCCGCCAGGATCACGTCCACGCTGTGAGACTCAGCCAGTCGCCGGAACTTCGACAGCGCCTGCAGCGCTGCGCTCATGGCCTCGGTCGTGAGCGCCTTACCGTCGAGCCCGCCCGCGCCCAGGCGTACCATCGCCTTCTCGCGATCGATGACCTCGAACGACAGATCAGGTCGCACCCGGACCACAATCATGTGAACGGAATTGGTTCCGATGTCGATCGCGGCGATGCGCATGTTCAGCCAGGGTCGAAGAAGATTTATAGTAGCCGAGTCCGGCGTCCATCCAATGACTGATTCCCATCCGTCGGAGCTCATGATCCGGCAGCGCCTGCTCGCGTTGAGCCGCACGTTGCCTTCCGCGCGCAAGGGCGAGCCCGAAGGTATTCATCAGGCGCGCGTCGCGACGCGGCGCATGCGCGAGGCGTTGCCGCTGGTGACGCGTGGCTCGAAGGGGCGCAAGTTGAAGAAGATCGTCACCCGCCTGACTCGTGCGCTCGGCCGCGTGCGCGAGCTCGATGTCGCGCTCATCAATCTCGACGAGGTAACGGCAGATGGCACGATGCACTCGGACGGCATCGACCTGTTGCGTGCAAACATCAAAGAGGAACGTCAGCGTCTGTACACGGATATGGGGGAGCGGATCGATCGTGTCGATCTCGACCGGTTGCAGGGGAAGGCACTCGCCGCGGCCGCGCGCTACGCGCAGTCAGAGGGCGAGGTCGACGCGGCCAGGCGTCTCAGGGCCGTGATCAAACGGGCTGCGCGCCGCGCCGTGGCGTTGCAGGCCGCAATCGACAACGCGGGCGGAATCTACCTGCCCGATCGACTCCACGAAGTGCGGATTGCCGTCAAGAAGTTGCGCTACGTGCTCGAGATCGCGCGCGAATTGAGCCGCTCGCGGGCCTCGGCGCGCATCCGGATGCTCAAGTCGATTCAGGATTTGCTCGGCCGCATGCACGACCTCGAAATGCTGATCATGCGAATCCGCGCCCTGCAGGGCTCGGACCGGGCGCCGACGCTCAAAGTCTCCGCCGACCTCGATCGACTGGTCCGCCGGCTCGAGATGGAATGCCGGCAGTTACATGTTCGATACATGGGGTTGAAGAAAAAGTTACTCGAGCTCTGCGATTATGTAACGGCCGCCGATGATCGGCGGTCAGCCTCGGCCGCGTAGCGCCGCCACGACAAATGCCTCCCTGTGAACTCTACGTAGTACGGCACGCAATAGCGGCCGAACGCGGACCCGACTGGCCGGACGATGACAAGCGTCCGTTGACAGAGAAGGGGATCGCTCGCTTCAAGGAAGGGGTCGCCGGCCTCACGTGGCTGGACGTGGCGCTGGATGAGATCTTCACCAGCCCTCTCGTCCGCGCCAAGCAGACCGCCGACTTGCTCGCCGCCCAGATTCCCGGGAAGCCTCCTGTGAAATTACTCCCCGCCCTGGCCCCCGGGCAGGCGCCGGAAGAGGTGATGACCCAGTTGGCGAAGACCGCCAGGCGTCGGCGCGTCGCGCTCGTAGGACATGAGCCGGGGCTTGGCGAACTTGCGGCTCATCTCCTTGGCGCGAAGCGCCCGCTGCCGTTTCGCAAGGGCGGCGTCTGCCGGATCGACCTGCAGGGCCTGACAGGCAAGCGGCCGGGCTCGCTCATCTGGTTCGCGACACCCAAAATGTTGCGCGAGATGGGCAAGGGCGGGCATTAGCAACCGGAAGTAAGAAGATAGACGCGTGAACCTCCGCTCTCACCCGCGAGGACAGAAAGTCGCGGTCATCATCAATCCCATCTCGGGTGCGGGCCGGCGGCGCGATCTCGCTCGTCGTCGCGCCGAGGAAGCGGCGGCCATCATCGACCAACGGCAGCTCGATGGCGAAGTGTTCGTGACCGAGCGTCACGGGCATGCGCGCGAACTCGCACAAGCGGCCCGACGACGTGGTGTCACGCTCTTTGTCGCGTGGGGTGGAGACGGGACCGTCAACGAAGTCGGATCGGCGCTGATCGGATCCGACGCCTCGCTGGCCATCGTTCCCAGTGGATCCGGCAATGGCCTGGCCCGCGAGCTCGGTATCCCTTGCGATCCGTCGTCGGCGTTTCACGTGATCTTCGAGGGGCGCACCAGAACGATCGATGCAGGCGAGCTCGACGGACACCTGTTCTTCAACGTCGCCGGGCTTGGGCTCGATGCGCGAGTGGCCCACCGATTTGCCGCGGGCGGCCTCGAGCGGCGCGGCTTCATCGCGTATCTCGAGCTCGCGACGCGGGAGATCTTCTCGTACACGCCTCTCGATTGCGCGCTCACGACTGATGACGGGGGCAGTGCGCGTCGAGTGCGGCCGTTGCTCATCGCGATTGCCAACGCCCGACAGTACGGCAACGGTGCCCTCATTGCGCCGGACGCCCGGCTCGATGACGGCAAACTCGATATCGTCGTCGTCGAACATCGCGCGCCGTGGCGCGTCCTGCTGCAGGCGCCCCGGTTGTTTTCGGGCACGGTAGCCAAGGTGCCCGGCGTTACGATTACGCGAGCCGTCAGCGCCATCGTTTCGGCTGATGCGGCGATCGTCTGCCACGTCGATGGTGAGCCATTCGTTGGAGGGAACTCAGTAAAAGCCCGGATCCATCCTGCGGCACTGCGCGTCGTGTGCAATCAGCCGCTCGAGGTTAGCTAAGCGTAATGTCTTCAACGCGTTGCCGAGTTTACACAACGTTTACAGCACGTCGCCTTCGAGAGAGGTATAGATCAGGAGTTATGTACCGTCGCATGTTCCAGAAAGCAGGACAGACCAAGCGCTTCACCATTACCGACGCCGGCAGCCTGGGGTGGGAAGTGCGGGAAGAACAAGACAGCCAGATCGTGTGGAGCATTCGCTACACCGACTGGCATCGCGTCGAACGGGCCCGGATGACGTTTGCGCGGACGGCCGCGATGCTGGCCAGCTCAGGATGGAAGGAATCCTGAGCTACTCGACGAATCGATAGCCCAGTCCCACCACAGTTTCGATCTGCCGTCCCGCCTCGCGGAGTTTTCCGCGGAGACGCCCGACGTGCACGTCGACCGACCTGGTTTCCACGAACCGGTCGTACCCCCATACACGCTCGAGCAACCGGTCGCGTGACAACACGCGGTTCCGGTTCTCGACCAGGTAGCGCAGCAACTCGAATTCGCGCCGTGTGAGGCGAATCGCTTCGCCATTGACGCTGATGGCCACCGCGTCGAAGTCGGCGACCAGGTGCTTGCCTCGATACACCAGGGCCTCGGCACCACGCGCACCGTTGCCTTGTTCGCTGCGTCCGCGACGGAGTACCGCGCGCACGCGAGCCGCCAGTTCACGCAGGCTGAACGGCTTGGTGATGTAGTCGTCCGCGCCGACGTCGAGTCCAGTCACTCGATCGCTTTCGCTGGTCCGTGCCGTCAGCATGATGATCGGCACCGAGGCTGTGTTGGGTCGCGAGCGAAGGATCCGGCACACTTCGAGGCCACTCAGGACCGGAAGGTTGAGATCGAGGACGATGAGGTCGGGCGTGCGTTCGTTGACGGACTTGAGCGCTCCGTCACCAGACCCGACGATCTCGACCTCGATGTCGCCCCCCTTTTCGAGACCGTGTTTGATGAGGCCGGCAATGTCTTGCTCATCGTCAACGACCAGCACGTGAGTGCGGGCCGGTCCCCGGGCGATCATGCGCGGAACAGAAACGCTGCTGGACTCAGGACTGTATTGCACTGGTGCTCCAATTCCATGTGGGCTTTACAGGAGTCACGTTAGGAAATCGGGGTTTCTGGTGCGTGACGTCGGAGTTAAATCTGGGTTAAGGCGCTGAAACCGCCTGATGAAGTAGGATCCCGAAGCGATGACGAATCTCGGCGAGACCGCGGAGCCCGCAGCCGGCTCCGAGGTTGCCCAGCGCTGGTTACCGGCGCTTTTGCTGCTGTTTATCGGGTCAGGCTGCGCGGCCCTCATTTACGAAGTCGTCTGGTTCCAGCTCCTTCAGCTCTCGATCGGCTCGTCGGCCGTGTCCCTCGGAGTGCTGCTGGGCATCTACATGGGTGGCATGTGCCTCGGTAGCCTGCTGCTGCCGCGCTACCTGAGCCCGTCAGCACACCCGCTGCGGGTCTATGCCGCACTCGAGGCCGGTATCGCAGTCTTCGGCGTGATCGTGCTGTTTGCTGTGCCGATCGTCGGCCAGATCTACACGCAGATCGCGGGCACCGGTCAGGTCAGCCTGGTGCTGCGTGCCATCGTCGCTGGCATCTGCCTGCTGCCGCCAACGCTGCTGATGGGCGCAACGCTGCCGGCCATTGCCCGTTGGGTGGAGACGACGCCGCGTGGCGTGTCATGGCTCGGGTACTTCTACGGCGGGAATCTGGCGGGTGCCGTTGCCGGAAGCCTGCTGGCCGGTTTCTACCTGCTCCGCGTCTACGACATGCCGACGGCAACGGCGGTCGCGGTGGTTCTCAATCTGGCTGTCGCGGCGCTGGCAGTCCTTGTTGCAGCACGGACACCGCACACCGTGATTACGTCGGATGCGTCCGAGCCAGCACCGCCGCCGATGTCGGCCGAGGGCACCCGGCTCGTCTACATCGCAATTGCGCTGTCCGGGTTGACCGCGCTCGGTTCAGAAGTGGTGTGGACGCGGGTGCTGTCTCTGCTGTTTGGTGCGACGGCGTATACGTTCTCGCTGATTCTGGCGGTCTTCCTCGTTGGTCTCGGCATTGGCAGCACTCTTGGTGCCGCGCTGGCGCGTGGCGTGTCGAACCCGAAGGCCGCGCTCGGGTGGGTGCAGCTTGGCCTGTGTGTGTGCATTGCCTGGGCCGCGTATTCCACTGCCGACTCACTGCCGTACTGGCCGATTAATCCGTCGATTTCCACGTCGCCGTCATTCAACTTCCAGCTCGATCTGATGCGCGCCATCTGGGTCATGCTGCCCGGCGCGTTGCTCTGGGGAGCGAGCTTTCCGCTCGCGCTGGCTGGTGTGGCCAGGCCCGGCCAGGACTCGGCTCGCCTCGTTGGTGGAGTCTATGCCGCCAACACCGTTGGCGCGATTCTCGGCGCGTCGGTCACCAGCCTGGCGATGGTGGGCACCGTCGGCAGTCAGATCACGCAGCAGGCACTCATCGGCATCGCGGCGATGTCCGGGCTGCTGATGTTGATGCCAGCGACCGGTGAAAAACGAAGCCCGCTCACGTCAACGCCCGTCGTGGTGCTCGGGATCGCGCTCGTTGCCGGCCTGCTCGCGCGCACGGTGCCGCCGCTTCCCGGCATCCTCGTGGCCTACGGCCGCTACGCGGCAACCTGGGTCGGACAGAACGAGATCGTCTACGTCGGTGAAGGCGTGACGGCATCGGTGGCCGTCTCACGGACTCCAAGCGGTGTCCTGAACTATCACAACGCCGGAAAGGTTCAGGCATCGAGTGAGCCGCAGGACATGCGGCTGCAGCGGATGCTCGGCCACATCACGACGCTCGTGCCGAAGACGCCAACGAAGGTCCTCGTCATCGGCTGCGGTGCGGGTGTCACGGCGGGCGCGGTCTCGATCGATCCGCTGGTCAAGGATCAGACCATCGCCGAGATCGAGCCACTCGTCCCCCAGGTCGTCTCGACACATTTCGCGCAACACAACTTCGACGTGGTTCGCAACCCGAAGGTGACGGTTCACCTCGACGATGCACGGCACTACCTGCTGACGACGAACGAGAAGTTCGATGCGATCACGTCCGATCCGCTCGACCCGTGGGTGAAGGGCGCCGCGACGCTCTACACGCGCGAGTTCTTTCAGGTCGTCAAGGACCACCTGAATCCTGGTGGCGTGGTGACGTTGTTCGTGCAGTTGTACGAGAGCACGGACGCTGCAGTGAAGAGCGAGATCGCCACGTTCCTCGAGGCGTTTCCCAATGGTGCCGTGTTCGCGAATACGGTCAACGGACAGGGATACGATCTCGTGCTCTTTGGTCAGCTCGAGGATCGCAAGATCAACGTCGATGAGGTGCAGGCGCGGCTCGACGATCCTGCCAACGCCGCCGTCGCGACGTCGCTGCGTGAGATCGGGATCTTCTCGGCCGTCGATCTTTTCGGGACCTACGCCGGCCGCCGCTCGGACATGAAGAACTGGCTGAGCGACGCCATCATCAACACCGACCGCAACCTGAAGCTGCAGTATCTGGCGGGCCTCGGACTCAACCTCTATCAAAGCGACGCCATCTACCGGGCGATGATTCGCGACGTGCGCTACCCGCAGGAACTCTTCGACGGGTCGGAGACGACGCTGAAAGCGCTGCGCAACAAGATCGATCTCTCAATCGGCGGCGCGCCGTCTTTCTGACGCTCGTAATTCT
>JALDXQ010000018.1:0-59804 GCA_032156805.1 Acidobacteriota bacterium
ATCCGACGCCGTTCACGATTCACTGCCTGACACCAAAACCCGCCAGTTAACTCTGGACCCACAACTTCGGCTTACCCGTCCCGTCGTCGGTCCCCTTGATGTACCAGTTCTTGCCCAACGGATCGTGATCCATCGTGGTCACGAAGTCGAAGGGCGCCTGGAACTCGATGTAGTCGAATCCCGTGTCGGACGCGATGAGCTGATGCCACTCGCCGGATGGGATGAAGACGAGGCTGCCGGGGCTTACCGGAAGGCTGCCGGTGTCGTGCTTCACCTCGCCAGTGCCTTTCTCGATGAAGTAGAAGTGCTCCGGTATCACGGGGCTCGTCTTCGATGGGTGATGCACGTGCCGTGGAGAGTGCGCGTGCGGCGCATACGCCATGCGGCCCAATTGCAGATCCCATGAACCGGACAGCCCGGTCTCCTTGTTGACCCAGAAGGTGCGCTCGCGGAAGCGCTTCTCGTCAACCAGCGACCGCAGTCGTGCCTCCTCGAAGTAGTAGCCTGCCGGTGAGCGATTGTCGTTGGGCTTGCCGCTATGCTTGGGGACCGTCACGACCAACAGCAGCAGTGGCGTATCGGACGCGGTCACGGCAGCCTCATCGCCAGGCTCGAGGTAGACGCCGGCACGCCGCTGGGCCACGCTTTCGCTGGTGTTCCCGGAGAGCGTGTAGCGTACGTTCGCGTCCTTCCCCTCCAGGATGTAGACGACCTGCGTCCTGTCACTGGGCGCCAGGCGAGAGGTCTTCCCCGGCTCGACCTCCTTGAGTGAGACCTGAACCCTGGTCCCGTCAGATCCTGGATCGAGAATGTTCCGCACACTCCCTTCGGGAGTCGGGTCCTTAACCTTGCTGTCGACGCTGATCACATTGATCATGTTCCGGCTCGCACCTCGAAAGTCACGATCCTACATCAGCCGAGCACTGCTTTCGTCGCTGAGGCCAGGGTTTCGCCGATGCGATCGAGCACCTGATCCGGGGTCACAAACGGCGGCGCCAGGACGAAGACGTCGCCGCGAATGCGACTGAACAGGCCGCCTGCTTGAGCCTCGGCATGGATGCGCGCACCAACCTGCTCCTCCGGCGCGAACGGCGCCTTCGTCTCGCGATCCCTGACGAACTCGAGAGCGCACATGAACCCCTTGCCGCGGATCTCCCCGACGTGGGGATGGTCCGCGAGCCGTGTGCGAAGGACGTCCATGAGATACGCACCCTTGCGAGAAGCCTCGGCGACGAGATTCTCGTCCTCGAGGATCTGCAAGGTGCGCAGCGCCACGGCACATCCCGTCGGGTGGGCACTGTAGGTGAACGCATGCATCCACGGCGTGGGCGCCGCATCGAGCACACGTGCAATCTCGTCGCTGATCCCAATGCCGCCGAACGGGAAGTAACCTGACGTGATCGCCTTGGCGAACTGCACGATGTCGGGCGCAACGTCCCAGTGGTCGAGCGCGAACCATCGCCCGGTACGGCCGAAGCCGGTGATGACTTCGTCGGCTGCAAGAAGAACCTCGTGCCTGTTGCAGATCTCGCGGACACGCGGGAAGTAGTCATCGGGCGGCACGATCACGCCACCCACACCAATGACCGGTTCAGCCAGAAACATGGCAACCGTCTCGGCACCCTCGCGCAGGATCGCCTTCTCGAGCTCATTGGCAACCGCCACTCCGTACGACGTCCCGTCGGTCGCCACGGGTGCGCGATAGGGATAGGGCGCGGGAACGTGAATGAACCCCGGGACCCTGGGCTCGAAGAGCGGCCAATAGCCCGCTATCCCCGTGGCACTCATCGCCGCGAGCGTCGTCCCGTGATAACCGAGCTCTCGGGAAATGACCTTCGTCTTAGCCGGCTGACCACGAAGCTTCCAGTACGAGCGCGCCACTTTGATCGCGCTCTCGTTTGCTTCAGCGCCGCCTGAGGTGAAGAAAAAGCGGTTGATGGACGGATACGTCAGGCGGGCCAGGCGTTCGGCCAACTCGATCGCGGGCACGTTCGAGTTACCGCAGTAGCCCGAGGCGTACCCGAGTGTTTCAAGCTGCTGGCGCGCGGCCTCGGCCAGCTCGCGGCGGCCGTGTCCGAGCGCCACGTTCCACAACCCCGAGAGACCGTCGATGAATTCCCTGCCGTCGGCGTCGACCAGAAACGAGCCGTGGCCGCGAACCCACACGCGCGCGGTGCGCTGGGCGTTCGCGTCGTGCAGGGGATGAATCAGCGATGCGAGATCCCTCGCCTGGAGGTCGACTGCTGGTGAGGCAGCCTTCGTATCACCACCCAACTGCGTGACCGTCCTTCCGATGATCGGAGCCGGCCCGATAGACGCCATTCACCGGACGGTCGTCGTCTATGCTGCGCCGATCGAACTCCGGTTCAGGAAGCGTGGCGTCGCGCGTAAACAGGATTCCCTGGTATCCACCGACTGCGGCGCCACTGACCGGACGCACGTCATGCCCCTTGGCGCGCAGGCCGTTGCCGACCAACTCGAAGAGATTGACCTCAGCGCCGACGACGTCGGCACTCTGGCTGTGCGTCAGGCGCGCGGCGTCAGTCGTCATCTGAACGTTCATGCCGAGGTCGATGAGATTCACCATGTGCTGTGCGTGGGTCTCGGGCTGCACCGTGCCGCCCATGTTGCCAAAGGTCATGAACGGCTGGCCGTCCTTCATCACGAAGCCGGCAATGATCGTGTGGAAGGGACGCTTGCGCGGCGCCACGACATTCGGACTGCGGGGGTCGAGCGAGAATCCGGCGCCACGATTCTGAAGCACGAAACCGTACGTTCCGACCGTCGCGCCACTGCCGTACTCGCTGTAGACGCTGTGGATCAGCGACACCATGTTGCCCCAGCGGTCGGCCGTGGTCAGATAGATCGTCCCGCCGTCCGGTGTCGGGGCCCCACTGACTTTTGATGCCGTGTTCGGATCGATCCTGCTGCACAGAGTCGCCGCGTATTCCTTTGAGGTCAGACGGCTGACGGGCACCGTCGAGAACTTTGGATCCGCGTTGTGCGCCAGCAGATCGGCATACGCCAGCTTCTTGGCCTCGATGATCAGGTGCCAGTACGTCGGGTCCGTATGACCCAGCCTGGCCAGGTTGAAACCCAGCTTCGGCACGCAGACCTCGAGGATGTTCAGCATCTCGAGCGCGGCAAACCCCTGCCCCGGGGGCGGCAACTCGAAGACGTCGTAGCCGTGGTAGTTGGTGGAGATCGGCTCGACCCACTCGGATTCGAATTCGGCGAGATCCTCGCGTGTCATCACGCCGCCATTGCCCTGCACCTTGTCGACAATGGCGTCCGCGATGTCACCGCGATAGAACGCGTCGCGCCCTTCGCTTTGAAGCAACCGCAGCGCGCGCGCCAGCGTCGGGTTCCGGATGATGGTGTAGAGACTCGGCGCGCGATCACCAACGAGGAACGTGCGCCGCGAATCCGTGTCGTCGAGGAGGATCGGAGCGGTGTTGACGAGATCGAAATGGCGGCGTTCCGCCTGCCCCCAGCCCTCCTCGGCGAGCCGCGCGGCACGCTCGAACGTCTCTTTGAACGTCAGCGTGCCGAAGCGCTTCAGCATGGCGTCGTAGCCCGAGATCGCACCCGGGACAGTCGCCGCGTTCACACCGCGGCCCGGGACATTGCTCACCTGCAGCTTCCCGGTGAAAAACTCAGGCGTCCACCCGGCCGGGGCCCAGCCCGCGGAGTTCAACGCGTAAAGCTTCTTGTCCCTCGCCGACCAGACCAGGGCAAAGAGATCGCCGCCGATACCGGTGTCGTTCTGCGATGTGACATCCAGGACGGCGCCGGCGGCAACTGCGGCGTCGATCGCGTTGCCACCCTGACGCAGGATGTCGAGCCCCGCCTGGGCGGCGAGCGGATCGCTTGTCGCCACGATACCGTGGCGTGCCAGCACCTCGGAGCGTCCCTGCCCGAGCCACCCTTGCGCTCGCGATCCAGGCACAGCCTGTATCGCGTTGCCGGGCGACGGATTATCGGAGGACGGAGTCCCGAACGGGCTCGGCGATTGCGCGGTGCCCGTCATCACCCACACCGCGAACAGCGCCATCACCAGCGTGGCGCACGCGCGTGCTCGACGATGGCTGCGCGCCCGTGAGGCTCGACGTCGCACGAATCACTTCCTGTACGAACTGACCGGTGGCAGCCGTGCGCCGGTGCCCGGCCCCGGCTCCTCACCCGCGACGACTGGAATCCGCAGCGTGCCGATGTCGTCGATGCTGGCTTCGATCATTTCACCAGCCTTGAGGAAGCGTTGTTCGCCGCGCACGGCCGTGCCCATGCCCACGCCGCCGGAGGTTCCGTTGTTGACGACGTCGCCCGGGAACAGCGTGATGATGGACGAGGCGTACTCGATGAGCTCGTAGAGCGAGTGAATCATGTCGCCTGCGCGCGCTTCCTGCATCTTGGTTCCATCGACGCTCAGCGTCTGACGGAGCTTCTGCATCGGGTCGCCGTAGAACTCCTTCGGCACGATCCATGGCCCCATCGGTGCGAAGGTGTCATGGCCCTTGCCAACCAGCCAATCCGACGTGAACGGCGCGCCGCCCGGCGGGCGCCCGCCGCGGTCCGAGATGTCGAGCGAGATCATGTAGCCGAAGATGTAGTTCTGCGCGTCTTTCGCCGACACGTTCTTGGCCGCACGGCCGATGACGGTTCCGAGCTCGACTTCCCAGTCGATGCGGTCGCGGCCATGTGGCAGGACGACCGGCTCGCCATTGCCGATCACGGCGCCGCGACTGGGCTTCAGGAACAGATAGGGGACGCCGCGTTGCTCGCGGCGCTGACGCCGCGCGCTCGCGATCTGCTCCGGCGTGCCGGTCTCGTTGACATGACTGTAGAAGTTGACCGCGGCGTTCATGATCTTGCCGGGATAGATGATCGGTGGCAGCGTTTTCACCGAGGCGAGATCGTGCAGGTAGTCGGGGCGCGGTTTCGCCGTGAGCCGGTTATTGCGCACGAGGTCGTTGACGATCTCGTAGAGCCGTGCCTTGACACCGTACTCGTACCGGCCGATCAGCTCGAGCATGTCCGCCGGCATCGGCACCTTTGGATACATCGGACTGCGCTCGAGCGACGCATTCGCGGCATTGACGTCGACGATCAACGAATCCCGCAGGACCAGACCGACCACGGGCTCGCCACGAATCTCGAACGTACCGACCTTGAACGGTTCGGCGCTGGTGGCACCGGGGCCGCCCTGCCCGACGGCAGTTCGCGGTCCGGCGAAAACAATCGCAAGGACAAGTAAGAGTGCGAGTCGGAATGGCATGGATGACTCCTTCCGTGCGCGATGGTCTGATACAGGACGAACCGTGTCAACCCCCGGGCCCTCCCGGGCCCCCTGGTGTCAGGCAGTGAATCGTGAATGGAACCCCCGGTGTCAGACGGTGAATCGTGAACGGCGGCTCAGGACCGCGAGAATCGTGCGTTCGTAGATGAGCGAAAGCGGCTCGAGATCCGCCACCCGGACGTGCTCGTCGATCTTGTGGATGGAATCGTTCAACGGCCCGAACTCCAGGACCTCGCGAGCGAGCTTTGCCAGGAAACGCCCGTCGGAGGTGCCCCCGCTGGTTGACAGCTCGGGGCGCACGCCGGCCACCGCTTCCACGGATGTGGTCAGAGCGTCGACAAGCGGGCCGCGCGGGGTGAGAAAAGGTTCACCGATCAGCGTCCACTGAAGGTCGTATTGCAGGCGATGCCGATCGAGCATGTCGCGCACGCGCGCCTGCAGGACCGCCGCCGACGACTCAGGCGAGAAACGGAAGTTGAATGCCATATCCAGCGCGCCGGGAATGACGTTGCTCGCACCGGTTCCGGCGTGGATGCTCGAGATCTGGAAGCTCGTCGGCTGGAAATAGTCGTTCCCGCGATCCCACTCGGTCGAGATGAGCGAGTCGATCGCATGCGCCGCGTCGTGGATCGGGTTACGACCGCGCTCGGGATACGCGATATGACACTGCTGGCCGTGCACGCGCAGGCGTCCGTTCAACGATCCGCGGCGCCCGTTCTTGATCGTGTCGCCGAAGCGTTCGGTCGAGGTTGGCTCTCCGATGATGCACGCATCAATCGTCTCGCCGCGAGCCGCCAGTGCCGACACAACCGCCGCCGTCCCATCCACGGCGTCACCCTCTTCATCGGACGTGAGCAGCACGGCGATCGAACCCTCGCCCGTGACCCGCGCGACGCGCTCGGCCGCCGTGATCATGGCCGCGACTGGTGCTTTCATATCCGCAGCGCCGCGGCCATACAGAAGGCCATCGCGCTCGGTGGGCGTAAACGGATCGCTCGTCCACTGATCCACGGGCCCCGGCGGCACAACGTCGATGTGTCCCGCGAGGCAGACGAGCGGCGACGACGACCCATGCCGCGCCCACATGTTGCCAACCTGACCCCGATCCAGCCGCTCGCAGCGAAAACCTGCCGCTGACAGACGCGACTCCACCAGCGCCAGACAGCCGTCGTCGGCCGGCGTGATCGAGCGGCAGGCAATGAGCTGCCTGGCCAACTGCAACGTGTCAGCGTGAATGTCGGTCACGCGCGCAGCAGTTCGTTGATGGACGTCTTTGCTCGCGTCTGTGCGTCCACGCGCTTCACGATGACCGCACAGGAGAGCGAATACTTGCCGTCGGATGACGGGAGACTTCCCGGCACGACGACGGATCCCGATGGTACTCGGCCGTACAGGACTTCGCCGGTCGCACGATCGTAGATCTTCGTGCTCTGTCCGATGAACACGCCCATCGAGATCACCGAGTGGGCTTCGACGATGACCCCTTCAACGATCTCCGAGCGGGCACCAATGAAACAGTGGTCCTCGATGATCGTCGGGTTGGCCTGAAGCGGTTCGAGCACGCCGCCGATTCCGACGCCGCCGGACAGGTGGACGTTCTTGCCGATCTGCGCGCACGAGCCGACCGTTGCCCAGGTGTCGACCATCGTGCCCTCGTCCACGTAGGCGCCGATGTTCACATACGACGGCATCATCACGACGTTCCGGCCGATGAAGGCACCGGTGCGCGCGACGGCGGGTGGCACGACACGAAACCCGCCCTGCCTGAAGTCTGTGTCGGAGTAGCCGGCAAAGCGCATCGGCACCTTGTCGAAGTATTTGGTGGCGCCACCGTCGATCACGCCGTTGTCGTGCACCCGGAAATACAACAACACGGCCTTTTTCAGCCACTGGTGCGTAACCCATGCGCCGTCGATCTTCTCGGCCACGCGGAGACGCCCCTGGTTGAGGCCGTCGATGATCTCGGACAGCGCGTCCGACAGATCTTTGGGCGCCTGACTCGGTGTGATGTCGGCTCGGCGCTCGAAGACGGCGTCGATGAGCGATTCCAGAAGGTGTGTCGTCATGTCAGTCTGTGCGGTCCCTCACCCACAAAATCCCACGATACGCTGCGCCGCCTCGACGCAGTCGGATAACTGAGGCACGAGCGCCATGCGTACGTAGCCGCGGCCGGGGTTACTGCCATGAGCGTCGCGGGCCAGGTACTGCCCGGGAAGCACGGTCACGTTTTTGGCCGCGAACAGGTCCCGCGCGAACTTCTCGTCATCGCCACCTGGGACACGAGCCCAGAGATAGAAACCGGCTTCCGGCCTCGGCGCATGCATGATCGGTTGCAGCATCGGGACCAGCGTCTCGAACTTCTGCCGATACTGCCGGCGATTGTCGGCGACATGCGCCTCATCGTTCCACGCTGCCATGCTGGCATGCTGCACGACAAGGCTCATCGCACACCCATGATAGGTGCGATACAGCAGAAACTGCTGAAGCAGCTTCGCGTCGCCGGCAACCGCGCCCGCCCGCAACCCCGGCGCATTCGACCGCTTCGACAGGCTATTGAAGACCACCAGGTTGGGAAAGCCGTCGCGGCCGAGTTGTTGCGCCGCAGCGAGGGCGCCAAGCGGCGCGCGCTCTTCATAGATCTCCGAGTAGCACTCGTCAGACGCGATGACAAAGCCGTATCGATCCGATCGCTCGAAGATCGCGCGCCACTCGTCGAGTGTCAGCACGCGACCCGAGGGGTTCGCGGGTGAGCAGACATACACCAATTGGACGCGCGCCCACTGCTCACGGCTCAGTGAATCGAGCTCGAGCGCGAAGCCGTTGTCTGCTGCCTGATTGAGGAAGAGCGGCTCGGCGCCGGCGAGCAACGCCGCCCCTTCATAGATCTGATAGAAGGGATTCGGGGAGACGACCGCCGGATTCGGCCGCGACGCGTCGATCACCGCCTGGCCGAACGCGAACAACGCCTCGCGGGTGCCGTTGACCGGCAGCACCTGTGTTCGCGGATTCAACGTCTGCAGTTGGTAGCGCCGCTCGAACCATCCGGCAATGGTTTCGCGGAGACGCTCCAGACCGGCGGTGGTCGGATAGACCGAGAGCCCCTCCAAGTGCCCGGTCACTGCATGCCGGATCACTTCAGGGGTCGCATGCTGCGGCTCGCCGATCGACAACGGGATCGGTCTGCCCTCGGGCGCCAGGCCGGCCAGCAGCGCGCGCAGTTTTTCGAATGGATAGGACTGAAGCTCCGAAAGACGGGAATTCACGGACTGTGCCGATCATCGTAGCCGACTTCACTGGCTGGTGTAAGACGAGCGCAGTCCCTCGCCGCCAGCGACGCGGCTCGCTCAGGTCGCGACGAGTTCCGACGCAGCAACCGGAACACGGTCGTGACTGACGAGACAGGCGCGCAGCGCAACGTAATACGCCAGCTCGCTCAGGGCCGGCGCGACAAACCATGTTGGGGCGGTGCCTGCGATGTGGGCTGCGAGCACATGCGCCAACCCGGGCACGGGACCGAGGCCTCCTGACAGCCCGAGCACGAGTGCCAGTTCCGACAGGAGTGCCTGGTTGCGGGTCACGTCCGGCGGACAGATGAAAATCGTCTTCGACAGCGCGCCCATTCTCTTCAGCGCCTGCATTTCCCACCGCAATCCGTCGGTGTCCGCCACGCCGATGACGATGAGCGCCGCCGCGCGGATTTTCGACTCGACGAACTGCTGCCACTCCTCATCCTTCACGCGCCATCTGGCCGCACCGACCGGTATTTCGCCCCGGGACGGATCGGCCACGGCGACAACGGGACCGACATGGGTAAGATTGAGGACGATCATCTCCTCCAGCGTGCGGTACTCGGTTCCCGGATCGAAGCCACGCAGAAGCAAAGGCAGCCGGGCCGCGGTCAGCGGAACCTGCTCTTCCTCGAACGACCGCAGAAAGAGGACAGGCGGGCGCGCATCCGCGGCGACCACTTCGTCTGCCGACTGCAACGCGATGCGCCGCGCCCTGAGCCGCAGCTTACGCGCACCGATCAGCATCAGCCGAATGAGCCAGAAGCTGAACGCCAACGTTGCGAGGAGAAAGAGTGTCGCGCCCGGTATGAGCACGTTCTGGTCGATCGCGCTGATACTGGCAGGGCCCTGGCGCTCCGCCATGTCGGACAAACGCAGACCCCATCTCAAAAGCGTCTGGAAGGCGAGCCCTTCGAGGGCGAGAGAGAAAAACACCAGGAGCCATGCTTTGGCACGACCCGAACGCGCGAACGCGCGCATGTCGGGAAGGTGGAGCAGCTTTGCGATTTCTGCGACCAGCCCCGTCCCGACGGGGGGATCCGCGTAGACCGAGCGCGAGAATTCGTCGGCACGCATCAACTCCAGCGGTCCAAGGGCGACGCCACCGGCCATGAGGACGTGGATGACGAAGGCGCCGTACGAAAAGAAAAACAGCGGCGCCCCTTCGGCAGGGAGAATCGCCAGATAGAGATCGTTGAACCCGACGAAGGCGATCCAGATGGCCGCGACAGCAACCACGACCGCGATCGCCCGCCGTGAACCACGCGCCAGCGCCGACAGGGCGCGGACGTACACAACCACGAGTACACCAGCACCCGCGGCAACCAGCGGGAGCAACAGCGCGACGAGCAGCAGGCGCATGGCGCCGCCCTCCGGAACCGGGGTCATCAGGTAGATCGCGAGCGGAAGAACCACCGAAATCACGAGCAGCAGAAGAGCTGCACTGAGGGTGCCCGCCGCAAACGCCCTCAGCACGCGTCGCGACAGCAGGACCCGTGCATAGCGACGCGCCAGCGCATCGACATCGAAGACCTCAGAGCCATCGGGCGCCCACACGCGGTTCGCAGATTTGGTCATGCTGTATTTCACCGGGCCGTGCAGCCGAGAGCGATCTGGCCGCTACCCTGCGCTCATGCAGGATTATGCGCGAAGGCTGGCCCGGTTACGTCCACCTGAAGGACAATCCATCAGATGAGCGAACCCGAAGACGACTTTGAAGCGCTGTTCGAGTCCTCGGTGCAAGCACGCCGGACCAAGCGCATCGAGAAGGGGCAGACCATTGAGGGCACCGTCGTGGCGATTGGCGCAGAGGTCGCGCTGGTCGACGTGGGTGGCAAGAGCGAAGCGGTCATCGAGATCGATGAACTCAAGGACCACGACGGCAACGTCGAGGTCCATGTCGGCGACCGCATCCAGGCCGTCGTCGTATCGACCGCCGGAGGGCTGACGCTTTCGCGCCGGCTGGCGCTTGGCGCCGCCACGGCTCGACAACTCGAGGATGCGTTTCAGGCCGGCCTTCCGGTTGAAGGCAAGGTCGAAGGCGCGGTCAAAGGCGGATACGAAGTGCGCATCGGACGACAGCGCGCCTTCTGCCCCATCTCTCAGATCGACATCATCCGCAACACCGAGCCGGCCCAGCACGAAGGCCGCCTCTACAAGTTCCGTATCGTCGAATACAAAGAGGGCGGCAGGAACCTCGTGGTCTCCCGCCGAGCGTTACTCGAAGAGGAACAGCGTGCGAACGCCGAGAACATCCGGAAGACGATTGTCGAAGGAGCGGTCCTGAACGGGCGTGTGGCGTCGGTGCGTGAGTTCGGCGCGTTCGTCGATCTTGGCGGCGGTATCCAGGGGCTGCTGCACGTATCGGAAATGGGCTGGGCGCGTGTGACGGACCCCTCACAGGTGGTCAAGCCGGGTGATGAGATCAGGGTCGTCGTTCTGCGCGTGGACGGGGACAAGCAGAAGATCTCACTGGGCCTGAGGCAGCTCATGGCCGACCCATGGTTGAAAGCCGGCGACACCTACAAGGCCGGCGAGTTGCGCAGTGGCCGTGTGACACGCGTGGCCGACTTCGGTGCATTCGTGGAACTGGAGCCAGGCGTCGAAGGCCTCATCCCACTGAGTGAATCCGGCGTTGCGCGCGGCGGCGACGTGAAGAAGGCGTTTCCAGCCGGGACCCAGGTCGAGGTCGTGGTCAGCGAGGTGGACACGGCCGCACGCCGCATTCGTCTCAGCGTCACCGGGATCCAGAAGATGCGCGAGGCGGACGAAGTGCGCGAGTACACCGAACGCACGGATGCCGCACCCACCGAGGGATTTGGTTCGCTCGCCGATAAGCTTCGCGGTGCGCTCGGCCCACGCCAGAAGTGATCGCGCACGCCGGTCAACAGGTATGACGTGATGCCGGTGGCATCTGCTTCGACGTACGACGCCATTGTCGTCGGGGTAGGCGGCATGGGAAGTGCCGCCCTCTACCACCTGGCCCGGCGCGGCGCCAAACGCGTGCTCGGCCTCGAGCGATTCTCGATCCCGAACGACCAGGGGTCATCGCACGGCCGGTCTCGCATCATCCGGCTCGCGTACTGGGAACATCCGAGTTACGTGCCGCTCCTCAGGCGTGCCTACCAACTCTGGCACGACCTCGAGGGCCAGGCTGGCGCTCCGCTGCTCATCACCACCGGAAGCGTGGACGCCGGCCCGCCGGATTCATCGGCCGTCGCCGGCGCAATCCACGCGTGTCAGATGTTCGACCTGCCGCACGATCGGCACGACGGCGAGTCGCTGCGAATGCGGTTCCCCGGGTGTCAGTTGCCGGCTGATTTCGTGGCGCTCTACCAACCGCAGGGCGGCTTTCTCCTCCCCGAACGCTGCATCACGGCCCACGTCGCGGCCGCGCAGCGCGCTGGTGCGGAAGTGAGAGTCGGTGAGGTGGTTCTCGATTGGAGCGAGCGCGGAGACGTCATCGACGTCAGAACAGATCGAGACACCTACAGGTGCCATCAGTTGCTCGTTACCGCGGGAGCATGGACGGGCCAGTTACTCACAGATCTGCGACCGATGCTTTCACCGGAACGCCAGGTCATGCTGTGGACTCAGCCACGGCGGCCCGAGTACTTTCAACCCGCCACGTTCCCCGTCGTCTACATGCACGCCCCGGAAGGCAGTCTGTATGCCCTGCCATCGCATGACGGTGCCGGCTTCAAGTTCGGCAAGTACCATCACCTGGGCCAACAGGTCGATCCGGACACGATGGATCGCGAGTGTCACGACGAGGACGAGCGCGTTCTGCGCGAAGGTCTTCGTCGCTACTTTCCTGACGCTGACGGCCCTGCCCTGGCCATGAAGACGTGCATCTTCACCAACACGCGCGATGAACACTTCATCATCGCGCGCCCTGCAGGTTCACGCGTGACCGTGGCCGCGGGCTTCTCCGGGCACGGCTTCAAGTTCTGCAGTGTCGTCGGCGAGATCATGGCGGACCTCGCCCTTGCAGGCGGCACCCGCCACGACATCTCCCTCTTTGGTGTCAGGCAGTGAAAAGTGAATCCCGCGATGGCGCAGGGACGTGACGCGAGGAATCGATCGATGTCGATCAGGATCGGATTTGTCGGGCTCGGGACGATGGGCGCGCCGATGGTGCGGAATCTCTTGAAGCACGGGTACGCAACGACGGTCTGGGCGCGACGGCACGAGGCCATGGCGCCGCTTCTGGCCGCGGGTGCCGCAGCTGGCGAATCCGCCGCGCACGTTGCCACCGAAAGCGACATCGTCATCACCATGGTCACTGACACGCGGGCCGTAGAGGATGTGATCCTGGGCGAGCACGGAATTGCTCGCGGGGCACGGCCCGGATCTCTGGTGATCGATCACAGCACCATCGACCCCGACAGCACTCGACGGATCGCGAGCCGGCTCCTGACGCAAGGAGTGGACATGCTCGATGCTCCGGTTTCCGGCGGCGGCGGCGCCGCGGAGGCAGGCACGTTGGCAATCATGGCCGGAGGATCGTCGTCAGCCTTCGAGCGCGCGCATCCGCTCCTCTCGTGCTACGCGAAGAACATCGTGCACATCGGCCCGAGTGGAGCCGGCCAGGTCGCGAAGGCGTGCAATCAGATCTGCACCATCGTCAATCAACTTGGCGCGGCTGAAGCCATGCTGCTCGCCGAACGGGCGGGCGTCGATTCTCGTAAGGTGAAAGAAGCCATGATGGGTGGCTTTGCTGCCAGCCGCATGCTGGATCTCCAGGCGCCGAAGATGATCGCGCGCGACTTCGAGGGCAAGGTCGAGTCGCGACTGCATCACAAGGACATTCACATCGTGCTCGACCTCGCACGGGCTTTCGGTATCGAGCTGCCGGCAAGCACCGCAGCGGCCGCCGTACTCGACCGGCTTCAGCAGCGCGGCGGCGCACGTCAGGACTCGGCCGCCGTCTTCACCGTGCTGAATACAGATTCCTCCTCCTGACGAGCAACGTGGTGCGTTGCGCGGTGTTAGCATCCTCGCCATGGCAACTACCCCTCGACGCACGTTCCTGAAGCTCACGAGCATCGGCGGTGCAGGGATTGTGGCGAGCATGGCCAGCCGTCGGGTGGCGCACGCGCAGGCGTCAGCACCAGTGGTGTCGACGGTGCAGACACCGGTCCTCACGATCGGCTACGAAGACACAGGCGACCCGCGCGGGTTCCCGATCATCCTGCTGCACGGATTTCCCGACGATGCGCGCGCGTTCGATGCGGTGATACCGCCGCTGACGAAGGCAGGATATCGCACGCTCGTGCCCTACCTTCGTGGGTATGGCCCGACGAAGTTTCGGGATTCCGGCACTCCGCGCATGGCCGAGCAAGCGGCGATCGGGCAGGATGTCATCGACTTCGCCGATGCTCTGAACCTTCCGCGCTTCGCAGTAACTGGCTACGACTGGGGCGGACGCGCGGCTGCCATCGCCGCGGCGCTGCACCCCGAACGTGTGCGAGCCACCGTCCTCGTCGGCGGCTATACGGTGCAAAACACCGTGGCTCCGCAGCCACCGGCTGCGCCTGCCGCGGAACATCGCATCTGGTATCAGTACTACTTCAATACCGAGCGCGGGCGGGCAGGCCTCACGACCAATCGTCATGCGATCTGCAAGTACCTGTGGCAGCAGTGGTCACCGAGCTGGCGTTTCACTGACGAAACCTACAACCGCACCGCGCCCTCGTTCGACAACCTTGATTTCGTGGACATCGTGATTCATTCGTATCGCCATCGCATCGGTAACGCGCCAGGCGAAGAACGGTTCAAGGACGTCGAAGCACGGCTGGCAACGCGCCCCCGGATCCAGGCGCCATCGATCACGTTGTATGGCGCCGAGGATGGGATCGCGCGCCCACCGGTCGAATCGCCTCCCGCCGAACGGGCGGTGTTCGAGCGGCTCGTCGCCCGCCGCGTCGTGCCGGGCGTGGGACACTTCATGCCACGCGAGCGCCCGGACGCTGTTTCCTCCGCGATGCTGGAGTTGTTGGCATCGACGAAATAGGAGGCGCCGTGGCCGACAGCTGATCCATCCGATGATCTGGCGCCGGCGTCGAACCGGGACTAGGATAGGCGCACAATCAACGACGGCACCGTTCTTGGCGACGCCTTCAGAGGCAGGGACCCTATGAACATCTCCCCTGACAGGATGCGGACAGCGCGGGCGTCATTGTGGTCGAGTGCAGTCGGGCTGCTCCTGAGCGGATTCCTGACGCAAGTTGCACAGTCGGCACCTCAAACCACCTCTCCTGCGGACGCATCACAGTCTCTGCCTGCGACGATCGAGTTCAATCGCGACATCCGGCCAATCCTCTCCGATAAGTGCTTCCAGTGCCACGGACCGGGAGCGCAGATGGCCACGCTTCGGTTCGACCAGGAAGACGGCGCCAAACACGCGTTGAAGAGCGGCCGGTTCGCGATCGTCGCTGGCGACGCGGCAAAGAGCCAGCTGATCGCTCGTGTCACCGCCACCAATCCGGCAGTCCGCATGCCACGGAGTCAGAACGGTGCGGCCGCCGGCGAACCTCTCAGTGCGCATCAGATTGCACTCCTGACACGCTGGATCGAGCAAGGTGCGACCTGGCAGAAGCACTGGTCGTTCATTCCACCGACTCGGCCGGTGGTCCCGAAGGACATCAAGGATGCGAAGTGGGTACGGAATGCGATCGATGCCTTCGTGCTGCAGCGGCTCGAACGCGAAGGGTTGAAGCCTTCGCCCGAGACGGACAAGGCGACATTGCTGCGGCGCGTGTCACTCGACTTGACGGGACTGCCGCCAACGCCCGCCCAGCTCGACGCGTTCCTGGCGGATAGCTCCGCCAACGCGTATGAGAGAGTGGTCGATCAGTTGCTGCGCTCACCGCAGTACGGAGAACGCATGGCGTTCCCATGGCTGGATGCGGCGCGCTACGCGGATAGCAACGGCTATCAGACCGATGGTGAGCGATTCATGTGGCGGTGGCGCGACTGGGTCATCGACGCCTTCAATCGCAACATGCCGTACGATCAGTTCACTATCGAACAACTGGCGGGCGACCTGTTGCCCAATGCCACTTTGAATCAGAAGATCGCCACCGGATTCAATCGCAACCACCGCGGGAATTCGGAAGGCGGTATCGTTCCCGAAGAGTACGCGGCCGAGTACGTCGTCGATCGCGTCGACACGACCTCGACGGTGTTTCTCGGATTGACCATCGGCTGTGCGCGCTGCCACAACCACAAGTTCGACCCCTTCACGCAGAAGGAGTTTTATCAACTCTTCGCGTACTTCAATAACGTGCCCGAGCACGGGAAGTTTCGCCGAGTTGGGAATTCCCCGCCCTACATCGCGGCGCCGCTCCCGGAGCAGGCAGCGCAGCTGAAACGACTGGATGATGAACTGGCCAGCGCAGCTGCTGCCTATGCGAAGCTTCAGCCCGATGTGGCGCGAGCGCAAAGAGAATGGGAGCGCTCGCTCGACACGTCGACTGCCGTGGGCTGGGCACCCGCGCGCGGGTTGGTTGCCTACTATTCCTTCGACGGTGATCTCACACCTCAGATTGCCGTACTGCACGAGGGCAAGAACCGACGCCCTGAACCGTTCATCGCCAACCCTCCATCTCCGAGCCTGACGTCTGGACGGATCGGTCAGGCGGCGCAATTCGATGGCACGAGCTTCGTCCTGTTCGGCGGCGATATCGCCGGCTTCGACAGCTACGGCGCTGGCCGAGGCGCGCTCGGCGCGAACGATCCCACGGTCACCTATGACGACGGGTACACGATGGCGGCGTGGATCTATCCGACCGCGCCGGACGGCGCGATCGTGACGCGTGACGAGGACATCGTCGAGCCCAACGGACACGGCGTGAACCTGAGGGAAAGCCGGATCGAGTACGACTACGTCACCAAGTGGGTCGACGAGGGCATTCGGCTGCGGACGCGCAACCCGATTACGCTCAATCAGTGGCACCACGTCGCGCTCACCTACACAGGTTCGCGCTGGGCGAGCGGCGTGAAGATTTACGTCGATGGTGAAGATCAGCCGCTCGAGATCTTCCTCGATGACGTCAACAGCCAGGGCGCTGTGAAGCGTGAGCCGCTGAGGATTGGCGCCGGCGGCGGCCCTGACAACCGCTTCCGCGGCAGTCTCGATGACGTCCGCATCTACAACCGCGCGTTGTCGGCGGCGGAAGCCGGAATGCTGGCCGACCTGACATCCATCACCTCGATTGCGGCGTTGCCGGAGGACAAGCGGACGGAGGGACAGGCCGACAAGATCCGCGACTACTTCCTCGAGCATGCGCTGCCCGCCAGGCTCGCAGACGCACGAACACGATTGACCGACGCGCAATCAAAACGAGACGCCTTCTATCAAAGCCTGCCTACCGTGATGGTCATGGAGGAAATGACCACACCGCGCGAGACGCACGTATTGATCCGCGGGATGTACGACAGGCCGGGCGAAGTCGTGAAGCCAATTTTGCCAGCGGCACTCACATCATCGCCCAGCGCCTATCCTCCGAATCGACTAGGGCTGGCGCGATGGTTAGTGGATCCGTCGAATCCGCTGACGGCGCGGGTAACCGTGAACCGCTTCTGGCAAATGTATTTCGGTGCCGGGCTGGTGAAGACGTCCGAGGACTTCGGGTCGCAGGGCGAGCCGCCGTCGCATCCGGAGCTGCTCGATTGGCTCGCGACAGAGTTCGTGCGAACCGGCTGGGACGTGAAGGCGCTGCAGAAGACCATCGTGATGAGCGCCACGTACCGGCAGGCGTCGCGGACCAGCCCGGAGCCGCGCGCGAAGGATCCGGACAACCGACTGCTCGCCCGCGGACCGAGCGCGCGGCTCTCGGCCGACATGGTGCGCGACCAGGCGCTGGCCGTTGCGGGCCTGCTGGTCAACTCGGTCGGAGGTCCCTCCGTGAAGCCATATCAGCCAGAGGGACTCTGGAACGAGATCGGCGGCGGGGGCGCTTACGAACAGTCTCACGGAGACGACCTCTATCGCCGCAGCTTGTACACGTTCTGGCGGCGCACCATCCCGCCTCCCTCGATGGCCAACTTCGACGCCTCGGCACGCGAGAGCCACATGGTCCGGCCGGTGTTGACGAACACGCCGCTGCAAGCGCTCGACTTGATGAACGACGTGACGTTCGTGGAAGCGGCGAGAGTGTTCGCGCAGCGGGTGATGAAGGAGGGCGGCTCCTCGCCCACTGATCGGATCGCCTACGCGTTCCGCGCGGCGACAGCGCGCACACCCAGAGCATCCGAAACAGCCGTCCTCGAGGACGCCTTCGTCGAGAACCTTGAGCTGTTCAAGTCGAAGCCAGACGCCGCGGTGAAGTATGTGAGCCACGGGGAATATCCGCGTGACGCCAACCTCGACGTCAGCGAACTCGCGGCCTACACGAGCGTGACGAGTCTCATCCTGAATCTGAACGAAGTGGTCACGAAGGAGTGAACATGGATTGGCGTGTGGACTCCGCACTGCGTGTGACCCGGCGGCGCTTTCTTGGGCAGGCCGGCATCGGTGTCGGTGCGGCCGCGCTCGCAGAACTGCTGCACTGCGACGTCTTCGCACAGGACGCGGCCGCGGGGCTCGAGAACGGCCTCCCTGGATTGCCGCACTTCGCGCCGAAAGCCAAGCGAGTGATCTATCTGTTCCAGAGCGGTGCGCCCTCGCAGCTGGATCTGTTCGACTACAAGCCCCAGCTCGCAAAGACACACGGCGCCGATCTCCCGGAATCGATCCGCAATGGCCAGCGGTTGACCGCGATGACAGCGGCCCAGACAAGCTTCCCAGTGGCGCAATCGATCTTCAAGTTCGCCCAGTACGGACAGTCGGGCGCCTGGCTCAGCGAGCTGCTTCCCCACACCGCCAAAATTGCGGACGACCTGTGCTTCATCAGGTCGGTGCACACCGAGCAGATCAATCACGATCCGGCGGTCACCTTCGCGCAGACCGGATTTCAGCTCGCCGGCCGTCCGAGCCTGGGCTCATGGGTCTCATACGGGCTGGGGACAATGAACCGGGATCTGCCGGCTTTCGTGGTGATGATCACAGGCAACGGCCAGTCGCTCGCGGAGCGGCAGTGGGGCACCGGGTTCATTCCGGGCAAGTACCAGGGCGTCAAACTGCGCTCGGTCGGCGACCCGGTGCTGTACGTTTCGAACCCCGCAGGCTTCGATGCGTCGCAGCGAGCGCGGTTCATCAAGGATCTCGAGCGCCTCAATCAGTTCGAATTCGACGCCACGCAGAACCCGGAGATCGCCACGCGCGTCGCCCAGTACGAGATGGCGTTCCGCATGCAAACCTCCGTTCCCGAGCTCACGGATCTCTCCAAGGAGGCGGAGCACACCTTCGAGCTGTACGGTCCCGATTCGCGAAAGCCTGGCACGTACGCGGCGAACTGTCTCATGGCGCGCCGGCTGGCGGAGCGCGGCGTGCGCTTCATCCAGCTCTATCATCGCGCGTGGGATCACCACTCGGGCTTGCCGAAGGCGATTCGCACGACCTGCCAGCAAGTCGATCAGCCGAGTGCAGGGCTGATTCAGGACTTGAAGGAACGAGGTCTGCTCGACGAAACACTCGTCATCTGGGCGGGTGAATTCGGAAGGACCGTGTACTCTCAGGGCAAGTTGACGGCCGACGATTACGGTCGCGATCACCACCCGCGCGCCTTCACGATCTGGATGACGGGCGGCGGCGTGAAGCCTGGCATCACGCTGGGTGAAACAGACGACTACGGCTACAACATCACCTCGGACCCGGTTCACGTGCACGATCTGAATGCCACCATCCTCCGATGTTTGGGAATCGATCACACGCGGTTGACCTACCGGTATCAGGGGCGGAACTTCCGCCTGACGGACACAGGTGGCCGTATCTTCCAGAAGGCGCTCGCGTTTGACGCCGGTGCGGCGTAGGACGGGTCCTGGCATCGAGTCCGTCACCGGCTAGCGTCACGTCTCGTGCAGATTCCATCGCGCATTCTCGAGATCGAGCTCCCGCCGTTCGACCCGCTCAACGTGCGAGCCGCACAGCTGCGGGCAGCCGGTCACGACGTGATTTCCCTCGGACAAGCACTGCCCTTCTATGCGCCGCCGGCATCGGTGCTCCGTGCGGCACAAGCGGCTCTCGAACGGCCCGACGTTCACGGGTACACCACTGATCCCGGGCGACCGGGACTGCGCCGCCTGCTTGCCGAGCAACTCCATCAGCACCTCGGCATCGAGTGCGGGTTAGAGGATCTCGTGATCACTGCCGGCGCCAATCATGCGTTCACGACCGCGCTCACGACTCTCGTCAGCGCCGGCGACGAAGTCGTACTGCCGGCGCCGTACTTCACGAACCATCAGATGGCCGTCAAGGCTGCGGGCGCGGTGGCGATCGAAGCACCAGTCGCAGATCGCGACACCTACAGCGTGACGTGGGACGACGTCGCGCCCACTCTGACGGATCGCACTCGTGCGGTGGTGCTGTGCAACCCGAGCAATCCAACCGGCGCGCCAGTGACTGCCGCGGCAGGCACCCGCATCGTCTCTGAGCTCGCCGAGCGCGGCATCCTGGTGATCAGCGACGAGACCTACATGCACTTCGTCTACGACGGCCGTCACTGGAGCGCAGCGTCGGTGACCGACTGGCGGCGGAATGTCGTCGTGATTGGAACGTTCTCGAAATCGTTCGCGATGATGGGCTGGCGCGTCGGCTTCCTGCTAGCCGATGCTGAGGTGTGCACGCAGGCAACGAAGGTCCAGGACGCGATGATCATCTGCGCGCCGACGATCTCGCAGATTGCGGCCGAAGCCGCCGTGCGCGACGACTGGGACTATGCGCGGAGCTTTCACACCGAGCTCCTCGAACGCCGCGCGCGCTTGTCTGACGGACTGACACCGATCGCAGGCCTGTCGTGGGTGCCGACATCCGCAGGCTTCTTCGCCTTCGTCCGCGTTGATGGCTGCGCCGATTCGAACCAGCTCGCCCTGCGGCTTCTCGAAGACGCCCATGTGGTGACCATTCCCGGATCGTCGTTCGGCCGAAGCGGCGAGGGCTGCGTGCGGCTTTCGTACGGCTCGGTCGGCGCCGACGCGCTCTCGAAAGCGATCGAGCGGCTGACCCGGTTCTTGCGCCAGGAGCACATATGAGACTGACGCCCGTCTTCTTGCTCGCGGTCATCATCGGCTGCAGCCAGCCCAACGCACCGCAGGCGGTCCCAGCGAGCGGCGCGACCACAAGCCTCGCGAAGGCGTCGGGGTTTGCGATTGTCAAACTCGATCCCGCGCTGGACGCGATCGTCTCGGCGGATGCATCGCTGGACATCATCGGCGACCGCTTCGGCCTGACCGAAGGGCCGGTGTGGGTGCAGGAGGGCGCGAGCGGACATCTCCTGTTCAGCGACCTGATCGCCAACGTGATCTACAAATGGACGCCCGACGGACAACTCTCCGCGTTCCTCGAAAACATCTACGACGGCCCCGATATCCTGAACGTGGGACAGCAGACACGCCGAGGGCGGATGAACGTCATCATCATCGGGTCCAACGGGCTCACGTTGGATCGTGCGGGGCGTCTGATCATCGCGTCGCCGGCAAGCCGGGCTGTCTTTCGCCTCGAGAAGGACGGCGCACGCACTGTCGTTGCCGACCGTTTCGACGGCAAGCGATTCAACGGCCCGAACGACGTCGTTGTCAAATCGAATGGCTCGATCTACTTCACGGACGGGAACTCGGGTTTGCGTGGCGGAGTGAACAGCCCAGTACGCGAGATCCCGTTCAACGGCTTCTACCTCGTAAGAGACGGGCGCGTGATGCTCGCCGGCAGCAACAAGGATTTCAGCGAAGGCTTTCCCAACGGCATCACCCTGTCACCCGACGAGCAGCGCCTCTACGTGACCATCGGCCGGAAGATCATGCGTTACGACGTGCAGCCTGACGACACGGTCGCCAACGGCACGGAGTTCCTGGATGTCGAAGGTAACGACGGACTGAAGGTGGACGGGCAGGGCAACGTGTTCTCGACGACCGGCGCCGGGCCCGGCGAGGTGCGGATCACCTCGCCCGACGGCAAACGCCTTGGCACCCTGAAACTGCCTCAGCCGGCGGGTGAGCCGCGCGACCAGGTCTGCGCCACCAACGTGGGATTCGGTGATGCAGACGGCAAGGGCCTCTACGTCACGGCCTGCACGCACGTGTATCGCATCCGGCTCAACTCGGCGGGTGTGAGGCCAGGTCCCTGACACGGCCATGACAGTCGCCCGCACATCGGGCGGCAAGGGCGAACGGCTGAGCCGCCTCGGGAATTCGTTGCGCTCTGCCCGGCCCGCTCTCTATAATCCACTTCATCGCCTCAGTGCACGAGACGACCGACCGGAAGGAGTCATTCAAATGGCCTGGACCAAGCCTGAATTCACGGTTGTGGCCGTGACGTTGGAAGTTACCGCGTACGCCGGCAAGAAGTAGGTTGACCTATGGCGGGGCTCACCCGAGCCCCGTCTTCACCCTGGCGTGCACATTCGTCTGCTCGGTACCGCCGCTGGCGGCGGGTTTCCGCAGTGGAACTGCTGGTGTCCCGGTTGCCGGCTGGCACGCCACAATCCTGAGGCGGCCGTTCCTCGCACGCAGTCCTCTGCAGCCGTCAGTCGCGACGGCGATCGCTGGTTCCTTCTGAACGCATCTCCTGACGTACGCGAGCAGCTTCGTTGCCTGCCATCGCGTTCGGCCGCTGAGTCGAGTGTACGGCGGGTGGCGATCGAAGGCGTCGTGCTGACCGACGCCGAACTGGATCACACGATGGGCATCCTCTTACTGCGCGAGGCGGGGCATCTTCCGCTCGTCGCGACCAACGCTGTGGCCGGCATTCTCGAACGTGATTCACGCATCCTGGAAACGACGCGAGCGTTCAGCGATGTTCCCGTTACCGAGCTTCCCCTGCTCTTGCCTGTTCAGCTTCAGTGTCGAGACGGATCACCGAGTGGTTTGTCGGTCGAAGCGTTCTCCGTACCCGCGGGCGTTCCGCGTTTCGCCTCACGCGAGGAAGAGGGTCACACCGTCGGCCTTCTCATCCGAGACGAGGAGCACGGCACCGCGTGCGCGTTCGTGCCGGGATGCGGCGGCCTCGACGCGTCTTTGCTCGAGCGATTTGCCGGCGTTGATGCACTACTCTTCGATGGAACGTTCTGGACGGACGACGAAATGATCGCGCTTGGGGTGGGTAAGAAGACAGCGCGCCAGATCGATCACCTCCCGATTAGCGGCGCCGGCGGAAGCCTCGAGCAGCTGTCGTCACTGCCGTGCCGGCATCGCGTCTACACCCATATCAACAACACCAACCCCATGCTGATCGAGTCTTCTCCCGAGCGGACGGCTGTGTCGCGAACGGGTATGATTGTCGGCTTCGACGGCCTTCAGCTGACACTGTAGCGAGCCCTTCATGACGACCTTGCATGCGTCGGCGCTCTCGGCGCCTCCGGCTCCGTCCTTCCCGCCGCTGGCCGCGCCACTCGCGCCGGACGACCTGGCGGCGGCGCTGCGCGCGTTCAGCACGTCGTACTACGCCAATCATCCGTTCCATGCGCTGATGCACGAGGGGCGTCTCACCCCGCGCCAGCTGCAAGGCTGGGTCGCCAATCGACTCGCGTACCAGCGAGCGATCCCGCGCAAGGACGCGGCGATCATCTCGAACTGCCCCGATCCCGATGTGCGCCGTGAGTGGCTGCAGCGAATCATCGATCACGACGGCACCGAGCCGGGCAGCGGCGGCATCGAGATGTGGATCAGGTTGGGTGAAGCGCTCGGCGTGCCCCGGGCGGAGATGGCAGACGAGCGGCACGTGCTGCCCGGCGTGCGGTTCGCCACCGAGGCGTACGTGACCTTCTGCAAGACGAAGCCGTGGATCGACAGCGTCGCCTCGTCATTGACGGAGCTGTTCGCGCCCGACCTGATGCGGCGGCGAATCGCCGCGTTCCCGCAGCATTACCCCTGGGTGCGACCCGAAGCGCTCGACTACTTCAAGAGCCGCCTCACCCAAGCGCCGCGCGACAGTCAACAGGGCTTGCGGCTGGTTCAGATGCACTGCACGACAGTGGAAACGCAGCGACGGGCCTTTGAGGCGCTGGCCTTCAAACTCGAGTTGTTGTGGGTCATGATCGACACGATCCATCACGCGTACCTGGAGCAGGCACCGTGACCATCACCACGACGACGGTTCCGTCGCTCTGGAAGCTCGCGCGGATCGAGTTCGACCAGGTACGACAGCAGCGCGTCCTGCTCTACCCCGAGGGCGTCGTCTTGCTGAACGACACGGGCGCGGCGATTCTCGAGCTGTGCGATGGAAAGCGCTCGATCGCGGAGATTGCTGCGGTCCTCGGCGAACGCTACAACTGCGACGTGACGCCCGACGTCATCGAGTATCTGTCGCAGCTCATCGAGCGAGAGTTGGTTCGTGTCCACTAGCATGAAACCGGATGCGGCGACCCACCCGACCACGCTCCTCGCGGAGCTGACCTATCGGTGTCCGTTGCACTGTCCCTACTGCTCGAATCCGCTGCAGATGACGGGAGCACGGGACGAGATGACGACGGCCGAGTGGAAGCGTGTGTTGAGCGAGGCGCGAGAGCTCGGCGTGCTGCAACTGGGCCTGTCCGGCGGTGAGCCGCTCGCGCGACCAGACGTCGAAGAACTGGCCGCGCATGCCCGTTCGATCGGGCTCTACACGACACTCGTGACGTCCGGCGTCGGCCTGACCCGCGAGCGCGCGCGCACGCTTCGCGAGGTTGGCCTCGAGCACGTGCAGATCTCCATGCAGGACTCCAACGAGGAGACGGCTGATCTCGTGGCCGGGATGAAAGCCGTGGCCCAGAAAATGGCCGCCGCCGAGATCGTCCGCGATCTCGGGTTCGCGTTCTCGATCAACGTCGTCCTGCATCGCGCGAACATCGATCGGGTTGGCGAGATCATCGAGCTGGCGGCTCGCCTGGGCGCCGATCGTCTCGAGTTGGCCAACACGCAGTACTACGGGTGGGCGCTCGAGAACCGGCGCACGCTGATGCCGACCGCCGAACAGGTGGCCGCGGCGGCAGCGGTCGCTGACAAAGCCATCGCGGCCCACAGAGGACGCATGCAGATCCTCTACGTGCTGCCCGACTATCACGAGTCGTTTCCCAAGCCCTGCTACGGCGGGTGGGGCAAGCACTATCTGGTGGTCGTACCGGACGGCCGCACGTTGCCGTGTCACGGCGCCACGCAGATCACGACGCTCCACTTCGACAGCGTCCGCGACCGCTCGCTGCGTTGGATCTGGGAGGAGTCTGCCGCGTTCCAGGCATTCCGCGGCGACGACTGGATGCAGGAGCCCTGCCGGAGCTGCTCGCGAAAGTCGATCGACTTTGGCGGCTGCCGCTGCCAGGCCTTTGCGTTGCTCGGCGACGCGACGGCCACCGATCCCGTCTGCACTCTCAGCCCGAAGCGCAGCGTCATCGACGATGCAATCCGCGAGGCCGAGGGGTCGCCCGCCTATCGATACCGCTACATCAGCCTGCAGAAGGCGGAAACACACTGATCGGGCCGCCGCCATGAGCGCTCGACACGCGATCGAGACCATTGGGCTCGGCAAGGACTACGGTGACGTGCGGGCCCTCGACGCACTCGATGCGATCGTCGCACCCGGAACACACGTCGGTGTGCTCGGCCCGAACGGCGCCGGCAAGACGACAGCGATGTTGATGCTCGCCACGATGCTGCGTCCCACCCGCGGTGTCGCTCGTGTGTTCGAACACGATGTGGTGAGCGATCGAGCCGCCATTCGTCGTCGCCTGGGCCTCGTGTTCCAAGAGGCGAGCATCGACGGCCTGTTGACGGTCCGCGAGAACCTTCGATTCGCGGCCGGTCTGATGGGACTCGGTGGGATGGAGAGTCGAACAGCGATCGACGAGGCATTGTCGAGGACCGGACTGACGGCGCAGGCCGCGCGCCCGGCGCGCCAGCTCTCTGGTGGCTTTCGCCGCCTCACCGACATTGCACGCGCCATCGTTCACAAACCCGACCTGCTGCTGCTCGACGAGCCGACGACTGGCCTCGATCCGGAGCACCGCGATCGCGTGTGGGGACTGATCGAGGCCGAGCGCAGAGCGCGTGGCGTGACCGTCGTGTTCTCCACGCACTACCTGGCCGAGGCCGAGTCGTGCGACCAGGTGTTCATGCTCGCCCACGGCCGCCTCGTCGCCGCGGATACGCCTGCTGCGCTTCGGGCAGCAGTTGGAGAACAGGTCTTCGAGATCGATGGTCCCGATGCCGAGCGCGCGGCGCACGCCGTCTCCGCATCGGCGCGAGTGCACATGTCCGTCCGGACCGAGCGAGGCTGGCGGATCGGCGTCAGCAATGCGCACAGTGGGCTGGCTACGATCGTTGGTGCCGCGCCGCGACTCACGCGTGTAGACGTGCGCAATGCAACGCTCGAGGATGTCTATTTCGCTCGTACTCAGGGCACGTCCACTTCACTGCCCGCGGCCACCCCGGTCGGACCGCGTCCGTGAGCGCACTCCACACGGCACAGGCGATCGTCGTGCGCGACCTGTCGCGCGCCTTCCGTCAGAAGAGCCGTTTGTTTGGAGGACTGGCGCGCTCGTTCATGTGGCTCCTCCTGGTCGGGGCTGGTTTCGGCGCCATCACCCGCCTCGATGGCGCCGCTTCGTATCAGGCATTTGTCTTCCCGGGCATCGTCGTCATGGCTGCTCTCTTTGGCGCCATGCTGACGGCGATCTCCACGGTCTACGATCGTGAGTTCGGCATGCTGCGCCTGATGCTTGCGAGCCCGGCCGGCATCACGGCGGTTCTGGCAGGACGCGCCGTGGCGGCAACCGCGGTCGGCGTGCTCCACGGTGGCATCGTCCTTCTCACGGCGCCCTTGTTCGTCACGGTGACTGCCGCGCAATTCGCAAGCGCCATCGGCGCTCTCGTCGCGGGAGCGGCCGCTAGCAGCGTGGTGGGCCTGCTCGTCGCGGCGCCCGTGCGCTCGGTCGAGAACTTCGCGGCCATCGTCAATGTGGTGTTGTTCCCGTTGCTATTCCTGAGCGGTGCACTGTATCCAACGTCCACCATGCCGACGTGGCTGAACGCGGCGGTGCGCGTGAATCCGGTGACTTATGCTGTCGACTTGATGCGTGGCGCGCTCGGTCAGGGCGCGGAGTTCAGTGCCACGAGCTCGCTGGCCGCGCTCGGCGTGGCGATCGTGGTGGCATTCATCGCAGCGGCATGGCTATTCGATCCTGAGCTTCGGCTGAGCCGGCGGGGTGGTGTCAGGCAGTGAATCGTGAACGCTGGGCGGTGTGAAGCCCCGGGGGCGTTCACGATTCACTGCCTGACACCCGGAAGCGCGCGAAAGAGTCGTCGCGTCCTCATGCGCCAGCCGTCCGGCGTCCTCTGATAGACGTCCTCGTAGTGCCCGCCAAGGAAGATCGTGCCAGGCGTGCCCTTCGCTCTGGCCTCCGGTTCCGGCATGTCGACGACGACCAGGTACTGCTTGCCGATGGCCTGACCGGCATATGGCTCGATCACGTAGTTGGTCAGGTAGTGGCGGACGTATTGCGGCCCCTGCGGCTGTTCGCGCCCGAGAGCGGCGAGCTGCGCGCGCCCGGTTGACTGGCCGAACGTCGCGTCCGCTGTGTACAGCCCTGCATACGGCTCACCGTTGTCCGTCGTCCCATATCCGTTGTCGAGCGCGTGACCGTAACTCGCGACGAGCCGCTCAATCTCGATGTAGTCCATCGCGCTCAGACCGCCAGGAACGGCGGGAACCGTGTCCGTCGGATCGGGCTTCACCGGGTGCATCTTCAACGTCCCCGTCAGCGCGGGATCGGGACCGGACTTCGAAGGCACCAGTTTCCGGTGGCGGAAACGCCAGCCTTCAGGTGTTTTCGTGTAGATGTCCTCGTAGTGCCCGCCCACCGTGTCGAGGCTTCCGCGCTTCTGTCCAACGAGTGACCACTGATTCGGATTCGGACCCACCTGCGGGATGTTCTGATCGTGACTGATGTTGATCAGATACTGCCGCCCCACGGCGCCGTCGGCCGTGGGCTCGATGATGTGGTTCATGATGTAGTGATTGACGTGCAACGGGCCCTTGTTCCCGCCGCGCGCCAGCGTTGCCAATTGATCGCGCCCTTGTATCCGGCCACGCGAGTTGCTGTCGAACACACCATCGGACGAAAAGAGATCAGCGTAGTCGTATCCGTTGCGCGAGCCGGTATCGAGCGCGAACGCGTAGCGGTTCACCAACTGCTTGATCTGGACGTAGTCCATGGCCGTAAGCGCCATGACACTCGACGTGCTGTCGCTCTTCGTCTGCTGCGCGTTGACGGCCACGAGGGCACACACGCCAATGCTCAAGGCCAGCGCAAGAATCGTGTTCCGCATACGGATCCCCTTCAGCGTGGCGCCGGCGGCAACTTGGCGGTCGGCGGCGGTACACCGATCTTCGCCGGGTGCAGTTGTCGCGACTTGAATCGCCATCCTGCTGGCGTCTTCACGTACTCATCTTCGTAGCGGCCGCCGTGCACGATGCTACTGGGCTTCCCACCTTCAGAGACGTCGAGAGCCATGAGGTACTGACTGCCTCGCGCACCGTCCGGCGTCGGGTAGATGATGACGTTGGTCAGGAAGTGACGCGTGAACGCGGGGCCGGCTCTCTCCTTTTGCGTCGCGCGCGCAAGCTCCGCGAGCGCTTCGCGACCTTTGGTCTTGCCGAAGACGCCGTCGGGCGTAAAGAGATCCGCGTATGCGTATCCGTTGTCGGCATGTGTGTCGACCGCGTAGCCGTAGCGGGCGACCAACTGCTGAATCTCGATGTAGTCGGCGGCCGTGAGCGAGCCACCAGTGACCTTCTGCTGTGCACGAACGTGCGATGCCGCACCGATCACGAGGGCGAGCCCCATCGCCACAACGGCAAGCGAAATGTTGGCCTTTGCGTTCGTCACGACTCTTTCCCCTTGGTACCGACCTACGTCGTTCTCTTCTTCACCGGTACCGGTATGCCCGGTATCTTGACCCCCACCGAGAAGAGCGTGCTGCGGGTGGTGAAGAAGATCGTCTTCCAGTCATCACCGCCGAAGGCGACATTGGTCGTCGCCGGCTGGCCGTGAACGATGCGCCCGAGCTTCTTGCCTTTCGGGTCGATGATGAAGAGGCCACCGGTCCCACCGCTGTACATGTTGCCCGCCGTATCGATCTTGATGCCATCGGGCACGCCGGGCTCGGCGCCATTCAGGTCGACGAAGACGCGGCTCGTCTCCTTCGCCACCGTGCCGTTCGGCAGCATGTCGTAGGCGCGCACGTGACGACGACGTGAGTCGGCGACGTAGAGGATGCTTTCGTCAGGCGAGAGCGCGAGACCGTTGGGCCTGACCATGTCGTCGATGATGAGCGACATGGAGCCGAGATCGGCCGATACGCGATAGACACCCGAGAGCGTCACGTCCCACTGCTCCGGCGCAGCGTTGCCTCCCGGATCGGTGAAATAGATCGTGCCGTCGGACTTGACGATCACGTCGTTCGGGCGCAGCAGACGCTTGCCCTGGAAGCTATTGGCGATGACCGTCAGGCTGCCGTCGGGCTCGTAGCGCGTCACGCGCCTGGTCAGGTGCTCAGCGGAGATGAGGCGCCCCTGCAGGTCGCGCGTGATGCCATTGGCCTCGTTGGTCTTCTCCATTGCGAGAGTCGCACCCTGCTGGCCCGGCGTGTACTTCATCCGTCGCGCGGTGTGAATGTCGTTGAAGAGGAGATAGCGGCCTTCCGCCCACCATAACGGTCCTTCGGCCGGGCCGATGTCGCCACCGTAGCCGGTGGCAAGTTCGCGAATCGGCTCGCTCGTGCTGATGATGGGATCGAGCTCGGGCGCGAGCGACTCGATCCGGCTCTTGGATTGCGCCCAGACGCTGCGGCTGCCAGCGACCGCAAGACTGCCGACGGCACCGACCATCCTCAGCACGTCACGACGTGAAACGAAGCTGAAGTCGCGCATCGCTCCTCCTTGCGGTCGACAGGATACTGCAAGAAGACGACATTTGACCTTTGGCCTGCAGGAGGGGTCCAATACGTTCGCAGCCCGCCGGTTCCGTGGCGGAGGGTGACCATTCGAAGCGCGGAAGGGAGTTACGCATGGGTTCGCACCACTCCGGTCGTCGCCAGTTCCTGACGGACAGCGCCGCGTTGGCAAGCCTCGCCGCCGTGGGCGCGGTCCAGCCGGCCGGTGCCCAGGCACCGCAGACCGACGCCCGTCTCAAGGATCCGCTCGCCTACGGTCAGCCCTCCCGGTTCGACAGCACGGTGAGGAAGTCCCTCGGCTCCGCCACGCCGATCACCGACACGGCCTTGACCACGCCCCTTCAGGATCTGGACGGCATCATCACGCCCTCTGGCCTGCACTTCCTGATGGACCACGTGAACGGCATCCCGGACATCGATCCGAAGGAGCATCGCCTGTTGATGCACGGGATGGTCGATCGACCGCTGACGTTCACGATGGACGAGATCAAACGGCTTCCGTCTGTCTCGAAGGTGTACTTCCTCGAGTGCAACGCGAACAGCCGCCCGCTGCGTGGGCCCAACGGCGACTCGGTGCAACTGGTGCACGGGCGAACCAGCTGCAGTGAATGGACCGGGGTCCTGCTGTCCGTGCTGCTCAAAGAGTGCGGCGTGCAGAGCGGCGCGAACTGGATCATCGCGGAAGGAAACGAGTCCAACAAGTACACGATGAGCCTCCCGATGGTGAAGGCGATGGATGACACGCTCGTCGCCTACTCACAGAACGGCGAGCCGGTCCGTCCCCAGAACGGCTATCCGCTGCGACTCGTTGTCCCGGGCTGGGAAGCGATCCGTTCGGTGAAGTGGTTGAGCCGTATCGCCGTCGTCGATCAGGCGGCGATGTCGTGGCACGAAGCCGGTAACAACGCCGACACCAGACCCGACGGCAAGGCACTCGGGTTCCGATTCGAGCTGGGCCCGAAATCGATCATTACCCGTCCATCCGGAGGCCAGCGTCTGCCCGGCCGCGGATTCTACGAAATCACTGGTCTTGCCTGGACCGGCGGCGGCGCGGTGCGCAAAGTAGAGGTCTCCCTCGACGGCGGGCGCACCTACAAGGACGCGCAGCTCCAGGAGCCCGTGCTTCGCTACGCGCACACACGGTTCCGTTTTGCATGGGACTGGAACGGCGAGGAAGCCGTGCTGCAGTCGCGCTGCACCGATGAACGCGGCGAGGTGCAACCCACGATCGCCGAAGCGGCGAAGATCCTGGGCGTCACGCCCGACTATTTCCTGCAAGCCGATCACTTCAATGGGATCCAGCCCTGGAGAGTCAATCGGGATGGGAGCATCCAGAATGCGTTGTTCTAAACGGAACGACGGGCGCGGTCCGTGGTCCGTCGCCATCAGCTGCCTGATCGTTCTCCTCGTTTCTGCGTCGAACCCAGGCGCGCAACGCGGAGGCGGCGCTTCGTTCTGGTTCGAAGGAGCGCGGCTCATCGTCGGCGATGGCAGCGCCCCCGTGGAGAATTCCGCGTTCCTCGTCGAGGGGGATGCCTTTACATGGGTTGGAAGGCAAGGCCAGCGGCAGCCGCCGGCTGGTGCGGTGCGCGTCGATCTGTCGGGCAAGACGGTGATGCCTTCGCTCATCGACGGTCACAACCATATCGGGCTCGTCAACGAAAAGGACGGGAGCAACAGCAAGGCAAATTACCGGCGCGCAAACCTCGTCGATCAGCTGGAGCGGTACGCGTACTACGGCGTCTCGGCGGCACTGAGCATGGGCCTCGAGGCCGATCCGGAGCTCGCCTATGAACTCCGTGATGAAGTGGTCCCGAATGCCGCTCGCTTCCTGACTGTGGGAAAAGGGATCGCGGCGACGTCGATTGGTGGACCGACCGGCGAGCCGCGTCTGGGAATTCCTTATGGCGCGCGAACAGAGAAACAAGGCCGGGATCGAGTCAAAGAGCTGAAGGCGAACGGCGTGCGCTTCATCAAGATCTGGGTTGACGATCGCAACGGCGACGTCCCGAAGCTCCAGCCGAGCGTCTATCGCGCCATCATTGCCGAAGCGCATGCCAACGGCATGGAGGTGCTCGCCCACCTCAGTCGAACCTCAGCGCTGGCTGACGCCAAGGATCTGTTCCGCGCGGGCGTGGATGGATTCGTGCACCTGGTCCGCGATCGCGACGTGGATGAAGAGTATCTGGCGGCAGTGAAGGCGCACCCCCGCGTGTGGTCGGGCCCGAACATGCCAGTCCCTCCGACGCGCGACTCGATCGCCGCGCTGGCTGAGACGCTGCCGGCCAACCAGATCGAGAGCATGCGCAAGCAGCTTGCGGCGCAGGAGGCCAAAGGCAATCCGTCCAACGAGCTGTTCGAGCTTCACTGCCGCAACCTGCGCAAGATCCATGCAGCCGGAATGGTAATCGCCATGGGCACCGACGGGACCGGCGATGGCTTCGGCAGCCACGAGCAGATCGAGTCGTATACCCGCTGCGGCATGACGCCGATGCAGGCCATCGTTGCGGCGACCGGAACCAACGCGAGAGTCTTGCACCTGGATCGCCTGGGGACGGTTGCCACCGGGAAGGAAGCCAGCTTCAACGTGCTGGATGCCAATCCGCTCGAGAGCATCACGAACTCGCGACGGATCTCCAGGGTCTACTTGAGAGGGCAAGAGATCGACCGGCAGGCTCTCAAAGCCAGGTTCATGACCGGCACGAAAGGCGAAAGGGGTCAGACGCCTTGATACGCCAGCACTCAAGGGGTCTGCCCCCTTTCGCCCTTTTCGCCTCGATGATCGTGCTCTGCGCGTCGATCACGGCTGTCGCGCAAGGACCGACCTACCGGCTGGGAACCGCCGCGAGCCCGGACGAGATCAAGGCGCGCGATACAGCGGTCTCTCCCTCTGGCAGGGAACTACCGCAAGGGCGCGGCGGCGTCAAAGACGGTGCTGCGGTATACGCGCAGAAGTGCCTGTCCTGTCATGGACCGGACGGCACGGGAACCAAGCTGCATCGCGGGCTGATACCACTTGGAAACTCCAAGCCAATCAAGATCCAGGGCAGCCTCGTCCCGTACGCGACGACGGTGTGGGACTTCATCAACCGGGCGATGCCATCGACCAAGCCTGGCTCGCTCACGCCAGACGAAGTCTACGCGGTCACCGCTTACGTGCTCTTTCTCAACGACGTCATCGAGGAGAACACGGTCCTCGATGCGAAGACGCTTCCCCAGGTCAAGATGCCGAACCGCGACAACTTCCTCGCCGTCGAGATCGACTGGAAACCGGGACAACGGCGGCCGCTCGGAAACTATCCGTAACGATCTCTACGCCGTCGGGATCCTCTTGCCCGCAAGCACAGTGCCGGCTGGGAAGAAGCGCTGACGTCCGGTGATCGTCCCCTTGTAGTTGTCCAGGAACTCGAAGCTTCCCTCGCGTAGTTCGAGCAGCGCCACATCGGCAGGTGCGCCGACGTTCAGCGTGCCGCGGTCGTTGAACGAGGGGAAGATCCGCGACGGGTTGAGCGTGGCACACGCAATCGCGTCACTGATCGTCATCCCGTAACCGAGCAGCTTCGACATGCAGTTCGGCAGGTCGACGACGCCCGTTGTCTTGCTGTTGGTGTTCCAGTCGGTCGAGAACGTGTCCGGCCAGAAGCCGGCCTTCATAATCGCGCCGATGGTGTCCCAGCGCATGTGGCCGGTCTGCCCGTTGCCGATGTCGAACCAGACACCGCGGCGCCGTGCGGCGAGCACTTCTGGCAGGATGTGACCGCTGTCGTCGACGATGGCGTTGGGCGGCGGCGCAAAGAGATGAGTGACGATGTCCCCGCGCTTCAGGAGATCGACCAGCTTCCCCATCGGCGACCCCGTCTGCCCCATGTGAATCATCAAAGGCAGGTTGAAGGCCGACGCGGCCTCCTGTGCCCGCCGCAGCACCTCAACGTCATTGGTCCCCACCACGTCGCGCGACAGCCGCGCCTTCACCCCCACGACGTAGTCGCGATGCTTCGCGATCGCATCACGTGCGGCGGCGACATCGGCCCGCGCCAGGTCCATGGTGTCGCCACCGGGAAGGATGCCGCCGCGGCCGATGTTGATGAGGACGCGTCCCTGCTGCGGCGACGAACGCGCAACCGCCACGATCTCCTCGATCCGGTCGGCACCCTGCGATCCCGCGTCGATCCAGCCGGTGACACCATCGCGCAGGACCAGGCCGGGCCCCTCGGCGGAGCGGCCCGTGTGCGTATGGATGTCGATCAAACCGGGAACCACGAGCTTGCCGCGCGCCTCGATGACATCGACCGCCTCACCCGGGATGGTCGGCTCGACCGCAACGATGCGGCCGCCGGAAATCGCCACATCGCGCACCGCATCGAGGTGCACCGAAGGATCGATGACCCGGCCGCCCCTGATCAGCAGGTCGTACTTCGAAGCCTGCCCGGCAAACGCCACCGGTCCACGGGAGAACGCCGCACCACAGGCGACAGCTGCCGACAGGAACTGACGGCGGTTCATCACGCACCTCCTAACCTTACTGGTGAGCCGGCGGGGACGGAGTCGCGGGCAATGGCGCTGACCGTCGACGCACTCGCCGCTCGACCCAGAGCCAGGCGCACAGTGTAAACACAGTCAGCCCCGTTCCCAACCAGAGCGCCCGCGTGTCGTACTGCAGCTCGATGCGGTGAGCACCGGCAGGCACCGGGACGCCCGTGAACGCCAGGTTGACCTTCATGCGAGCAACACGCCGACCGTCGACCCACGCCCGTCTGTCGGGATAGTACGTCTCGCTGAAGAAGACCATCCCGTCGTGCGGAGCATCCACTTCCACCGTCATGGTGCCGTCGAAATGATCCTGGGACAGGATCGTCGCCGGCACGAGAAGGGCATCGCAGCCGCTCGCGCCCATGATCCATTGCGTCCTGGGCTCGTCAAACGCCGGAATCGCTGCCGTCGGTGCAAGGAGAGCGAGCGTGCCACGATCGATGCCCTGGGTGTCCTCGACGAGAGGATGCTGCACGATGGCGGCGATATTCTCACGCGAGCGATCGAGCAGATTGTATTCCCACGTCTGATCGCCGATATCGCGATGGGGCGCGAGGTGCAGTTGCGACTCGACGCGTGATCGATCCGAATCGGTCATGCCGGCCGGCCATCGCACGTTGACGATCTGGTAGGGCTGCAGCGCCATGTGGCTGTCGTAGCTGCCCCGCCGCAACCGGTATTCCATTTCTTCGCGCCCGACTGCAAGCGGCGCGCACGTCCAGAACGCACGCGGCGCAGCGGAAGTGCTGCGATACAGGCCGACCCCACGCGATTTCGTCACCACCGCCCATCGTTGCGAGTCGGGCGGGGTGCAGGACACCAGATACTCGACGCCCAGGAGCTTCAGGAGATCCATGCGCGCAGGCCCTTGTGCGGCTTCGGGAATGCCGTCGAAGACCGCGCGCATCCGCTCCTGCGGCCCACGCACCAGGTTCGAGAACCGCGCGTAGTCAGCGAGGAGGAAGCCCCCGTACCCCCCAACGCCAGGTATATCGAGCGCAACGACATCAGCACCGTCGATGGCACGGTCACACGCGGACAGCAACCGCCCACGTGGATCCAGTGAGCGTATCGCCTCAAGGATCTCAGGGTGTTGCTGAGTGCTCCCGCCATCAGCAAGACTGCGCGGAGATACATCCGGCAGAAGCTCGCGATCGCCGCGCATCGTCGTCCAGAAACGGACCGCGGGCACGATCTGAATCGCAATCAGCCCGACCGCGAGGCACACAACGATCACTGGCTGCGCGATCAGGTGCCGCCATCCTCTGGGAGGGGACTGCCATAGAGCCACGAACAGGTAGGACGCGATCACGGCTGCCAGCAGCGGCGCGGGTCTCAGAGCCGACGCGATCAAGGCGAGCGCCACAACCACCACGAGTTCCGGACGTGGCAGCCACGTTTGCCGATCCGCCGACCGCAGCGCACAGGCCGCCACCAGCGGGAGCCACGCCAGCCGATAGATATCGAGCGAGTACGCCATCTCTTCGAGCGGGATGAACAAGCGCACGCTCAAGAGGGCACCACTGGCCGAAACCGCCGCCAGCCTGGGCAGAGCGAGATAGCGCGCGGTGAGATATGTCCCGACCGCTGCCACCCACGCGTGAAAGGCAAAGCTGAGTGAGAAGAACAGTGGCAGCGGTAACAGTCGCAGCGCGACGTGTGGCGGGTAGAGCGAGAGCATCTCGGGATTGGCAAGATGCGGACGTCCGCCGAACTGATAGGGGTTCCAGAGCGGAAGCGTTCCTTCCGTCAATGCGCCCTGGTTCACGCGTTCCCAGCTCATGGCGACCCTGGCAACCGGTCCAGGGTTCGACGCGCGCGCGATCTCGAAACTCACGGGGAGGAGCGAGACAACGAACAGAGCCCCCAGGAGGACGAGATCGATCGTGGCGATCCCCACGGGGGACCCGAGTCGGCGCGGTGCCGCGAGCCTCACGATGCCGAGCCCCGCATCCCGGGATCCGACCGTCCGATCGAGGCCAATGCCACCGCCAGCAGCACGAGCGCGATCAAACGCGTGGCCCAGAGCGCGAGGAAGTCCGGCGACGGCACCTGACCGATGATGTTGTAGAGCGGGAACCAGTCCCTGAAGTAGAGCGCCGTGTCCATCTGCGCGAACGGTCGTTGAGTGAGTACCGTCCCGAACGTCATCCCGGCCGCGATCGAACGCTCGAGTATGGGAGACGACACACGATCGCGATAGTACTGGGCAATGAGCACGATCACGACCGGCAGCGCAAACGCGAGATAGCGCCAGATGTCCAGATTGCCGACGGCGGCCAGACCAGCGACCACGATCAGGAACGTCGCGAGTTCCGGTGCTCGACGCAGGCGGGCAATGCACCAGCGTGGGTGGAGAACTAGCAGCAGACTGATCCCCCCGAACACCGTGACCGCAAAGTACACGAATGCCGCGACGAATTGCGGCGACTGCCATAACTCGAGGTTGGCCACGGCGTCGGTCGTCGAAAGCGCCCCATCGGAGTACGTCGTCCGTCGCACAAACACGGCCACTGCCGCACAGGGAAGGTACCAAAGGCCGTCAGGCCACAACCGGCCGCGGCGGAACGCACGATGTACTCCGCAGAGCGGCACGGCAACGGCGAACTCTCGCGACGCCAGCGCCGGCATGCATATGACTCCAGCGAGCCAGTGACGATCGGTCACCACGAAATAGAAAGCCGCCACGATCAAGACGAACGCACCGAGATCGATCTGAACCGGGTAGAACGCGAACATTTTCGACGTCGCGATGCACAGCGCCAGATTGCCGATCACGATCGCCTTCACACGCATGCGCGTGTCGTAGAGGTCGATGATCAGCGCAATGAACAAGTACAACGTGAACGCGTAGATGGCGTTCATCAACTGGAAGCTCTCGATCACACCGAGCCCCACGGCGTACGGCACGCGCGTCACCAGCGGCAGGAACGGCCGCGACCGAGTGATGACGGAACCCTGGTCCAACCCGTCCGTCATGAGACTGGCGTATCCGCGGCCCTCCCACCCGAGGCCATCGCCCGCGACGATCCGGCCGGAGGTCAGCGTGAGCGATTGAAAGATGAGCAGCCCCATGACGGCGAGCGCCATGTGCAACAAGAGCCGCCGTGACGGTGGACGTGAATCCCCGCTCCGGCTGGCGGGCGAGACGATGGGTTGCATAGAACTGTGTCGAACGTGCGTTCGGGGGAAACGCTCGGGATGCGGTCGTCAGCGACTCAGCGGGTATGTTCGATGACTGACGTGATACTAGCATGCGCCCGCGCGTCACGGGATCCTCTCGCAACCACTGCCAGCCAGCCGTCCATGGAGGTGATATATTCCGCTCGACTGGACAGTCATATGACGACGGCGCGAACGACTCTGATCGCGGCGACGCTCGTGCTTGCTTTCAGCGCGGTGCCCGCGCGTGGGCAGCAGGTGGATCTTGCCGGTATGTGGTCGGCGACGCTCGGCAATCACGAAGAACTGCCGCTGCGTGGTGACCCGGGCGTCGAAGTGGGTGAATACGTTGGCATCCCGCTCAACGATGCTGCACGACAGCACGCCGAAAGCTGGACGCCCACCATGCACTCGCTGCTCGAGTGGCAAGGACGACCGCACCCGGTCACCTACGCCATGCGCGCGCCACGACCTGACTTCCGCATGGGCGCCATCGTCGATCCCAAGACAGAGCGTCTCGTGGCGTACACGATCACGGGATTGTTCGGCCGGGCCGACCGCACGATCTGGCTCGACGGCCGTCCTCGCCCATCCAAGTACGCCGAGCACCAGTGGCAGGGGTTCTCGACCGGCGAATGGATCGGCGGCGGCCTCAAGGTGACCACGACGCACATCAAGTACAGCTTCGTGCACCGCAATGGCATCCCGCTCAGCCCGTATGCGGTCATGACGGAGTACTACTGGCCGCACGGTGACTTGCTGACGCTGGCTATCATTGTCGAGGATCCGATCTACCTGACCGAGCCGCTCGTGCGAACGTCAACGTTCCGGCGGGATCCCAACCTGACCGTCCCGGCACTGCAACCGTTCGAGGTTGCCGAGGAGCTCCCCTCACTGGAGAAGGGACAGGTGCCGGCCTACCCTCTCGGCACCAAGCATCACGAGTACGCGGCGAAGCACCACCTGCCGTTCGAGGCATCACAGGGTGGCGCACACACGATGTACCCCGAGTACGCGAGGCGACTCGAAGAGCTGATGTCCGTTCCCGCCGCAGCCGCGACCTCGGCCACCAGATGATCCCGCAAACACCAACAACGCGCTGCCTCGCGGCGCTTGCCGTCGTGCTGGTGTGGGCGGCAACCGGCCTCGTTGCCCAGCAGGGGCCGCGTCCGATCAAGCCTGCATACGACGATGGCAGCGTCGAAGCACTGCCGGTGCAGGGAAACGTCCATCTGGTTGCCGGTTCGGGCGCAAACGTCATCGTCCAGGTGGACGCGGACGGCCTGCTGCTCGTGGACACGAGCGTTTCCGCGATGAGCGAGAAAGTGCTGGCCGCGATCCGGACCGTCTCGGACAAACCGATCCGCCACATCATCAACACGAGCGCCGACGAACATCACACGAGCGGGAACGAAAGCCTCTCGAATGCCGGCCGCAACATCAGCGCCGGAATCGGCGGCCAGGGCGGCCGCGAGCCTGCCCGGCTCGAGGGCGCTCCGGTGATCGCGCACGAGCAGGTACTGCACCGCATGAGCGGCCTCAAGGGTGAACCCGCTCGCACACCGTTTGGCGTGTGGCCGCACGACACGTTCTACACGAACAAGAAGCAGCTTTATTTCGGCGGCGAGATCGTCGAGATGCTGCACATGCCGGCCGCGCACACCGATGGCGACGTCATTGTCTGGTTTCGCAAGTCCGATGTCGTGGCCACTGGTGACGTCTTCTCGACGGTGACCTATCCGAGAGTCGACCGCACGCGCGGCGGGAGCATCCAGGGTGTCCTCGACGCGCTCAATCAGATTCTCGACATCACGTTCCCCGCCTTCAACAACCAGGGTGGCACGCTCGTCGTGCCGGGACACGGGCGGATCTGCAATGAGTCGGATGTCGCCGAGTACCGCGACATGACGACGATCATCCGCGATCGCATTCAGTCGATGATCGACAAGAAGATGGTGCTCGCCCAAATCAAGGCCGCCGGGCCGACCAGGGACTACGATGGGGTCTACTCCACACCCGAGTGGACGGGCGAGATGTTCATCGAGGCGATCTACGCGGACCTGACGCGGGCCCGCCGCTGATCGCTTGGAGTCTCGCGGAGACGGCTCACTCCCCTCGCAGCGCGGCGCTCGGATCGACGCGCGGCGCGCGCCGGGCGGGAAGATAAGCGGCAAGCAGCGCCGCAGCGACTACGAGCGCACAGGCCAGGGCGAGCGTCGTGACATCGCGAGCCTCGACCTTGAACAGATAGCTGCGAATCGCTGATGCGGCCCCGAGCGCAAGCCCGAGACCAGCAGCCAGTCCTACACCCACGCATGCGATCGTGTCGCTCACGACGACCGTCGTGACACGCCAGCCTGGTGCACCCAGCGCCAGCCGGATTGCGATCTCCTTCATCTGCTGTGCAAGTCGATAGCGCACGACGCCATACACGCCAAGGGCCGCAAGCACGAGCGTCGTGATCGCCAACACGCCAATCACGCCTGTCACCAGGCGGCGTGGCCGCAGCGTGCGGCTGACATACTCTCCGAGCGCCACCGGAGTGCCGAGCGCCTGATGGCGATCGATTTCCCAGATCGCCGCACGGACCGCCGGCACGACAGCGATCGGGTCGCCGGCCCGGACAATGAGGTCGTAGGCCTGGAAAAACGTCGGTGCCTGGCCAATCGGGATGTAGGCCTCGCGTCCGGCGTCGCCATCGAGGCTGCGGTGTTTGACGTCGCTCACCACAGCAACGACCTGCCGGACGTTTCCGAGCACGAGAAGTGTCGACCTCAACGGATCGCCACCCTCCGCACGGATTCGGCGTGCGAACGTCTCGTTGATCGCCATCACCAGGGGCCGCGATCGAACGTCGTTCCCGTCGAAATCACGTCCCTCGAGGATGCGAATCCCGATCGTGTCGAAATACCCGGGGCTCACGATGCGCCCCGCGGCATTGTCGATCGCCGGGTCAGGGGCTTGGCCCTGCGGAATCGCATCCCAGCCCATGCTCGGCCGGTCGCCCATGGGCACGAAAATCGTGAGCGCGGCGGATTCGACGGCAGGTATGGTCCTCACGCTCTCAAGAACCTGCTCGAAGAATGGCAGCCGGTCTGGTCCCGCGAGGCGCCCTGCGGGATCGACGCGGATCGCCATCGCACCACTTGGATTGAACCCGGGATCGACCTCGAGCAGCTCCACGAGGCTTCGCGCCAGCAGGCCGCCGGCGACCGTCATGACGATCACGACGGCGGCTTGAACCGCCAGCGCCAGTCGCTGCGCGTAGACAGTGCGTCGATCGATGGTGACGCCGGCATGGGGGCGCAGCGCGTCGGTCAGGTCCCGGCGCCGCAACTGCAACACGGCCACGATGGCGAACACCAACGTGATGGCCGCGCACAGGGCACACGCAAACGCGATCGTCGCACTCCCGACCTGCAGGTCGCCGAGGCGGGCGATCGTCACCCAATCCGCGCGGCGGAGCACCTCGAGCATGGCGACGGTGAGCCAGACACCCATCAACCCGCTGGCGCTCACGAGCACCGCGCTTTCGATGGTCACCTGTCCGAGCACCTGACGCATCGTGGCGCCAAGCGCCATTCGCAGCTGCATCTCACGTCGGCGCCCGCTCGCGCGCACGAGCAGCAGGTTCACGAGATTCGCGCATGCAAGCAGCAGCACGCCTCCGGCACCGGCGAGCAACAGGAGAACGGGCGTTCGCGCCTCCCGCGTAACCAGCGTCGGCAGTGGAGTGACCACCTGCCCGAGCACGGTCATCCACTCCCACTTCCCGACCGACAGCGCCACCTGCCGGCTCCTCAATTCATCGCGCGCCTGCTCCACGGTGATGCCCGCGCGAAGACGTCCGACTACGGCCATGAACCCGCCGATATCCTCGTTCCCGTCGACGGTCAGAGGCAGGTAGACGTCGATCGGTGCACTCGCAAACAGGCTTCCGGACAGCGGGAACGCCGCCGAGACCACACCGACGATCGTGTGCGGTTCACTTTCAATCGTGATGGACTGCCCGACGATGCCGGGATCGCCTGCAAAGCGCCGCTGCCAGTAGCCGTGAGAGAGCACGACCGTTTGCGCAACACCCGGCGCATCGTCTCCGTTGCGGAACAGACGGCCGGTCACCGGCGTCGCGCCGAGCAAATCGAGCAACTGGTACGTGAGACGCAGACCGCCGACGCGCTCGGGCGCTCCAGCGCCTGTTATGGTGAAGACGTCAGGCCGGTCGCCCGCCCACGCGCCGATTCGCTCGAACGATGCCAGGTTGTCTCGCCAGTCAGCGAACTGCGGCAGCCGGTTCGAACCGATCACGGCCGCCTGCCCATCCGATGAGCGAGTGTCGTAGGTGGTCACCCACACCAGCCGATCGGCATCGGGAAACGGCAGCCGCTGCACCAGCAGCGAGTGCGCAACCGTCAGGGCTGACGTCGTGGCGCCGACACCGAGCGCCAGAGTGCACACGATCACCACGGCAAGAGCGGGTGTACGGCGCCACGTTCGCACTGCGATGCGGAGCGTGTTCCAAAGGTTCATGCGATGCCCTCGGGTCTGGGCGGCCTGGCCGATATCAATTCGCGTACCGGCCACGCGCGGCTGTGTGCAACGACTTACGCGCGAGACGGCGTCCGCGATTGGGATGGCGCGTCCCATTGATGGACGCCGTTCCAGGGCTGCTGAACCACAGCGTCGCCTTGTTCGCGGCGTGCGCTACTCGTCCCGCAGCGCGACCAGCGGATCGATACGCGCGGCCTTTCTGGCCGTGACGTATGCGCTCAACACGGCGATCGCCGCCACGACACTGCCGGCGGCAACCACGCTCACGGGATCGTACGGAGCCACATCGAACAACAACGCGTCGAGGAATCGGCCCAGAAGCAGCGCCGCCGCGAGCCCGACGAGGACACCAGCGGTGACGACCGGAACGCTCTCGGACATGATCGTTCCGATCACCTGTCGTGTGGTGGCGCCCAGCGCGAGACGGACACCGATTTCGCGAGTCCGCAGGCGAACCTGCCATGCGATGAGCGTTCCCAGGCCCAGTGCCGCAAGGGCGGAGGCCGTCACCGCAAACGCGTTGAACGTCAGCGCGACCAGCCGTGGGTTCGCGATCTCCGATTCGACCGCATCGCTGAGCACGACGACATCGTCCATCGCCAGTGCCGAATCGAGCGCACGAACCTCGGCTCGCACTGAGGTCACGATCGCTTCCGGATTGCCGCTGGTCCGAACGACGAACTGGTGCACCGGGTAGGGACACTGAGCCGAACTGATGTAGAGGTCGAGACGGCTGCCGCGAAGCTCCCGGTACTTGGCGTCACCAACGATCCCGATAACCGTGAACCACTGTCGATCGTAGGGAGAGCCCGGCAGCGGAAATCTCAGGCGGCGCCCGATCGCCTGACCGCCCGGCCAGAAACGCCTCACGAAGCTCTGGCTGACGACGGCAACGGCGGCGCGACCGTCCCGGTCGCTGTCGTTGATGTCACGTCCCTCGAGAAGCGGAATCCCCATCGTCTCGAAGTAGCCGGGCGAGATCGCTTCGAGGTTGGTGAGCGGATTCTGACTGGCGTCGGTCGGCGCCTGCCCCTCGATGGTCACGGGCCAGTCCATGCCGGCCACACCCCACAATGGCCTGAGCAACACGGACGCCGCACGCTGCACTCCCGGCAACGTCGCAATCCTCGGCAGAAGACGATCGGCGAATTGCTGGCTGGCGGCCGCGTCCGGATACCGGCTCGCCGGCTGCGGCACGTCGAAGGCAAGGATGCGATCGGCGTTGAACCCGACATCGACCGCGCGCAGGTTGAGGAACGTTCGCGTGACGAGAGTCGCCGCCACAAGGAGAAGCACGGCCAATGCGATCTCCGTACCCGCCAGCGCACGACGCGCTCGACTGCCTTCGCCGGTCAGCGACCGGCCGCCCTGCTGCAGCAGCACGAGAACATCGCGGGATAGCGACTGCAGCACGGGCGCGAGGACGCAGAGCGCGATCGACACCCCGGTCGCGAGAACAGCAAAGCCCAGGACGACCCAGTCGACGCTGACGTTCTCGATGCCGGGCACATCGCCGGGGGCGGCGGCACGGACGGCACGGACGAGACCAAGTGCCAGCATCACGCCAAGCAGGCTGCTGACCGCGAGAAGCACTGTCGATTCCGCCAGTGCCTCGGCCACCACGTGCCGGCGTGTGGCGCCCAATGCGCGGCGAACGGCAAGGTCGTGCGCGCGTGCGGCGCTTCGCACGAGCAGAAGGCCGCCCACATTGGCGCATGCCACGGCGAGCAACACGAGCACCGCGGCAAGGAGCGCCCACAACGCCGGGCGCGTATCGCCCAGCAACTCGCGCTGGAGAGACTCGACCGACAATTCCTCGGGTCCGCGCGACGCGTGGTAGCGCTTCCAGAGATCGGCGAGCGGAATCGCAAGATCGGCGCGGGCGGCCTCCGGTGTCACGCCAGGCTTCATGCGGCCGATGATCTTCAGCCACCCTGCCCCGCGGTTGTCGACATACTCGGGAACACCATGAGCAATCGACACCCACATCTGCGCCTGTGGCGGATACGCAAAGCCGCGTGGCGCGACGCCGGTCACGATGAACGCACGTCCGTCGAGTGTCAGTGATTGCCCGACAATCGCGGGATCCGCACCAAAGCGTTGGCTCCACAGTGCGTGGCTGAGGGTAACGGAAGCCTGTGACTTGGGAACGTCATCCGCCGAGGTGAGTGTGCGCCCGAGCGCGGGCAGCACCCCGAGCACCTCGAGGAAGTTGCCCGAGACGACCCACATCGGGATCTGCGCCGGGTCTCCTCGCCCCGTGAGCGTCATTCCCGATGGCGCATTCGCCATCGCCGCCACGCCATCGAGACTGCTGGTGGCGCGCGCGAGGTCGATCGTGTCCGGCCACGAGAACCCGCGCTTGACGGTGTCTCGACTGGGATTGACGCCCCAGATCGCGACGAGGCGCTCGGCATGCTGGAACGGCAGCGGCCGCAGGACGACGCCGTTGACGATCGCGAACACCGCTGTCGCGGTTCCGAGCGCTGCGGCGAGGCACGCGACCGCGGCCACGGCGAGCCGCGGGGTGCGGACGAGGCTACGGAAGGCCCGGCGCAAATCGTCAGTCACCAACAGCATGCGACATCATCGCACGGCACAAGATTGACGTTGGCGTTGTTACTTGCCTGAACGAGAATGTGGCGCCCCCAGACACACCTCCCATCACGACTGAAGCAGAGGAGAGGCCATGCGACACATCCTCCACATCAGCATCGTCATCAGCCTCATCGTCATGAGTGCATCGCACCAGCGCACGTTGGCTCAGATTCCGCAGCCCAATCCCAACTTCGACTTCGACACCGGCAATGCCGTCATTGAGGTGATCATTCCCACGGTCATCCCGGCGCTCGCCCAGACCACGACTCTGAACGACGCGCCCATCATCCTCCGGCATACGACGCTCATCACCAACGCATGGTTCGATGCGATCGCGCCGTATCATCCGACAGCCGTCGGGGTCTTTTCACGGCTCGGCCGGCGGCCGGCGAGCGAGGCGACGACGAACCGGAACAAGAACATCGCGATGTTTTACGCATCCTTTCAGTTGTTGAACAGACTCATGCCGCGCTTCACCACGAACTGGCGAAACATGCTGCTCTCGGTGGGCCTCAATCCTGACGACGGCAGCGAGAATCTCGCGTCGCCGGTGGCATCGGGAACGTCGCGGGGCGAAAAGTTGCCGCGGTGCGGGAGCGCGACGGCATGAATCAACTGGGGGACGAAGGCGGCGTGTTGCTCAACCGGCGGCCCTACGAGGACTACACGGACTACCATCCGGTCAACACCGCCTACACGCTGTTTCACCCGTCGCGATGGCAACCGCTGCTCACCACGCCCGGCAATGGCACGTTCACCATTCAGCAGTTCATCACACCGCAGTGGGGGATCACCAAGCCGTATTCCTACGATCGCCCGAACCGATTTCGCGCACCGGAGCCGTCAGCGAGCAACATCCTCAACTTCCGCGACTACAAGGCGCAAGCCGACGAAGTCCTGGCGATCCAGGCAGGCCTCACCGATGTGCAGAAGATGACCGCGGAGATCTTCGACAACAAGATCACCAGCCTCGGCTTCTCCGCGCTCTTCATCACGCTGAGCCGCGGCTTGTCGCTTGACCAATTCGTGCACTACGACTTCCTCACCAACGCCGCGGCGTTCGATGCCGGCATTTGCGACGTGGAAAGAGAAATACCGCTTCGATGCCGTCCGGCCGGTCTCGGCAATTCGCCTGCTCTATGGCAAGCGAACGGTGAGCGCGTGGGGAGGTCCGGGAAAGGGCACCGTGAAGTTGCCGGGCCGCGAGTGGCGCTCCTATCTCAACACGGCGAATCATCCCGAGTATCCATCCGGATCGGCGTGCTTCTGCGCCGCGCACGCGCAGGCAAGCCGCCGCTATCTGGGATCGGACGAGTTCGGCTGGTCGGTGCCGATACCCAAGGGCTCGTCGGTCATCGAACCGGGGGTCACACCGGCGCAGGACATCGTGCTCGGCCCGTGGAATACCTTCACCGAGTTCGAGCAGGTGTGCAGCCAGAGCCGGGTTGATGGCGGTGTTCACTTCACGGCCGCGATCGTCGAGGGAGAGAAGTTGTGCCGCCCCATCGGCGATCTCGCCTTCGAGTTCGTGGACAGGCACATCAAAGGACAGGTCCACTGACTGCCGGCTTCGACGAACCGGGAGCCAACCACGACGTGATTGGCTCCCCTTACGATAGCCAGAGATCCTCGAAACCGCGCAGCAATCCCTGCGAGAAATCGAAGTCGAGGTCCATCTCTTTCGGCACCGTGAAGTCGTAGCCCTTGGTGAAGCCGATCCACCGCCCGCACACGATCACCCACGTCCAGATCAGGATCGACGTCGCACCCGCGATGCGCGCCCCGAGCGGGGTCTGCGCGTTCGAGTCCCAACTCGCAACCGCGCGGAGCGTCGTGAACTCGAACACGGCCATGTTGATGCCCGCCCCGATCAAGCCGAGCATCTTCAGTCCGAACGCGGTATTCGTGACATAGGTCTGCGCGTTGGGCATGAAGAGCAGCACACCGGTCACAACCGCAAGTGCGAAGCCGGCCCACGTCCAGCGCAGCGTTTCACCGAAAACGCGACTGAACGGACGGGCCATGTCGCGGTACCCGAGCAGCCGCAGGTCGACGATGAAAATGGTGCCGAACACGGTGGCCACGGCCATCACGTGAATGGCTTCGATGATCGGCAGCGCCTTGAGCGAGGCGCGCATCCACTCACTGATGCCGGATTGCTGGAGTGCGTCAGCGAACGCGGTGAGATCCACGAGTGTTCTCCTGCGCGCGCCTCATGCGCGTGGGGACAGCGACAGTCCGCCCCACACCTCGACATCGTAGGCGATGGCCCGGCCCAGGAAGATGATCGTGAGCCACAGCAGGACCGTCGCCATGGCTGCCGACTTCGCAAGCGGGGAGAACGCTGGTTCCGCGCCGCCGATGACCACTGCTGGACCGAGCGATCGTTTGAACATCACGGCACTCGTGATACCGACGGCCAGCAACCCCATCTTGAGCCAGAACGACAGGCTCATGAGCTCGCGGATCGGCTCCCCAATCACCAGCGTGATACCGGTCACGGCGAGGATGACCAGGCCACGGCCGATCCAGGTCGAGAACCGCTCCATCACGACCGCAAACGCCTCGTCCATGCGTATCCAGCCGACGACGCGCAAGGCGACCATCAGGAGCGACACGAAAACCACTGCGATGGTCAGGATGTGGATGGACTGGACGAGCGGGATGATCCATTCGACCGACTTGATCGTGACACTCAGTGGCGTCTGCTCAAGCCATTGGGCAAAGCTATACATCGATCTCCACTGCATGCGTCAACTCCCAACCTCCACGATCCACTTGGGAGTTGGATGTCGGGAGTTGGGAGTTGACGAAGACTCGTTCTAGGAGGTCGCCACCGGCAGCTTGCCGCTTCCGAATGCGACACTCCCTTCGACTGCGTCGCAATGTTTGCCTGGTGGCGGCGGCGTATTCGCCGGGCACTTGAACAACGGTGTGCCGCCGCGGTCACCAGCAGGTTCGCCGCTGCGCAGCGGATGCAGGGCGACGCTGATGATGGTCTTGGGCGGGAACGCGTTGACCGAGATGCCCTCGCGGGCCGACTGGGCTGAACCGGCCATCTCGACTGCCCAGATGATCGGCTGCCCCTTGTCGTCGCGAATGACGTTCTTCCGCTCGTCGTTCATCACGGCGAAGAAGATCTGCAGGTGATTCACGTCCGGGTTCACCCGCACGACGACGCCGGTGAAGACCCTCGTCTTCGACGAGTCGAAGATCGAAAACGAGTGATGGGCCTGCACCGTCGGCACGAACGCGGCGGCCATCACGGCGGCGACAACGACACCAGTGGCGATGCGAAGCATGGCTCCCCTACTTGGTTTTGCTGAAGTCAAAAAGATCTTCATTGACCGGCTTCTCCATGTTCTGTTCGTGACGCTCCCAGAGCTTGGCCCACGGACGGCCGAACATATCGAGGACCTCGTACTGGAAGGTGGCGCCCGGCGACAGCGGCGTGGCCTTGCCGTTGACCGGGTAGATCGTCTGCACGCACTCGATGTAGGTGTAGGGATCGCCCGTCTCTGGTCCGCTCGCCATATTCAGGTTACGAACGATCCGGATCGGTTCAACCAAGGCATCCGGGTCGTAGAACACCGCCTCGTGGACGAGACCGAGGAACTTCCCGCCGGCATCGCGATTCGGCGTGTAGACCTCGATCGTCTGCATCTTGCTCGAGTGCTCGAACGCCGCGTGCGTCTTCCACCCCTGAATGTTGGACGTCCACGTGATGAGGGCGTCACCGTCCCAGAAGCCGATCGTCTCGCCGTACCAGCGCGGCACATCGGCGCCAAGGCGCGGCACCGCCCCCTCCATGTTGAACTGGCGGCCGATGTAGATGTTGGTGACGAAGTTGCGCGCGATGCCCGTCATGATCTGCACGAGCTGCGGCGTGACGATGATCTGGTGCTCGCCAACAGCCGCCGGATGCCAGCGACGGAGGAACCCTTCGGGCCAGCAATACTGCGACGGCCAGTGCGCGACGTTGGTGTTGCCCTGGTGGTAGTGCTCCTGCACGGCCCGCGCCTGGTACTCGGGGGTGAGCAGCGACATCACGGTCGAGATCTGGACCTTGGCCATGAAGAACCAGGTGTCGTTCCCCTGCGATGACGGACGTGCGTAGCGGCCGGTCCACTCGCCGGGAACCGTCGCGTAGGTGTGCTGCGTCGGCCCGCCTCGCGACTTCGCTTCGGTCATCAGCGCTTCGTAGTGCGCCTGCGCGGTCTTGAAGGAATACGGACTCACCAGAGAGGAGCGAGGCATGTCCCGGTCACAGTGTCCCCATGCCGCTGTCGCCGGTCCGTTGGGGCCGATGATCTCGGTGCCATTGCCGCCCCACTGCGCTTCGAGCGCGGCGCCACTGTTGCAGCGGAAGTAGCGCTTGTCGCTCCAGAGCTCGCGGTCCTTGTAGTAGTCCTTCGACGTGAAGATGTCGATCTTGAGCGGCTCGATCCCTGGCGGCGTTGCACCATTGCGGGCGGAGCCGTTGAAGACGACTTCGCCGCTTCCCCTGCCGCCGCGCCCGCGTCCGCCGAACGCGTTCGGTCCGACTGGCTGAAAGTCTCGGGCGTACACGACGGGAGCGCCGCGGCCGACGCTCTTCACGCCTGCCCCGGTGGCCGGGTTCTGCGCGGCCTGGTTCTGCGTCGCCACCGTCGTTCCGATCAGGACACCGGCGACGACCAGGCCAGTGACCCACGCGTGTCTTCTCATTCGTCCCTCCTGTGTGTCCCCCCGATGCACCTGCTCGCGGCCATCACGGGCGCCGCGAAAGACACGACAGCACGGCCATACGCAACCACGACTCTACCAGCATCACTGGCGCTCGTGGCCTGAAGAGTTCGTGAATTCATCGTCAGGATCAGTGCGATACATCTGCCGCGAAGCGGTCTGCAAATGATACCGCGTCAGTGACGCGTGGCACGGGTTCACGGCGATCGGCAAAGGCATCACAATTTCGCACAGCGAATTTCTGTGCGCCGACAGGATCCTGTTATCGGAGCCCGGCGCAAACGCTACTGGCTCTCCGGAATCAGCGTGACCTTCACATAGCGGTTGGTGTTCAGGTACTCGGCCGCGGCAGCCCGCAGCGTCGGAACGGTGACCTGATCGTAGAAGGGACGCATGTCGAAGACCTCTCTCGGGTCCTCGCCGAAATCGTACTTGAAGAGGATCCGATTGAGCAGATACCCGTTGCTGCTGACGTTTGCCTCGAGATCCCGGCTCAGCGCCGACCGTGCGTCGGCGGCCTGTCCCTGGCTTGGTCCGTTCTTCTTGTACGTCTCGATCACCTGGAATGCCGACTTCACGAGGCTCTCCGTGCGTGCCGGGTCGCAGGCAAATGTGATGGTCAGGCGGTACTCGCCGTTCGGACGCTTCGTGAAACGCGGCACCACGCTGACACCATAGGTTCCGCCGAGGTCCTCGCGCAGCGTTCGCTGCAGGTTGCCGGCAAGCGTGTCGGCCATCGCGGTCGCGATCACCCGATGCTGCTCATCGTTCTGGAACGGTCCGGTGAAGACGATGCTGACCTGGCTGCGCGGGGCGATGCCGCTCTTCACCTGCCGTTCGACCACACCGGCCGGGGGACGGATGCCGACGTCCTTGACCATCTCATTCCGGCTCAGCGACGGCAGGCTGCCGAGGTATTTCTCGACCAGCGGCCTCATCGTCGGAAGGTCGAAGCTGCCGACGAACACGAAGATGAAGTCGCTCGCATCGGCATAGCGGTCCTGGTAAAACGCCAGCGACCGGGCAAGGCTCATCCGATCGACGCTGGCTGGCGTCAGCGGCTGAGTACGGAGATGGTTCTGGCTCAGCGCCGAGTCGAGCGCCTGCTCGAACTGCGCGTCGGGCTGCGCCTGGCGATTCGCTAGTGTCACCTTCAACTGCTCGGTTAATACCTTGAAGGCAACCTCGTCGGCGCGTGGTGCGGTGAACGTCAGGTAGATCATCTGGAACATCGTCTCCAGATCCTTGCGCGCGGCACCGCCGGCCAGCCCTTCCTCGGTCGCCCCGATGTCGGCTCGCACCGACGCCGTCGTGCCGGCAAGCACCTTGTCCAGGTCGAGCCGGCTGAAGCTACCAAGACCGCCCTGCGCGATGACCGCATCCGCGGTCTCCGCCGGGATGAAATCGTCATCGCTCGCCAGTGACGTGCCCCCCGGGCTGACGGCGCGAAAGACGATCTCGTCCTGCTTGAACGTCGTCGGTTTCAGGACCACGCGGACACCGTTGGACAGACGCCATTCGGTGATGCCCAGTGCGTCGGTGTTCGTCGTGGTGGCGACGGCTCCCGCCGTGGGCGCACGCGCGAGCAGCGGCTTGTTGCTCGTGGTGTCGACGTAGGCGGTCAGCCCGTCGCCGCTGGTGGCGCCGATCAGGCCCGCGAGCTTGACCTCGTTGGGCAGCGATGCCTTGTCCGCCTCGGGCGCCGAGATGGCCACGACTCGATTGCGATCGGGCATCCAGCTCTTGGCCACGGCATTGACTTCGGCGAGCGTGATCTCCGGCAGGAAGCGCTGGTTCAACCCGTACTCGTAGACGATCCCCGGAATCGGCTCGTCCTGGATGAAATTGCGGATGAACTCGTCGGCCAGCGGACCCGACGGGCTCTTGTCCTTTTCGACCACTGCGCGCTCGAGCCCGCGCTGGAGATTGAGCTTCATTCGACTCAACTCCGGCTCCGTGAATCCAAAGCGTGCCACGCGCGCGACTTCGGTGAAGAGCGCGCCCAGGCCGCGTTCGACACTCCCCGTCGCGACCAGCGCATCGAGGCTCGTCACTTCGATCGTCCGCACAAAGAGATCGCGATCGGTCTGCGCGCGCAGGAAGGGTGCGTTGGGCGCCTGGGTGATCTCGGCCATCCGCGCCGACAACATGGCGCCGAAGAGGATCTCCACCATGTGTTGACGGTAGGCGCCGATGCTCATCTGCTCTCGCGCCTTCATGGTGCTGGTCACGCTGACGCGGGTCGTCGTCATTTCCGGGTCGGTGACCACCGAGTAGGCGGTCCCCGTCTGATCCGGCACGGTGAACGTCGGCCGCTGCCGGGGAGACGTCGCAGCTGGAATCGCGCCAAAGCGTGACTTGATCTGTCCTTCGAGCGCAGCTTTGTTGAAATCGCCGACCACGATGACCGCCATGAGATCGGGGCGATACCAATCCGTGTAGAACTGCTTCAACCGGGCGGGAGTCGCGGTGCGGATGATGTCCGGGGTACCGATCGGCAGACGATCCGCGTAGCGCGACCCCTTGAGCAGGACTGGAAACTGCGTGTTCTGAATTCGTTCGCCAGCGCCCAATCCGAGGCGCCACTCTTCGAGGATGACGCCGCGCTCCTTGTCGATCTCCACCGGATCGAATGAGACGTTGCGAGCGAAATCCTCGAGGATCAGCAGCGAACGATCGAGCACCGCGGGATTGTCGGTCGGGACCTGCAGCTCGTAGACCGTTTCGTCGAAGCCGGTGTGGGCGTTCACGTGAGCGCCGAAGCGCACGCCGAGTGACTGCATGAACGTGCCTACCGCATCGCCCGGGAAATTCGTCGTGCCATTGAAGGCCATGTGCTCGACGAAGTGCGCCAGGCCACGCTGGTCGTCGTCTTCGAGTACCGAACCCGCCTTGACCGCCAGGCGAAGCTCGGCCCTGGCCTGCGGCTGACGATTCTCACGGAGGTAGTAGCGGAACCCGTTGGGAAGCGTGCCGACAGTGATCAGCGGATCCACCGGCACGATCTGATCGAGCGTGGCCGCCCGTACTGCAGGAGGGATCGCGGACTGTTGCGCGCCAGCGATTCCCAGGGCAGCGACGATCGTCGAGACAAGAAGGACGAACCGGACGCGAGCGTGATTAGTCATGGCCATGCGCGCACAGTCTGCCTACACGACTGTGCTCCTGTTGTTGGAGGACGCGGCGGAATGAAGTCAGACGCTGCCTTATGCTAACTCCCAAGCCTCCGACACCCAACCGCCAAGAAGGCCGCGCTGTTCAGCGGCCGTCCACTCTAGAGGCTGAGGCGGCCCGTGCTGTGACCGATCTTCTCGACGTCGGCGCCGGCGTACTCGGCAAGCGTCATCAGAAGATTGGCCGTCGGTTCCTTCTTGTCGACGGCAAGGTGACGATTGCCCTTGAGCTGCCCGTTCGCACCGCCCATCAGCAGCACCGGTGGATTGTTGCGATCGTGAGCGTTGCCGTTGCCCATGCCGCTGCCGAAGTAGAGCACCGACCGATCGAGCAGCGTTCCGTCGCCGTCGGGCGCCGCCTGCAGCTTGCCGATGAACTCCGACAGCTTCGCGACGTGATAGGTCGTGAGCTTGGCGTACTTCGCAATCCCCTCGGCCGTATCGCCGTGGTGCGACACCGGGTGGTGCGGCTCGGGAATACCGATGTGCGCGTAGCTCCGGCCGCTACCCTCGTGCCCCACCATGAAGGTGAAGACGCGTGAGATGTCTGCCTGGAACGCCAGCAGCATCAGGTCGTAGGTCACCGTGAGGTGATCGTCGATGTTGTCGGGGATGCCGAGTGGCGCAACGGCACCTTCTGGCACCGCGGCGGCGCGCGCATCCATGCGCGCAAGCTGCTGCTCCACGTCGCGGATGTTCGTCAGGTATTCATCGAGGATGGCGTTGTCGGCCGGCCCGAGCGCGCGGCGCATCCGCCCCGCTTCTTCTGCAACGGAGTCGAGCAGACTCTGCTTCCGCCGCATGTTCGCGAGACGCCGGCCTGCCGAACCGCTCTCGCCGAAGATGCGTTCGAACGTCACGCGCGGGTTCACGGCCACCGGGAGCGGGCTCGTGTCGTCGCGCCACGAGATCGAGTTGAAGAAGACGCATGGATAGCCGTCACAGGCGCCGGCGGAGGTGCCCATGTCCTCGGTGCCGACCTGCAGCGACCTGAGCGGAGTGTCCTCGGCAATCGCGTCGGCGATGAACTGATCGACCGACTTTCTCGACTTCACGACGGTGTAGTTCGCCTGGTCGGTGTCCGGGCCGATGCCGTTGAGCCACGCCGCGCTGGCGCCCATGTGCACGCCGCCCATATCGGGGTTGCCATCGGGCGCTTTCATCCCGCTGATGGTCACCAGGTGGCTGCGATACGGCTCGAGCGGCTGCATGATCGGCTTGAACTCGAACGCGCTACCGGTCGTCTCGGGATGCCACTGCTGCGGATAGATGCCATTGGGGACGTAAATCGCCCCGAACCGCAGCGGCCGCTTCGCCTGCGCGGTGAGCGCCGGAACCATGGCGTCCAGGAAGGGCATCGCAACCATCGCACCGAGGGCGCCGCGGAGGAACGTCCGGCGAGGCAGGTGCTTCTTCGTGACGATCATCGGTTACTCCTTGACAGCCGCGCGAACCGTGGCCGGCGCGGTACCAGTATCGGTTAGTTTCGTTCTCATTTGAAACGGAGTACTGCGTACGATCCCGAGAATAATCGACTGCAGGGCATAGTTTTGCGCGGCGGCGTTTCTGACGATGCCACGAACGACCGCCATGTCCACTGGTTCGAGGCCGCGGCCGAGCGCATAGATCAGCAGCTTCTCGGTGACCGTCCCGGCGAACACGTCGGGCCTGGCCATGAGCGCTTTGCGCAGCGCAATCGGACCATCGACCTTGGTCCCATCCGCAAGCACGCCCGCCGCATCGATCGGGAGACCCTCTTTGGTGGCCCCCTGCCACTGCCCGACGGCGTCGAAGTTCTCCAGTGCGAAACCGACCGGATCGATGTTGCGATGGCACGAACCGCACACCGGGTTGGCGCGATGCCGCTCGAGCTGCTCGCGCACGGTTGACGGCCGATCCTTGTGCGCGCTCTCCGCGAGATCGGGCACGACGGCAGGCGGCGGCAGCGGCGGCGTGTTCAGGAGATTCGAGATGATGTACTTCCCGCGCAGCACCGGCGACGTGCGCGTCGCAACGGCGGTCATCGAGAGGATGCTGCCCTGACCGAGCAGCCCTCGCCGGTTCGGGTCGGTGACCTGGACGCGCCGGAAGCGTGAGCCGTACACGCCTTGAATGCCGTAGTGGCGCGCGAGCCGCTCGTTCACGAAGGTGTAGTCGGCGTCGAGCAGGTCGAGCACGCTGCGGTTCTCGCGCACGATGCTCGTGAAGAACAACTCGGTCTCGCGGCGCAGCGCCTGGCGGACGTTGTCGTCGAAATCAGGAAACATCAGGATGTCGGGCGTCACCTTGTCGAGGTTGCGCAGCTGCAGCCACTGACCCGTGAACGCCGTCATCAGAGAGTCGGCGCGTTCATCCGCAATCATGCGACGCACCTGCGCCTCGAGAACACCCGGGGCACGCAGCCGGCCGGCAGTCGCAAGGTTCAGCAGTTCGTCATCGGGGATGCTGCTCCACAAGAAGAACGAGAGGCGGCTCGCCAACTCCAGTTCGCTGACGCGATGGGCCGCGCCCGCAGCCAGTGCGGCCGGGGAGCTTTCAGATCGGAACAGGAAGGACGGGCTGGTCAGGATCCGGGCGAGGCCGGCGCGGATGCCGGCATTGAAGTCGCCGCCCTCCTGTCGCTCCTCGTTATAGATGGCTAACGGCGCCTCGAGATCGACCTTGGTGACCGGCCGACGAAACGCGCGGCGTGCAACAGTCGAGAGGATCTGGCTGGCACAGGCCGGTTCCTGCGCCGCGGACTGAGGCGTGCAGACGAACAGACGCTTCCGCCCATCCGTGTTGCTGACGCCGGTGATCCCGTATGGCCCCTCGATGATCGCGTTGCGCAGCCTCGGCATTCCGGAAGGGTTGTGCGCCTCCTGGCTGGCGCGCAGGGTGGGCTGCCACATGTTCTGTTCCTGAGTCGGGCGCTCGACGAACGTGAATCCCACTTCATGCAGGCCGGCCGTGATCCTGATGCGCGGCGACATCATGCGCCTGTCGAACTCTTCGCGCGCCACGGGCGTATTCGGCTTGGCGGCGTCGTGATCCGCTTTCCCGCCGATCGGGGCCTCGAACACCTTCTTGCCGTCCACGGTAACGATGAAGGGATGAGGTGTTTCGTGTCCTTCGACGCCAGCGAGCCCTTCCGCGACAGTCTTCAGGAGTCGTCCCGAGAACACGTACTCGCCGTCGGCCGGGAACGTATGTCGCACCAGGATGCCACCGCGTGTCCCGAGCGGCAGGCCATCCACGTGCTGATCCTGCGTGACCACGGTGCTAAGCGTGTAGGTGGCCGTGCCCGTCTCGGCGCCGGTATCACCAACCGCGAGCTCGGCGATCCGCAATCCCGCGGTGAGGTAGCGCTCGAGCAGCAAGGGCGATGTGTTGAGCGCGGTCGCGATGTTGTCGAAACCGAAGTCGCCACCATCGCTTGGCAGCAGATCGGCCACATCGACCGTCACACCCAGCAGATCGCGAACCGCGTTCGCATATTCCGTCCGGTTCAGACGATGCAGGACGTAGCGGCCCGGGCTGTTCTTCTTCGCGGCCGCCGCGTCGAGACTGGCCGCCAGCGCCGATCGGAACCGTGTCAGCTCCGCGTGTCCCGGCGTCGGCGAGCCGAGCGGCGGCATCGCACCGACGCCGAGCTTCTTGACCACGCGCTCCCACGTCGTCGCATCCGCGGCGGGATCCGCGAAATTCGCCTTGTCGAGCGCGAGCGGCGCACCGGCGGGCAGCGGGTTCCGCGTGTTATGACAGCCGACGCAGTACTTCGTGACCATCCCCTGGAACGCGAGGGGAGACTCCGCTTGCACCGCTGGCTTCGGCGCACCGCGTTCCGGCGCCTGCGGTGCCGTGGCGGGCGCGGCGAGTGGTGCAGTGGCCGCAGGTCCCTGCGTCGTCGTTGACGCCGTGGCCGCAATGAACAAGAGCGCGGCCGCGAAAAGACCCTTGCTCATTGCGCGCCCTCCGCGCTCGCCGGCGCGGGCGGCAGGCCCATGAGTTCACGCAACAGCTTGGCGACGTCCTGAGGCGATGCGCCACGACCGCCGCGACGCGGGCCGCCAGGAGGTCCGCCGCCGCGTGCGCCGGTGTCGGGCTGCTTGCCTTCAGCAACCTCGAGGGCGGTGAATCCCTCGCGGTTCTTCTGATTGAAGTCGACCTTCGCATCAGCGAGCGCGCGAATCATCTCGAGGTTTCCGAGGCGAGCGGCCTGGTGCAGCAGCGTGGCGCCATCAGGTCCCGCCGCGTTCGGGTTCGCGCCGGAGGTCAGCAACAGAGCCAGCGCGTCTTCGGGCTTTCGGCTCCCCTGTTCGCGGTAAGGAGCCGCGCCCTCGCGAATATAGCCGGGCCCTCCCGTCATTGCCGGGCCGCGGCCTCCTGTCATCGCCACCATGGCCGGCGTCCGACCCTGGTTGGGATTACCGCGTCCACGCCCCGCCGCTGGGGCTTCTCCCGATTCCTTGTCAGCCGCCGGTGCTGGCGCGACAAACGGTGTCTGATCGACCTTGGCTCCGTGAGCAATCAGCAGCTTCAACGCCTCGACGTCGGCGGAGACCGCTGCTTTGAAGAACGGTGTGTTGTCGAATCGATCCGTGTTGGGCATGGAGGTGGAGTGGAATTGCCCGGCGAACGTCTTGTTCGGGTCGGCGCCACGCTCCAGCAGCATCCGCATGAGATCGAGCGCGCTCAGCTTGTTCGAATGATCCGGACGCCGCCGCGATCCATCGAACGCGAACTGGTCCGTGGTGCCGTCACGCATCTCGACCGCGACATACAACGAGCCGTCGTTGACGTCCGAGCCAAGCTCGATGAGGGTGCCGGCCACGTCGAAGCGATCGTTGTAGATCGCGATCATCGCCGCGGATGCCGAGTCGCCGTTGGTCAGGTTGACGTTGGCGCCACGTGCGACCAACCGCCGCACCAGCGCATCGTCGCCCCGGCGTGCCGCAAACATCAACGCCGTGAAACCGCCGGTCGGATGATCCGCGTTGTGACGCGTGGTCAACGAGGTGACGTGCGCCTGGCGATTGACGTCTGCCCCAGCCTCGATCAGCACGTCGGCCACGTCGAGGTGGCCCTCCGCCGCCGCCCACATCAGTGCCGTCGTCTTCTGGTATTTCTCGGCCGCGTTCGTATCGACGCCGCGCGCCAGCAGCAGCCGTACCGCCGGAACGCTTCCGGACCGCGATGCCGCGAGCAGTGGCGTCTCGCCCTCGGGATGCGCCAGTGACGGATTGGCGCCCGACTGCAGGAGCAACTCGACCATCGCGGCATTACCGGTGCGGCTCGCGTGGAGCAGCGGCGTGATGCCGTAATCATTCGCCGCGTCGACAGTTGCCTTCGCGGCTATGAGTACCCGGGCGATCTCGATGTTCGACCCGTGAACAGCCCAGAGGAGAGGCGTGGATCCGTCGCCCGATCGAACATTGACGTCGGCTCCCGACTTGAGGAGCACTCGAACGGCCTGCAGGTCGCCGGCCCTGGCTGCTTTCGCCAGCGGACTCTCTCCGTTGGCGCGCGCGACCGTCACGAAGACCGCCGCCGCCATCAGCGCTACTGCGCACACCTTCATCGCACGAGTCATCACGCCACTCCCCGATCCGTCGCCGCCGCCAGACGCCGCGCTGATGATAGCTCTGGAGCGCAGCAAAAACACGTATACCGAAGATGTTTCCGCTTAGCGAAATTCCGGTCATCCGGCCGCACGCGATGCAGTCGGCGCTATTTCTGGGATGACGCTGAGAGGCCCTTGGCAGCCAGGAGCGATTCGATCAGAGCCGCGGTCTCGGGGAAGCCTTCCCCTGCCGCCTGTCGTACGCCCGCCACTCCCACGCCCTTCGCGAGATCGAGCGGCGTTCGGCCGATGGCATCCTTCGCCTGGAGATCCGCGCCATTCTCCGCCAGGAACTTCACGAATGGTGTGAAGCCCCGCTGGGCCGCGCCGTGCAGCGCCGTCTGATGCGGCACCGCCGTCGCGGTCGGCACCTGACTCGGACGACGAAGCGCCACCGCGAACCGGGCCGCCTGGGACAGTCCGTCAGCCGGGTTACGCCCCTGCTCCGTGACCATCCTCGCGTTGATGTCCGCGCCGGCATCGAGCAGCAGTCGCATCGTGGCGAGGACGCCTTCGTTCGTGCGATTCCGTCCGCGCGTCACACGGTCACCAAATTCGACGCCTGCCGCGGCCATCAACGGCGTGACGCCTTCCTTGCTCGGCAGATCGACGAGTGCCTTGTGCTTCAACAGGAGATCGACAAACGGCGCGTCACCGGCGCGCGCCGCGCGCAACAGCGGCGTCGCACCCTGCGCCAGGATCGTGTCGCCGCCGCGATCCTGGGGCACGTCGCGATACGGCGGGCGTCGCTTGAGCTGAAGATTCGGGTTCGCGCCGGCATCGAGCAGCATCCGCCCGACGTCGAGCGCGGTGATCGCATCCTCACTCGGCAGGACGGCCATGGCGCCGTTGCCTTTGACCGGCAGCGTGCTGACGTCCGCCGCCATGTACAAAGGCGATCGCCCGAACAGATCCCACTTGTCGATGTCCGCGCCAGCCTTGATCAGGTAGGCGGCCACCTCGAAGTGCAGGTTCATGAGCGCCATGACGAGCGGCGTGATGCGCTCGGGATCCTCGAGGTTCATGTCGACGCCCGCCTCGACCAGATGACGAGCACACTCGACACATCCCTCGCGAGCCGCATAGAGCAACGGAGTGAACCCACCCCTGTTCATGTCCTTGGGACGCGGCTCGGTGATCACCTTGCGTTCCCACTGGCGGACGACACCGCGCGCGTTGAGGTCGGCACCCTTCGAGGCCAGCAGCTCGACCATCTCGGCCTGGCCTTGTGCGGCCGCCCACATCAGCGCCGACTGACCACCGAAGTCTTCCCTGGCGTTGACGTCGGCGTGCGCCTCGAGCAGGAGCTTCGCCGCGTCAACCTTGCCGCTGCGGGCAACCGCCATCAGCGGTGTTTCACCTTCCGGGTTCTTCGTATTGGGGTCGGCGCCCGCCTTGAGCAGTGCGTCGATGATCGGCGCCGAACCAATGATCGCGGCCTCGGTGAGCGCCGACGTGCCGAACTGGTTCTTCAGCTTCACGTTCGCGCCGGCTTTGATCAGCGCACGCACCAGTTCGACGTCGTCGTTCGAGGCGGCCCACATGATCGCCGTCGTCCCATCCGGCCCGGGCGTGTTCGGATCGGCACCTTTGGCAAGGAGACTCATCGCCGCCGTGCGATCGCCGCGTTCCGCGGCATCGAGGAGCGTGCTTTCGGCAGCGACCGTGATGGTCCCAGCAGCAGCGATCACGGCGAGAACGAATGTGAAGATATAAAGCGGGCGCCGGGGACCCCAGGTGGCCGCAACTCGGTACGCCAACGCGAGCGCGCGAAGCAGACGTGACCGCATGTTAGATCTCCGACAGGATGCCGCCGCTGTCGCCGAGCTTCTCCACCGGGATGTCGTTGCGATCGA
>JALDXQ010000019.1:0-58025 GCA_032156805.1 Acidobacteriota bacterium
AAGCCGGACACGACGACGGCTACGCCGGTCTGCTAAAGCCGAGACACTACGCTGACTTCGTCGGCCGGCTGCGCGACACAATCTCGAAAAAGCCCCGCAGATCCAGACTGGCTCCGCCGACGAGCGCCCCGTCGACATCGGGCTGCGACACCAGTTCGCGGATGTTGTCCGGCTTCACGCTGCCGCCATAGATGACATGACATTGATCGGCCGCCTCGGCGCCGAACCACTGTCGCAGTCGCTGGCGGATGTGCGCATGCGCCTCCGCCGCCTGTGCCGGCGTCGCGTTCCGGCCGGTCCCGATCGCCCACACCGGTTCGTACGCGAGGACGAGCAGGCCCATCTGCTCGGTCGTCAGGCCATCGAGCCCGGCTTTGATCTGGCGGTCGAGCACGTCGAACGTCTCGCTGCGCTCGCGCTGGTCGAGCGTCTCCCCGATGCACACGATCGGGGTCAGCCCCGCGGCGTAGGCAGCGACAGCCTTGCGGTTGACGGTCGTGTCCGTCTCGCCGAACAACGTCCGGCGCTCGGAGTGGCCGACGATGACGTACTCGGCGCCGGCTTCGCGAATCATCGGCGCGCTGACCTCGCCGGTGAAGGCGCCTTCGCGTTCCCAGTAGAGATCCTGCGCCGAGATCGCGATGTTGCTGTTCCGCGCCGCCTCGAACGCGGCGTGCAGCGCGGTGAAGGTCGGCGCCAGCACGATCTCGACGTCGCTGATGTCCTTGACCAGGCTGCGGAACTCTTTGACGTACTTCACGGCGTCGGCCACCGACTTGTACATCTTCCAGTTTCCGCAGATAAAGGGCAGTTTCATGTGCCACCTGAAGTCCCGCCGGACACTACGAATGCAGACACTACGAATGCACCTCGCTGCGAATGCACCCCGCCGCTACGCGTCGGGCAGTACGGCAACCCCGGGCAGCGTCTGGCCGCCGAGGAACTCGAGCGACGCGCCGCCGCCCGTCGAGATGTGCGTGATCCGGGCACCCACACCGGACTTCTTGATCGCCGCAATCGAGTCGCCGCCTCCGACGATCGTCGTGCCGTTCACGCGCGCGACGGCCGCCGCAAGCTGCATCGTGCCCGTCGCGAACTCGGGGATCTCGAACACACCCATCGGCCCGTTCCACACGACGGTCTTGGCATCGCCAAGCGCCGACGAGTACGCCTCGATCGTCCTGGGCCCGATGTCGAGACCGAGTCGATCGCCAATCCGGGTGTCGTCGACGTCGAGCGTTTCCGTGGGCGCACCCGCTTCGAGCTTCGGCGCAACGACGTGATCGAGCGGCAGCAACAGCTGAAGGCCGCGATCCTGCGCCCGGGCGAGAATGTTGCGGGCCGAGTCGAGCTTGTCGTCCTCGACGAGCGACCTGCCCACCGGCTTTCCCATCGCCTTGAAGAAGGTATAGGCCATCGCCCCGCCGATGATCAGCTTGTCGACACGTGGAATGAGGTTCTCGATGACCTCGATCTTGTCGGAGACCTTCGCGCCCCCCAACACCGCGACGAACGGCCGCTCGGGCTGCCCGAGCGCTGCGCCCAGGTAGCGGAGCTCTTTCTCCATGAGCAGACCGGCGCAAGCTTCGGGGACGATGCGGACGAGCGCTTCAACCGATGCGTGTGCCCGATGTGCAGCGCCGAACGCATCGTTGACGTAAACGTCGCACAGCGCCGCCAGCCCTTTCGCGAACGCGGCGTCGTTCTTTTCTTCCTCGGCATGGAAGCGCAGGTTCTCCAGCAGCACGACACTTCCCGGCGGTGCGTTGCGGACTGCGGTCTCCGCGGCGGTGCCGATGCAATCCTCAGCGAATCCCACGGCTCGGCCGAGCAGTTCCCCCGTGCGCGCTGCGACGGGCCGCAGGCTCATGTCGGGGTTCGGCTTCCCCTTCGGCCGGCCGAGGTGCGACGCGAGGATCACGCACGACGCGCCCGCTTCGAGCGCGTAGTTGATCGTCGGCAGCGACTCGCGGATCCGCGTGTCGTCTCCGATGACGCCGCCCTTCAGAGGGACATTGAAGTCGACACGAATGAACACGCGCCGACCCTTGAGAGTGAGATCGCGAATCGTTCGTTTCGCCACAGTGTCAGTCCACGAACCAGAAGTCAGAACGAGCCGAGAGCCTATAAGCCGCGCGTCACGAGCCGGCGGAGCAGGTCGACGCAGCGGCTCGAGTATCCCCATTCGTTGTCGTACCAGGACAGTACTTTGATGAAGTCGCCGTCCATGACCTTCGTGTATGCGGCGTCGACGATCGACGAGTTCGCGTTGCCGCGGAAGTCGATCGAGACGAGCTCGGCTTCCGACACCGCGAGGATGCCCTTGAGCGATCCCTTGGCCGCGTCGCGCAACGCGTTGTTCACCTCTTCACCGGTCGTCTTCTTGTCCACGATCACGTTGAGGTCGACGACGGAGACGTTTGGCGTGGGCACGCGCATGGCGAATCCATCGAGCTTGCCCTTGAGCTCGGGCAACACTTCGCCAACCGCTGATGCAGCTCCGGTCGTCGTTGGAATCATCGACATCGCCGCCGCCCGCGCACGGCGCAAATCCTTGTGGGGCAGGTCGAGCAGGTTCTGATCGTTGGTATACGAATGCACCGTCGTCATCCATCCCTTGCGGATGCCGTAGCACTGGTGAATCACCTTGGCGAGCGGTGCCAGGCAGTTGGTCGTGCACGAGGCATTCGAGATGATGTGATGCGTGGCGGGGTCGTACTTGTCGTCGTTGACCCCGAGCACAACGGTGAAATCCGGTCCCTTCGCTGGCGCGGTGATGATCACCTTCTTCGCCCCGGCAGTGAGATGCTTGGCGGCGCCGTCGCGGTTGGTGAAGATGCCGGTGCACTCGAAGACCACGTCGACGCCAAGGTCCTTCCATGGCAGCTGCGCCGGATCTTTGACTGACAGCACCTTGAACTGGTCACCATCGACGGTGATGCCGTCGGTCGTGGTCTTGACGTCGGCCTCGAGATTGCCGAGAACCGAGTCGTATTTCAGGAGGTGTGCCAGCGTGGCGGAGTTGGTGAGATCGTTGACAGCGACGAAGTCGATGTCCTTCGAACCCAGGGCCGCGCGCATGATGTTGCGACCGATACGCCCGAACCCGTTGATGCCAACCTTGACCGCCATCGCTTCCTCCCGTTTGCTGCTGTGCGCCGAACTCTGAACGCCGAACTCTGAACCTCGAACCTCGAACCCCGAACCCGAACCATGAACACGAACCCTGAACCGTGAAGCTTGAACCGTGAACCACGGCATTCGATTGTAGTGACGCGCCTTGAACAGGGTCAATCGCGCGGCTATACTTTCATGATTGTAAGACCCACATTTCCTGTTATTTAGCGTGTACTTCCTTTACAGCGTCGCGACGGTGCTCGCGCTCGTCGTGCTGTCGCCCTACTTGCTGTATCAGGCTATTCGCCACAACAAGTACGTCGGGAGCCTCGGCCAGCGCCTCGGATACCTGCCGGTGTCGTTCAACCTCGACGCCGAGGAATCCATCTGGGTTCACGCCGTGTCGGTGGGCGAAGTGCTGGCGGTGCGGCCGATCGTGTCCGGACTCCGCGCGCGCTATCCGGGACTTCGCGTCTTTCTGTCGACGACGACCCTGTCAGGTCAGAACGTGGCGCGCCGGAGTGTGCCGGACGCGGACGCGGTGTTCTATTTCCCCTTCGACTGGACGTTCACCATTCGTCGCACCCTCGACGTGGTGAAGCCGAAGATGTTCGTCATGGTCGAAACGGAGATCTGGCCGAACCTGCTGTGCGAGTGCCGTCGTCGTGGCATTCGGACGGCGCTCGTCAACGGTCGCATCTCGACACGGTCGTTCCCGCGGTATCGACTCGTGCGTCCGTTCATTCGCCGCGTGCTCGCAGACATCGATCGCCTGTGCGTGCAAAGCGAGGAGACGGCCCGGCGGCTGCGGCAACTCGGAGCGGAGTCGTCCTGTATCACCGTGACGGGCAGCCTGAAGTTCGATTCGCTCGATCCTTCGACAACTCCCGGGCGCGGGCGTGAGCGCGTCCTGCGTTTCTTCCGCATGTCCCCGGGCCGGCTGGTCCTCGTCGCTGGCAGTACGTCGAAGGGAGAAGAAGAAGCGGTCATCCGTGCATTCAACCGAGTTCGGACAACGGCAGCGGGCGGGAACGCGCTGCTGATCCTGGCGGCGCGGCATCCCGAACGGTTTGGAGAAGTCGAGCGGCTCTGCCGGCGGGAAGGCCTGTCCACCGTCCGTCGCAGCGATTTGCCGATCGATGCCGAGCCGCGGGCTGATGCGGTGATTCTCGATACGATTGGTGAGCTGGCGCAGCTCTATCAGATCGCAACCGCCGTGTTCGTCGGTGGAAGCCTGGTCCCGCTCGGTGGTCACAACATCCTCGAACCGGCGGTCCACGGCAAGCCGATCGTCTTCGGTCCGCACATGGAGAACTTCGCGGAGATCGCCGGCGCGTTTCTCGCCAATGGGGCTGCGGTTCAAGTGCGCACGCCACGCGATCTGGAAGATGTCGTGGTTGAGTTGATGGCGGATCCGGTACGCCGCGCCAGGCTCGGTGCGGCCGCGCGCGCACTCGTTGACGCCAATCGCGGCGCGAAGGACACGACCCTGCGGGTGCTTGCCGAACTGCTTCCGCCCGATCCACCCGCAGTGGTGCGACCCTTCCGCGTGATCCATTGAGTGTCCTGAGCGCGACCTACGGAGGAGTAGCACGCCTGCGACGCTCGTGGTACGAGCGTCACCCTCAATCGAGACGCAGTCTCGATCGGCCGGTCATCAGCGTAGGCAATCTCTCGGTCGGCGGCACGGGCAAGACGCCCGTGGTCGCGACGTTGGCTCGCATGCTGCGTGCGTGGGGCGAGCGCCCCGCGATTCTGAGCCGCGGCTACGGGCGACGTCGCACTCGCGCGGGCGTCGTTGTGGTGAGCGATGGCACGAGCGTGCTCGAACCCGTGGAACGCTCAGGGGACGAGCCGCAGATGCTGGCCCGGGCAGTTCCCGATGTGCCGGTTCTCGTCTGTTCGGATCGCTACCTTGCCGGTCGATTGGCTGAGCATCAGCTTCACTGCACGGTCTTGCTCCTCGACGATGGCTTTCAACATCTGGCGCTGGGCCGGCAGGTGGACGTGCTGGTGCTGCCGGCATCTGATCTCGATGAGGCCATCCTGCCGAGCGGACGACTCCGCGAAGGGCTCGATGCGGCCTGTTCGGCGGATTGCCTGCTCGTGCCAGGACCCGATGACGATGTGGCTCGCGTCTCGGCCGCGTTCGAGAGGACGCCGGTGTTCCGCGTGACCCATCGCTACGAGCCGCTTCAGCCACTCCAGGCGCCGCTCGCTGTGGGGCGCCGCGTCCTGGCCGTGGCCGCGATCGGCCGGCCGCAGCGCTTCTTCAACGCACTCCGCGACCAGGGATATGAGGTCGTGCGTGAATTGCCTTTCCCTGATCACCATTGGTACACGGCCAGCGAGATCGACCGGATCCGGGCAGCCGCACGCGACAGTGGCGCCGACCTCGTTGTGACGACAGAGAAAGATGCCGTGCGACTGCCGCCCCAGCCCGGTTGGGCGGTGCTGCCGGTGACGGCAGCGATCGAGCCGAGCGATCGCTTTTCATCGTGGCTCCGGGAACGGTTGTGAGGTATCGCCTCGAGTTTGCCTTCGTGCAGATCGTGAGCGGCCTGTTGCGGCTCATGCCCATGACGGCTGTCCGTGCGTGCGGCAGAGGGTTCGGGCGGCTGGTATCGCTCGTCGATCGTTTCCACCGCCGGATCGCGCTTGGCAATCTCGCCCAGGCGTTTCCCTCTCGATCCGAAAACGAGCGACGAACGGTCGCACGCGCGATGTTTGCCCATTTCGGGTCCCTGGTGCTGGAGATGATCAAGTTCAGCACCCTCAGCGCGGGGGAAATCGCCGTGCGCGTGGACATCGAGGGAGAGGAGCACGTCCGGCAGGCCTACCGGCAGGGCAGGGGAGTGCTCTACTTCACCGGCCATTTCGGTTATTGGGAGATTCAGGCGATTGCGTTTGCCTTGCATGCCGAGCCGATCTCCGTTGTCGCGCGGCGACTCGACAATCCCTACCTGCACGAGATGCTGGAGCGGATTCGCACCTGCACCGGCAATACGGTGATCTACAGGCAAGGCGGCCTGAGACGCGTGCTGCGCGATCTGCAGAGCAATCGCGGAGTGGCGATGCTGATCGATCAGCACCTGCACTCCGATGCGGTGTCGGTCGAATTCTTCAATCGCCCGGCCGCGACGACGACGGCTTTGGCCGCGTTGGCGTTACGCACGGGGGCGCCGGTCATCCCCGTGTTCGCCCTGCCTCTTCCGGGCGGCCGCTACCGCCTGATCTACGACCGCCCTGTGCCACCGCCACAGACGAGCGGGCCGGCGGCGATTCGCGAGTTCACGCAGAGGTGCACCGACGTGCTCGAGATGTATGTCAGACGGGATCCCCATCTCTGGCTCTGGATGCATCGGCGATGGCGTGATGAACCGGCGGCATCCGAACAGGTGGTATGACAGCGAGCGAGGTCGAGCGGCTTCTGGTGGTTTCGCCGAACTGGCTGGGTGATGCCGTCATGGCCCTTCCTGCCATCGGCGATCTTCGTCGCCGATTTTCACGAGCGCGGCTGATCGTGGCCGCGCGCAGGTCGATCGCGGGACTCTTCCTGATGTCGCCTCTCGTCGACGAGGTGATTGTGATGGAGTGGTCGGGCCGGCTCTGGAGCCGGCGGACACGCCGCGCCGACATCGCCGCACTGCGCGCCCTCGACGCCGACGTGGCCGTGCTGTTGCCCAACTCGTTTGCGTCGGCGTGGCTCGTTCGGCGTGCACGCATCGCGGAACGATGGGGATACGCGGCAGACGTGCGTGGACCTTTGCTGTCGCGCACTGTTCCGCGGCCGACGATTCGCGTGCACCAGGCGGAGTACTACCGGCGACTCGTCAAAGGGCTGGGAATCGAGAACGGGTCCCTCGATCCTGATCTCCTCGTGCCCGGTCACGCCATCGAGCGGGCGCGCGAGACTCTCCGCACGGCGGGCTGGGACGAGCAGCGTGACTTCGTTGTCATGGCGCCGGGAGCTGCGTACGGTGGCGCCAAACGATGGCCGGCGGAGCACTTCGCAGAGGTCGCGACGAGACTGGTCCGCGAGCAGCCGCGGCAGTGCGTGCTCATTGGCACGACGGCGGACGGGGCAACGACGCGCTGGGTGCGCGCGTTGGTGCCGGACGACGTTCGGTCGCAGATCATCGATCTGGCGGGTACCACCACGCTTGATGCATTGGCGGGTGTCTTCGCACTGGCGAGCGCGTGCGTGTCGAACGACTCGGGAGCGATGCATCTGGCCGGGGCGGTGGGGGTACCGCTGGCTGCGCTCTTCGGCCCGACGCGAGAGCGAGAGACGGCGCCGCTGGCCCGTCGGGGCCGCCGCGTGGAGGTGCTGATCAACCACGTCTGGTGCCGTCCATGTATGCTGCGGGAGTGTCCACTCGATCATCGCTGCATGCGTGGCCTTTCGCCGGAGCGTGTGCTTGGCACCGTGGTTGACTTGATGAAACACCCTGAGCACCAGATTTCGAATCTTCATTCGAAAGCCGCGGCCCCCGAGGCATGAGTCGACCTGCTGTATTTCTCGATCGTGACGGGACGATCATCGAGGAACGCAACTACCTCGATCGGCTCGATCAGTTGATGCTGTTCCCGTGGACGGTCGATGCGCTTCGCCTGCTCAAGCGTGCGGGGTTCGTCACGGCCGTGATCACGAACCAATCCGCCGTGGCGCGCGGAATCATCGAAGAGTCGTTCGTGCACGACGTCCATAGAGAGATCGATCGCCGCCTCGAGGGGACCGGAGCGGCCATCGATCGTTATTACTACTGCCCGCACTTCGTCGAGTCGAAGATTGAGCGTTACCGTCAGGCATGTGGCTGTCGCAAGCCGGCACCCGGCATGATCGAGGAGGCGTGCCACGACTTGGATCTCGACCCCACAACGTCATTCATGGTCGGCGACCGTTGGCTGGATGTCGCCTGCGGCCGTGCAGCGGGAACAGGTGCCGTGCTCGTCCGCTCGGGCCCCGATCGCTCGGAAGCGCCGGCTGGGGTCCGTGCCGATGCTATCCTCAACAATTTGATGGAGGCCGTTGGTTGGATCCTGCGCAACTCCTCGCGGTCGTAGACGCGCTGAAAGAGAAAACCGTTGCGGTCGTCGGCGACATCGTTGCCGACGAATTCGTCTATGGGCGCGTGGCCCGTGTCTCGCGCGAGGCGCCGGTGCTCATTCTCGAATATGACTCGACTCAGGTCGTGCCAGGGGCCGGTGGCAACGCAGCAAACAATGTGGCCGCTCTCGGAGGGCGCGCGATCCTGGCGGGAGTTGTGGGCCGCGACGAACACGGGCGCCGGCTGTCTGCGGCGCTGAACAAACGGGTCGATCACCGCGGCCTCGTGCGTGTCGCGAAACATCACACGCCGGTCAAGACCCGAATCTTGGCAGGCGGCATCCACTCGGCCAAGCAGCAGGTCGTCCGCATCGATCGGGCAGTGAACGGTGCGATCGGCCGCGACGCCCGCGCGCGGTTCGAACGGCGCACGTTCGACGCAGCGATGAAGGCCGATGCGGTGCTGCTTTCTGACTACGGCTCGGGGCTCGTGACGCCGGTCTTTGTGTCGAAGCTTCGCGCGGCTCTCCGGCAAGCGGGTCGTCCGATTCCCATCCTGATCGACAGCCGCTACCGGGTTCTCGACTATCGGGATCTCACCGCGTGCACGCCCAATGAATCCGAAGTCGAGCACGCGCTCGGCGTGCGCATCAACGACAATCTCGCGGTGCTCGAGCGCGCCGGTCGTGAACTGCTCGAACGAACGGGCATGCAGGCTGTGCTGATCACGCGCGGCGGTCGCGGGATGGCACTCTTTGTCGCCGACACGCCAACGGTGCACATTCCTATCTTTGGCTCCGATGAGATTGCTGACGTGACCGGCGCCGGCGATACGGTGATGGCGACGATGGCCCTGGCGCTGGCGTCGGGTACCACGTTCGAGGCCGCCGCCCGTCTGGCCAACTACGCCGGCGGAATCGTCGTGATGAAACGGGGGACGGCGACCGTGTCGGCGGAGGAAATTCGCAGGGCCGTTCGCTCCGATTCCGGTGTGCAGGCCACGAGGCCGGCGCGTGGGTGACGTCGTGTCGCGTGAGTCGCTGGTTGCGCGGGTTCACGCCGTGCGCGCATCGGGTCGCACGGTGGCTTTCGCGAACGGCTGTTTCGATCTCCTGCACGTCGGCCACGTTCGCTATCTCGAGGCGGCCGCCCAGGAGGCGGACGTGCTCATCGTGGCGATTAACGATGATGAGTCGGTGAGGGCGTTGAAGGGTGACGGCCGACCCGTTCTGGCTGCCGAGCATCGCGCCGAGCTCGTGGCAGCACTTCGATGCGTCGATCTGGTGACCGTGTTTCCGGAACCGACGGTGGGCCCGCTTCTCGAGCTGCTGCACCCTGATGTCCACTGCAAGGGGACCGACTACACCCTGGACACGGTGCCCGAGCGTGACGTTGTCCGCGCCTACGGCGGACGCATTGCCATCGTCGGCGATCCAAAGGACCACTCGACGCGCGATCTGCTTGCGCGTATCGCCTCGAGTCAGGGCACTCCAGATTGAAATCTCCGCGCTTCCTCCTGGTGCGGCTGGGATCGCTTGGTGACGTCATCCACGCGATTCCCGCGGCAGCGGCACTGCGAGCCAGATACCGGGACGCTCGAATCGATTGGCTGGTCGATCCACGCTACGTCCCGGTCATACAGCTCGTGGAAGGATTGGATGACGCGATAGCAATCGACCCGCGTGGCGGCATCGGTGCGCTCCTCGGCACCATTCGAAAGTTGCGCCGAGTGGAGTACGACGCGGTTGTCGATCTCCAGGGATTGCTGAAGTCCGCTGTCCTTGCACGCGCAGCGGGTGCGCGCCGAATCATTGGACTGCCGCGCGAGCACCTGCGAGAGCCGATGGCCCGCATCTTCTACAGTGAGACTCCCGATCCCGGTCGCGACCCGCACGTCGTCAGGAAGAACCTGATGCTGACCAGCGTGCTTGGCGTCGAGGATCTTCGCGTGGCGTTTCCGTTGAAGCTGCCGCGAACAGCGGCCGCCGATGCGGTGGCCGCGGGTTTTGGATCGGAAGGCTACGCGCTCATCAATCCGGGTGCGGCGTGGCCCAACAAGCGCTGGCCGCCACCGCTTTTCGGCGAGCTCGCCGCGGAGGTCCGGGAACGGATTGGTGTCCGGTCGCTCGTGCTCTGGGGTCCCGGCGAAGAGGACATCGCCTCGCTCGTGGTTGGCGCGTCGCGCGGCGCTGCGACTCTCGCTCCGAAGACCAACGTCATCGATCTGTTTGCCATTGCCCAGCGAGCAAAGCTGATGGTGTCGGGAGATACCGGGCCGTTGCACATCGCAGCCGCGGTGGGGACACCAGTCGTTGCGCTGTTCGGGCCGACCTTGACCGAACGCAACGGGCCATGGGATCGCGCCGATATCACCATCTCGCGCGCTGGGCGATGCGTGTGTCACTACGAACGCAAGTGCCGCCGTCCGCAGCCGTGTATCGACAACATCAGCCTGGATGAAGTCGTGTCGGCCGTGGAGCTTCGAGTTGCTGCGCGTGGCTGAATCAGCCGGCGGGCGAGTGATCGCATTTCTCGCGCGGCGACGAGTCCCGCTCGGGTTCGTCACGGCGCTTGCGACCGCGATCCTCGCGCGGCCGACGTGGCGAAGCTGGAGCGCCGGGCTGCTGGTCGCCGCCATCGGTGAACTCGTTCGAATCTGGGCTGCCGGTCATCTCGAAAAGGGGAGGGAGGTCACGCGCTCCGGTCCGTATCGCTGGACGGCGCATCCACTGTATGTCGGCTCGTCCATCATGGCCCTCGGCGTCGTCGTGGCCGCCCACAGTGTCGTGGCTGCGATCCTGGCCGCGGTGTACATGACTGCTACGCTGGCGGCGGCCGTGAGAACGGAAGAGGCATTCCTGCGAGTCCGGTTCGGCGGGGCATACGATGCGTATCGCCGTTCGGAAGGGGCCGACGTGAACCGGCGATTCAGCGTCGCGCGGGCGCTGCGCAACAAGGAGTATCGCGCGGTTGTGGGCCTGCTGATTGGGTTCGGCTTCCTTGCGTTGCGGGTGGCGGGACCAATATAATCAGGTTTTGCGGTCACGCCGATGCGCGGTGCAGAGCGCGGAGGCGAGACAGTCGGTGAGGGCGGTTAGCTCAGTGGTAGAGCACCGGCTTTACACGCCGGCTGTCGCAGGTTCGAGTCCTGCACCGCCCACTACTTTGGAAGTGGGAAGTTTAAAGTTCAAAGTGTAGAAGTAAGTTCAAACTTACTTTCCAACTTCAAACTTTGTCCTTTGAACTTTCAGAGAGAGTACCCCCTGGGGTGGTAGTTCAGTTGGTTAGAACGCCGGCCTGTCACGCCGGAGGCCGCGGGTTCGAGTCCCGTCCACCCCGCCATCTATCTCGCTCATCGCCGCGGAATTCCTCGATCGCGGACCCTCGTCTCCGATATTTCTCCACCCCGCCTGATTCTCCTCGTCGTAATGTCCAGTCTTGGCCGGACCCGGTTGTTCCAACAACCGGATTGCGCCCTCGATGTCGCGTTAGTGATTTGGGCGTGCTCGCGCTAGCTGCCAAGTTGGATCGCATTCTGGTCACACACACTACCTGGGCCAGGCGACGCGGAGTACTTTCTCCGGGTAGGCGCTGGCGTCGGCCTTGCGAGTGGTCGCATGCACCGCGATTGACGTTGGCGCCCCCCCTTCCTGGCACAACACGAACACGATGCTCCGCGGGTCGTGTGAGCCCGTTGACCGGACCGCGTGGCCGGTTGACTCGCACTCCACCCCACGGCGATCCATGTCCTCGGCTTTCTTGGCGGCAGTTTCGCCCGACCACCTCGTCCCGACCGTAATCGAGCCCGTGATTTGCATCTCGACGGCGCGGTTCGCGCCGGCCCGCTCCTCACAGATCACGAAGCGGTAGACAACGCCGCTCACGTCGTCCCGCGCTTCGAGACGCCCGCGCTCCTGAACCTTGCGAGCGCTTCCTACGCTTGATTCCGCGCAACTGGGAACGCGTTCCCGCGCGGCGCGACGCGTCGCCGTGCCGTCCGACGCGTTCGGCTCCGGTCCTGCGGCGCGGCCTGCGCCGGCGTTGCCGGCGAGATCGACTGGCGGAGCAAGGAGCGGCGTGGTGCTCTCTACTGCGGGGGATGCGACGTTCGACGATGGTTCGACGGGGACCGGGAGTGCGTCGCCTGCCGCAGGAGTCGGCCTGTCGCGGCCCGGTCCATAGAGCGCGAAGAGCAACACGGCCAGCGCGCCTGCAGCTGCCGCGGCCCACTTCCGTGTGCGATGTCGCGCCGTGCTCACCGGCGCTCCCGTTGACGCTGCCGGCGAGGGCCACTCGCCGGCGGATGCGGTGTCGCCGTGCAAGCCTCGTCGTGCGCGCTCGGCGGACACGAGCGCGAGGCCTTCGAGAATCTCTGGGAGGATCGTCGCCGCTCCGGTCTCCGGAACCGTGATCGATGCGGCGGCGCCGACGGCCAAGCTCCAATCGGGCTTGCGCTGGCGGAAGACGTCGTGCGAGATGCCCGTGCGCACCGGGATAAAGGACTTCCCGGTCTCGTGAGCGCGCACCACCTCGGAGGTGACCTGCGCCGAGTCGAGCGCTCGTGGGGAGATCACGAGCACAACCACATGGCAGGCCTCGATGGCCCCGTTGATCTGAAGCAGGTACGAGAGGCCGGGGGTGCTGTCCCGCTCGTAATACCACGTCGTGTACCCGGCGCGCTCGAGGCCGCTCGCAATCTCCAGTGCAAGCGCCTGATCCTCCTCGACGTGGCTGATGAAGACGGTCGCCATGGACGGAATTTCGTGAAATCGGCTCGACGATAATCGAAAGACCGACACGTCGGCAATGGCCGGTTACCGGTGCGTGCATTGACGGCCCATAGCCCGCAGCGCCTACTGAAGAGTTCAAACCAGCGCCGCCCGCGCTTCTTGGCGACTGACTCGACGGCTGGTCCGAACTTGACCAGGAACGCATTCCAGAACGCGCCGGACGCCGAGGATTTGCGCCTGTGCGTCTTCGACCAAGCAGCTGCAGGTCGATCTGAAATCTGTCGATCTCCTGTTCACGCTCACGCCTGGCATTCTCCGCCAGCACGGACGCACGCTTTGCCAGGTCCTGCCGAACCGCGTCTCCTGTTCGATCGCCCGTCCGAGACGATCGTGGTCGCTTCTCAACCCGCTCTTTGGAAGATCGAGCATGGTCATCTTCATGCGGCACGCGATGTCGACACCGGCGCCTGGCAGCGGTCGCTCGAAGCGTCGGTAGCGCAAAAGCAGACTTTCAGTCCGCTGCACACATACAGGATCGTAAAGCACCCATCATGACCGTCGTCTTTCAAGACGGTCGGAGAAGAACGCGAACGAATTAACTCGCTGACCGGAGGTCACTTGCGGACAGCTGATCCATTGGCCGCCGGCTTGCACATTTGCGAGTGCCATGAACTGGAGGCATCACGCACGGCGCCAACTTGTCGCTACGTTCTGGGCGCTGTCGCTGCTGGTGCCTGCGCTCGCGCACGGGCAGGCTGTCACCGCTGCGTGGGATCAGAGTCCGCCCGCCGATCAAGTGACCGGCTACCAGGTGTGTGTTGGCACGTCGTCGCTCTCGTGCAACTTCGCGCTCGCATCAGTCGAGGGTTCGACAACGAGCTACCGCTTCACACCCGCGGGCGGGACGTTCTATCACGTCGCGACTCGAGCGACCAACGCGGCCGGTGCAAGTCCCTATTCGACCGAAGTTCGCTTTTCGATTCCCAGCTTCGCGCAACCGGCCAATCAGAGCAGCGTCGCTGGTAGCGCGATTGCCGGGGTGAACCTATCGATCTCCGATCCGGATGGAAGCCCGCTCACGATCACGCACACGGGGCTGCCGGTGGGTCTGACGATCAACGCGGCCCAGCGTCGCATTACCGGTACACCGTCGGCCGCGGGGACTCACAACGTCACCGTGTTCGTGAACGATGGCCTGGTGACCGTCTCACGGTCCTTCACGTGGACTGTCGGCGGCGCTCCTGTTCCGGACGTCATGGCCCCAACGCTCACGATCACGAGTCATGTTTCAGGACAGAACGTTACCGCGGCGAGTGTCATGGTCGCTGGCGAAGCGACCGACAGTGGAAGGGGTGGTCGCGGTATCACGAGCCTGACTGTGAATGGCCTTGCAGCCACTGCCGGGACCGCAACCGGCAACAATACGGCTGTCTGGAGCCGCTTGGTCACGTTGTCTACCGGCGTCAATACCATCACGGTTCAGGCCACAGACGGCGCGGGTAACGTGAACATGCAACAGATCACCGTGACCCGGACGGCCCAGGTCTGCCGAAACAGTGGTGACTTCAACGGTGACTGCCGTGCGGACATCGTCTGGCACAACAACGCATCGGGTCAGAATGCAGTCTGGTACCTAAACGGCAACACATTCCTCGGGTGGGCGAATCTGCCGGCAGTTGCCGATCCGCAGTGGCGGCTCTCTGCGACCGCCGATATCAACAAAGACGGCAATGCGGACCTAATCTGGCGGCACGGCACAACTGGGCAGAACGCCGTGTGGTATCTGAGCGGCACCACATACCTTGGGTGGGCGAGCCTCCCCACCGTTGCCGACACGAATTGGCAAATGGTGGCGAGTGCCGACTTCAATAGGGACGACGCCTCGGACCTAATCTGGCGCAACCGCACAACTGGACAGAATGTCGTGTGGTACCTGAACGGGGTGAACTTCGTCGCCTCAGAGTATCTCCCTGGCGTTGTCGATCAGAACTGGCAGTTGGTGGCGAGTGCCGACGTCAACAGGGACGGCGGGCCCGATTTGATCTGGCGCAACAACGCATTCGGCCAGAACGTCATCTGGTACATGAACGGAACGAGGATCTCGGCCGAGAAGTGGTTGCCCACGGTAGCCGACACAGATTGGCGTATGACAGCCGCTTTGGATACCGACAACGACGGGAATACGGAGCTGATTTGGCACCACCGGTCGAGCGGCGCCAACTACGTCTGGTATCTGAATCAGGCGACGTTCGTTGGGGACGGCCAGTTGCCGACGGCCAACACAACGTGGGACATGATAGGCGCGAGATAAGCTTATCGGTAGCTTGGTCGTTTCTCGAGGTAACTGACACTCTCTCGAGATCTGGCTGTATGGTCTTTCGAATTCCGTCGTCGAGTCGGATCGAAGGAAGACGACAACTGAAATCCTTCATCTAACACGCAATCTCCTCAGCTGGACAGATCCTGCCTGTTACTTGATTCCGGGCGCGCGATTTACTGGCTGACTGCGCCCGTTTTGCGCCCTCGACTTCCAGGTGGCCTGGAGGGGTCGCGTATAATGACGCAACCTCCACGATCGCAATCGCTCGGCACGGAGCGCTGTTGCAAGTAGCCGCAATGATCCAATACAGGTATGAAGGCGAGGGCATTGACGGATTCCTCCGCCGTGGTTCGAAGTATCCGCCAGAGTTTCATCGTCAGCTTTTCCACGACATGCTGCGGATCCGGCTGATCGAGGAAGAGATTGAGCGTCGCTACCCCGACGATCAGATGAAGACGCCGATCCACCTGGTGATCGGCCAGGAGGCCAATTCTGTCGGATGTTGCGCCTCGCTGGCTCGGCAGGACCTGCTGTATTCCAGTCATCGGACGCACGGCAATTATCTGGCTAAGGGTGGCGATCTGCGTGCGATGCTGTCCGAGATGTTCTGCCGTGCCAACGGGTGCGTTGGCTCGCGCGGCGGATCGATGCACCTCATCGACAAGCGGGTCGGAATGGCCGGCACGTCTGCGATCGTCGCTGGCGCGATCCCGATTGCGACCGGTGCCGCGCTTGCCGCAAAGATGAAGCACGCTAGTCACGCGACGGTTGTGTTTTTCGGCGAGGCCGCCACCGAGGAAGGCGCAGCCTCGGAGAGCCTCAACTTCGCCGTCCTGAAGCAGCTGCCGCTCGTGTTCTTCTGCGAGAACAACTTCTATTCCGTGCAGTCGCCGCTCTGGACGCGGCAGCCGCATCGATCGCTCCGAAGGTGGGCGGAAGGTTATGGGCTGCCGGCGGTGCAGGTCGATGGCATGAACGTGCTGTCCGTCTACGAGGCGTCGCGCGAGGCGGTCGAGCGGGCGAAGAACGGCGGAGGGCCGACATTCATCGAAGCCGTCTGCTACCGCTATCGCGGTCATGGCGGATCTGGCGACGACACCAGGACTGGGTACCGCGCTCAGGACGAACGGGACGGGTGGGATGCGTTTGACCCGCTCGCTCTGCATTTTCAGTACCTGTCTGGAGCGGGTCTGCTGAACGAGGGCGAACGGGAAGCCATGCGTGCGGAGATCATGACCGAGACCCTCGAGGCCTTCGACTTCGCGGCTCGCAGTCCGAACCCGACTGAGGCCGATCTGTACCGTCATGTGTATGCCGGGTGACAGCAGTGGTTGGTCCCCATTGAAAGAAGAAGTCGTGCATGCCGTGGGATGAGGGTCTCGTCAATTCGCTGGTCTACGACACGCCGGATCCCCGCGAGGGTCGGGTGCTGAGCTATGCAGGGGCGATTCGCGAGGCCCTGGACCTGGCGCTTGCCGGCGATCCAGGCGTGTTCGTCCTGGGCCAGGGCGTGGACGATCCCGGCAGCATGTTCGGCACGACGAAAGGACTGCACGAGAAGTACGGCCGCGATCGCGTCTTCGATACGCCGTTGTCCGAGGAGAGCATGATGGGGGCGTCTGCCGGCGCAGCCATGAACGGCATGCGACCCGTGTACATGCACAACCGGCCGGACTTCATCCTGCTGGCGATGAACCAGCTGGTCACGCACGCCGCCAAGTTTCATTTCATGGACAACGGCCAGACGACTGTACCGATGGTCGTGTGGGCGGCGATAGGACGGGGTTGGGGATCGGGTGCGCAGCACTCACAGGCCATTCAGGGCATCCTTCTCGGTGTACCTGGAATCAAGATCGTCATGCCCAGCACGCCCTTCGACGCGAAAGGATTGATGCTCGCGGCGATCGCGGACAACAACCCGGTGCTCATCTTCGAGCATCGTTGGCTGATGAGGAAGGATGGCATCGTCCCAGAAGGCGCGTATACCGTGCAGATTGGGAAGGGCATTCACCGGCGGCGCGGCCAGGACCTGACGATCGTCGGAGCATCGCATGCCATTGAACTCGCGCTGACGGCAGCCAACGCGGTCGCCGCCGAAGGCATCGACGCCGACGTCATCGACCTTCGCACGATCAAACCACTGGACGTCGAGATCATTGGCGAGTCGGTGAAACGCACAGGACGGCTGCTGGTCGTCGACACCGGCTGGTCGATGGGTGGTGTCTGTGCGGAGATTGGCTGCCTTGCTGCGGAACGTTGGCTCGAGTATCTCAAGGCGCCGGTGCGACGCGTCGGGCTGCCCGACGTTCCGACGCCCGCCGGGTTCACGCTCGAGCAGTTCTACTATCCCAACGTCGACCGGATGTCTGCGGCGATTCGCGAGCTCGTGCGCGCGCAGCCGCCTGTTCCAATCTCATGACACCATCGCCGCCGTTGTTCTACGACCTGGCCAGCAGTTCCTGGGGACAGGAAGAGATCGACGCGCTTCACCGTGTGATCGCCAGCGAGCAGTTCACCATCGGCCCCAACGTCAGGCGGTTCGAGGAGGATTTCGCTGCCCGGTTCGGTGTGCGGCACGCTGTCATGGTGAGCTCGGGGTCGGCTGCCAATCTCGTTGCCGTGGCGGCGCTTTTCCACAAGCGTGAGCGGCCCCTCCAGCGCGGCGACGAGGTCATCGTTCCCTCGATCTCGTGGGCGACCACCTACTATCCGCTGCAACAGTACGGACTTCGGCTGCGATTCGTCGACGTCGACCTCCACACGCTGAACATCGACGTGACGCAGCTCGCGCGGGCGCTGACCCCGCGCACGCGCATGGTGGTTGCTGTCAGTATCCTGGGTAACCCGTGCTCTCTCGACGTGCTGCGAGAGTTCTGCGATCGCCACGGCCTGTACCTGTTCGAAGACAACTGCGAGTCGATGGGCGCGACGCTCAACGGCAAAGCCTGCGGTACCTTCGGCGACATCAACACGTTCAGCACCTTCTTCTCGCACCACATCTCGACGATGGAGGGCGGTGTCATCGCGACGGACGACACCGAGCTCGCGCACCTGGCGCGCTCGTTGCGCGCGCACGGGTGGACGCGCGACCTGCCAGATGACACGACGATCTACGAACGCCGCGCCGACGACTCCTTCGAGGAGTACCGTTTCATCCTCCCTGGCTACAATGCCCGGCCGCTGGAGCTGTCTGGCGCGGTGGGCGTCGAGCAGCTGAAGAAGCTCGATGGCATGATCGCGATCCGTCGCCAGAACGCCGCATTGTTCCGCTCGCTGTTCGAGGGAGATGACCGCTTCGTCATCCAGCGGGAGCTGACAGGCGCCAGCAGCTCGTGGTTCTCGTTTACCGTGATCCTCAAGCCGTCGCTCGGCCTCGACCGGCAACGTGTCATGGCGGCGCTGACGGAAGCCGGCATCGGATATCGCATCATCACCGGCGGATGCTTTCTCCGCCACGACGTCATCAAGTACTTCGACTACGACACGGTGGGGGAGATCGTGAATGCCAACGTGGCTCACGATCGCGGCTTCTTCGTCGGCAACCATCCGCGCGATCTGACGCCGCAGATCCAGCGCCTTCGAGAGGTGCTCGACCGAGCCACGGTCCACTCGCCGCGCGTGGCCGTGAATGTCTAACGGCGGATGGACTTCCCCCGATCCGAAAGGGGCGTGACCGTGCAGCGTGTGCTCGTCACCGGCGGCGCTGGATATATCGGGTCGATTCTGGTGCCCAAGCTGCTCGAGCGTGGATTCCACGTGACCGTCGTGGACAACTTCATGTTCGGACAGGATTCCCTGTCGGGGGTCTGTTACCACCCGTGCTTCGAGCTCGTGCGCGGCGATGTGCGCGACCGCCACGTGATGCGGCCGCTGCTCAAGACTGCGGACGTCATCATCCCCCTGGCGGCACTCGTCGGTGCACCGCTCTGCGACCGCGATCCGCTGGCGGCGACCTCCACCAACAAGGACGCCATCGTCTGGATGACGGGTGAGATCTCACGCGATCAGCGTATTGTCATCCCCATTTCGAACAGTGGTTACGGCGTGGGGGAGTCTGGGAAGTTCTGTACCGAGGAGTCGCCGATGCGACCGGTTTCGCTCTACGGGCGAGACAAAGTCGAGACCGAACGCGTTGTGCTCCAGCAGCATCCCAACTCAATCAGTCTACGACTAGCGACGGTGTTTGGCATGTCACCGCGTATGCGCCTGGATCTCCTCGTCAACGACTTCACGTACCGTGCCTACAACGATCGGTTCATCGTTCTGTTCGAGGCCCACTTCAAGCGCAACTATCTGCACGTACGCGATGGCGCCGCGGCGTTCGTGCACGCGATCGACAACTTCGAGGCGATGAAGGGCGAACCGTACAATGTGGGGCTTTCCGATGCGAACCTATCGAAGTACGAGTTGTGCGAACGGATCAAGCAGCAGCTGCCACAATTCGTCTTTCTGGAGTCGCAGGTGGGCAAGGATCCTGATCAGCGCGACTACATCGTGTCGAATGAAAAGATCGAGCGGACAGGATTCAGGACTGCATTTTCACTGGACGGCGGCATTCGCGAACTGATCAAAGGTTATGCGATGGTTCGCGAAGGAAAACACTCCAACGTCTGAAGAACGGGAAGTATCTCTGGATAGGCCTGAAGGTCAGGATGTGTCGAGCCTGATCGATTTCTCGAGCTTGCAAAGGCGTTTGATGTCCGGCTGCTTTATCTCCATCGCCGCGATGTCCTCAAGCATGCGATTTCGTGGATGCAAGCGGTCGAGCTGAACAAACAACAACACCTCTGGAATATGCGCTCGAGCGATGCTGCGCTGGGTGCGTTCCCGATTTCGCTTCCACAACTGCGAGACACGCTGCTATGGCTGCAGGCCGCCCCAGCGCGTCACCGCGCCGCATTCGACCAGTACAGCGCGGCCCTATCGCTGGCGGTGTCCAACGACGCCGAGATGATGGAGCTCGTCCAGAGCTTGGGTCTAGACGGGCTGTGAACGGCTCTCGTAAACTCTCAAGGTCGCCGGCCTGCGATATCACGGAGCCATGGATGTGAATTCGGAGCTTATGTAATGACTGAAGGACGAACCCTGGCACTCATCTTGACTTGTTCCCTCATGCTGGCTGGATGTGGACAGCCGCCAGGGGCCTCAAAGACGACGACTCCTCCGCCAACGACTAGCGTTCCCAGCGAAACGAGTTCGCCTGCCGTGCCACCAACGAGGGAGTCAGAATTTATCGCGGCAGCCGCGAAGGGCGACAATGCAGAGATCACAAAACTGCTGGCTGACGGAGTCAACGTCAATGCCAAGGACAATGAAGGCGGGACGGCTTTGGCGCATGCCGCGTGGTTTGGCCATCTAGATACGGTGAAGTTTCTGCTCGAGAAAGGCGCAGATGTAGACGCGAAGAAGAATGACGGTGCTACTCCACTCTTGCTGGCGACTTGGAACAAGCATGCGGATGTCGTGGAAGTATTGACGAAGGCAGGCGCCAAGTGATTCGTCGGCGCTCCCCTCAAGAAGTTCGCTTTCCGTCCTAGTAGCGCGCGAGCGTCTGGCTTAAGTGCTCGAGGGTCTGGGCAAACCCATACTCGCCTCGCTGCCTCGCTGACACGTCCTGGTAGATACCCAGCGGAAGCTCGGTTCGGCCGAACTCCAGGTGCAGGAACGCGCGCGCGCACGACAACATGTCGATTTCGTAGCGTCCCTCGTAGCGCTGGATGTGCCGCTCGAACAGGCGGTCGAGCTCGTCGAATCCGAGGTCGCGCAAACGGGCGGGAATAGCAGATTCCGGAACAGCGGTCAGGCATCGGAACACCGCCGAGTTCCAGCGTACGCATCCGATGTACTCGAAGTGGTCGTGCAGCAGTTCCTGCGTGAGGATCACCCAGTATTCGAGATGGTGGAAGAAGTCCTGCTGGACGACCAGCGACTGCCCAGGGATAAGCAGCGGGAAGAACAGCCGCGTGCAGAAATCGTTCACATCCCATGTCTTGCAGACGTCGAGGAAGAGCACCTCGACCGGCTCCTTCCCCCAGGTAGTCTGGGTGATGTCGCCGTCGAAGACGCGCACCAATGAACGGTAGTCGTGGACGATGGCGTCAAAAATGTTGCGGAAGCGATCACCCTCGGTTTCGAGCCCCTTCTGTTCGAGGTACCACACCCGCATGTAATCATCGGCGATGAACCGATCGAAACTGTCAATGCGGGTCCTCGGGTCGGCGAGAGCGTCCTGGTCCGACACGGCCGCGAGGCCCGCAGCCAGTGCCACCGTCGACCCGCCAGCGAAGCAGCCGGCATCGATGATCGCACCGGCGCCCGTGAAATATTCGCTTGTCAGCCAGAACAGCAGTTGTTTCTCGTCGTCGCTGAGCATCGACAGTGTCTGCCGGACGTCACTCGAGATCGGGAGACCGCGCCATGGCTGCGATCGCAGCAGGCTCGTCGAGAAGTACTTTTTTCGGGCCCATGCCGGCATCGGCTTGATCGACGTCTGGTCCTGCCGGCGCGGCGTATCGGTGGCGGTGCTCATGAAGTTCACCAGGCGTTCGAGCGTAGCGGGATCGAGTCGCGGTAGGCCGCTCCGGCGCAACACTGCCAAGTTCGACCGGTCGTCGTCGTGCTTGTCGAGTTTATGAGTTGCGAGCTCCCGAAGCGTAAAGAAGCACAGCGATTGCACGCGTTCGCTTTTGAGAAAGTCGGGCGTCACCTGGTCAAAGAACGCGTCCCACAAGTCTTCCCACACCGCACTCGTCCGCGGAAACGCATCCGCCGGCATCGCTCGCGGACGAATGAACGGCACGAACTCCCAATTGGCCTCGTTGTACGTGCCCATGACCTTTGACGGCAGACCAAATTCGGTGAGCCACAGCGGTTTGCGCTTCAGACCGTCGCCGATGTCGGGGCGATCGAACACTCGATTGAGCTCGGTGAAGAAATCGAAGCATTTGAAGTGATCGCTCGCGAACTGGCGCGGCGTGGCCGACATCCATTTTCCCGCCGCATGCGTCCGGCGGAACTGCGTGTCGTAGATGTTGTGCTGCGGCCAGTGGTACGGATGGAGGCCGATGCCTGTGCAGTAGGTGAACGCGTCAGCATGCGCACGCTCGACGCGCAGCAGGTAGTCGACGTTGTTGTGAGTCACCCCTCCCGAGATGATGTGAGTGTCGTACCCAGCCCCCCGCGTGGTGTGCCACAGCGCGTACGAGTAATGCGCTGCGTACTCGGCGTAGCACTTCACATACCAGTTGAACTTGTCGCCCCAGTCGTAATCGAGAACTGGCACGCGCGGACGGCGTGACTCCTTTCGCCAGGGCCCTTCCTGCTCGCGGAAGCCGCCCCAAGGCGTGGGCTCGGGTGCTGACAGCGGCTCCGAGGTATCTGGTATTTGGACGTTGTGCAACTCAGTGACGTATTTTCTGGTCGCGTTGACTTCGGGCCTCTTCGACTTCTCGATTCGCAACTCATCCGGCAGCCACTCGTAATCTGGCTCGTTCGAGATCTCAAAAGCGCAAACCAGTCGGCGGCTCTTCGGCTGCACCACATAACGGTGTGCCAGCGCCCGTGCAATCCGGATGTGCAGGTCGCAGTAGCTATTCCAAAGATCGGCGAAACAATAGTTCCTACCATGGGCCGCGAGCAGTGAGTCCCGCGGCGCCTCGAGAATCGGCACGGGGGGTAGCACCACATTGGTCAGGAGCACCTGCACTGGGGGTGACGGTAAATTGCTGCCGTAACTGCTCACGCCGTCGAGATAGGCGTCGAGATCTGAGAGCGCCAGCGGCGACCCGTCCGAGGTGCCGCCCTCCAGCGCGTGACGAACCATGGTCATGAACTCCAATGCGCAATCGCACGCTTCGAGCTTCTGCTCTTCCGAGAGGGCGTACCACGGCGTTTTGTAGGCCGACGGCAGGCCCGATTCGTTCAGCTCGCCCTTGGCGAAAGGACTGAGTAGCGATCGCGCGCCGTAGAACACGCGCAAGAGGTTGCCGCCCATCGCGTGTGTGAGACGGGCTTCTTCGTAACCAACGTGGCGAAGACGATCCTCGCGCTCCGCCAGACTCGCCGCACCAACGAGGTCGTGGCCGAGCCAGTCGATCCCGCCGATGCTGAAACCGATGTACATGTGCCTAAGAGTGCATCAGGAAGGGGAACGGCGCGCTGCCGGTTCCTCGAGGACGGCATATGGTTGAGCATGAGCGGACGATGCGCGGCGTGTCATCCAAAACGACGTTCCCGAGCGCAGCGGATGCGCGAACGGCTCCGCCATCTTCATCACGTCCGGCCAATGGCGGGACAGCAGATACTGCACCGGGAAGAGCACATCGAAGGCGGTGTTGAAGAGCAGGAAGGCGTAGAGCATGTACTGCTCGTTCCAGTACCAGCGTCGCTCGTCCACGAAGAGCCGCGGGTAGTCGTAGGGAAAGAAGATGTCGTGCACGTGCACCACGGTCCCTTCACCGAGGGCCGGCAGGATCTCCAGCACCTCGAAGTTGACGTCGCTCCCGAGGGCGGACACATGGCTCGAGTCGATGAAGAGGATGTCGTTGTTTCCGAGCGATCGGAAGAGCTCGCGTGGGGACTGTTGCACGGTGGTCTCGAGCAGGTCGATTTCGCTGCGCAGCTCGAGCACGGCCGCGGTTGGGTACGGCTCGATGCAGGTGATACGCCCGTGGCCGTTGGCCCGCACGGCCCGCACACTCAGATGCGTGGAGTAGCCCGACCCAATCTCGACGATGCGCTGCGGCTTCAGCTCTCGCACGAGGCCGTAGAGTGCAACAGCGTCGAGCCCGGTGAAAAATACGTTGTCCCAGTGATAGCCGCCTCGCGCCGGATCAGCCGCCCACGGCAGCGGCTCAATCTCGCGCGCGTGGTCCACGAGCACCCGGCACAGCCGCATCGTTTCGGCCTCGTCGAAGCGCAGTCTGGACAACGGGAACGATTCGGCGTCCCATCTGTGGCGAGCAATCGTGTCGGGATCTGGCACCGGCGAGTAGAAGTGGCGTGGCAGGAGGTGGTAGCCGTGCCGTTCGAACGTGTTCGAGACCTCCGCCGTGAGCCACCAATACTCCCGCCCGCGGCCACTGACCGCTTCGCAGACCTCGGCGATGAGCCGGGCCAGGGTGTCGTCCGGGCTCTCGGGCACGCGCGTGTTCACACTTGGAAGACCAGGCCGGTCTGATGATCGTGAGCCAAAGGCACCAGGCGATGGCTCGAGAAGAGCGGCGCCCAGCGGTGCTCGATGTAGTCCGACCCAAGGAATACGTTGCAGTTGTACACGTCCGCCTGCTGGTTGTAGATGTGTATCTTTCGTCCCGAGAGTTCCGGGTGCGCGGCGTGATGAGCCCGGAATTCCTCGTTCGCGAAACTCATGGTCGCGATCATCGTTTCCGGAAGCAGCGTCCAGGTCGCTTGATCATGGATCGACAGGTAGACGTGGCCAGCCGGTTTCACGACTCGGCGCAGCTCGAGAAGCCACGCGATGTCGTCGACGTCGATGTGAGTAAACACCGAGAAGGCCATGACGCAATCCAAGTAGCCATCTGGAAACGGCAGCGAAGGAATTCCTTGATTCCGCACGGCCCGTACCGTCCCATCGAACATCTGGCCCGTCAGCCCGACATGCACCGGGTTGATGTCGCTCAGGAACAACTCGGCCTCTGGAAGAAGCTGTCGAAAGTGCCGGATGACGCGGGCCGACGCGCCGCCGAAATCCAGGATGCGGGCTGTCTGCCCCAGTTCGGTCGCCGCTTGCACTTTGCCGGCGTCGCGACGGCCCGACAGCCAATACTCGATGTGCCGATCACCGAAGTAGCCCTCGCGGGCCTCGGTGGTTGGTAGCGGCACGGTGTCGCCGAGAATGTCCAGCATCACCTCACGCCTAGCGAGGAGCTGGCGATGCTCGGCGTCGAGCACTGGCGTATCGAGGTAGTCGGCTGGCACTCCTGGCAGGAGCATGGACGACCAGTCTTCGTCTCGGAAGGTTCCGTTCATAATTCCTATAGCTGCTTCGGGTTATCGGCCGGCGGATACGATGAACTCCCGCGCAAAGATCTCAGCGATATCGCTCGTGACCTGCGGCGGAAGCGCGCGGAGCGAGCGCAGCAAACTCGCCTGATTCTCGCGCACGACGGCCGTCAGATTTCGGCCACTCTCATCAACCGTGTAAAAGAAAAGCGGATCCGGATACACTAAATGCCGGAACCCGCAGCCCACGACCCTCAGGAAGAAGTCCCAGTCCTCCCAGCTCTGACGATCGTTCGAAAACCCTCCGACCGCTTCCACAACTGTGCGTCGTATGAGAGCACAGACATCGCCCACGACGTTATCGACGAGCGCGATTGCAATAGGTCCACCCGGTGGCCGGTACTGGACCAGGGTGTCCTCGAACACAGGGCGTCGGATCATCGACGGCACGCCCAGATATGGCACGGCGATGCTGTCTGCCGACGCCGAAGACATGGCGCGATCGAGCCGCTCGACCATGTCGGGAAAGGGCACGTTGTCGGCGTCGAAGAAGAGGAGGCGATCGTGCCGGGCCAGCTCAATCGCCTTGTTGCGGGCGGGGCCCGGGCCCGCATTCGGCTGATCGTAGAAAACGTGGCCGAGCGGTTCGAGTTCGCGTCGGATAGCCTCGTACCGCGTTCGCTCAGAGAGCGGCGTGCCATCGTTCACAAACACGAGCTGCAGGTCCGGCAGGTTCATGCGAAGAAACGCGCCGACGACCCGGTCGATGTAGCAGTCGTGCCGGTAGAACGGAATGCATACCGATACAGGCTCGCTGGCCGGCTTCGGCGGCGACGGCCGCGGCCTGCGACGCTCGGCAACGACCGCATTTACGTGGTCGAGCCAGATCTGCCGGGCGCGGGACGGATCATAAGGATGCTTGAGCGCCGCGAAATCGATTGTCTCCAACTCCTCGAGCTTCTGCCGAAGTCCAGACGCCGTCCGTTCGAAGCGCACGGCCGGGTCTATCATCTCGGGTATGCCACCGGCGTCCGAGGCGATGAAGCAGAAGCCGTTGGTAATGCTTTCAATCACCGTCAACGGGTAGTTATCGAGAATCGACGGAATGACAACAACTCCGTTGTTGGTGCGAATGTAATCGACCGCCTCGGTGTAGTCGAGATCCGACTCGACTACAAACTCGACGTCGCCCAGATCCGCCCGAAGTTGCTGCAGGTACTTGCTCGTGGACACGCCGTGCACCTCGGCCAACTTGCCGAGGTACGACACCTTGTGAGGCAACTGGCCGCCCCGTTGCCGCAGTTCGCGGAGTGCGCCACCGAGCAAATGGAGACCTTTGCGAGTTTCGAGGCGGCCAAAGAAGATCAGGTGACCCGTATCAACCGAAGCCGGATCCCCCGCAAAGGTCTGGTCTTCGAACGTGTAGGGGCAGATGACCACTCGATCAGGCACGCGATAGCGTCTGGACTGCAGCCACTCGAGCATGTGATAACTAGGGCTGATCAGGATATCGACCGCTGCGATCGTCTCCTTCTCTGCCCACTCCAGCGAGCAGTCGTCGAAGGGACGGCCGAACGTACGCATGCCCTCCTTCTGCCACTGGTTGGGTGAATGAGTGATGACGCCAATCGGCACATCGCAAAACGCGACGCCCATCTGCTTGGCACGTGTCGCCCAGAAACCGTTGGCATGCCAGTCCTGGAATATGACGTAGTCGCAGGCTCTCGTGCGGAGGAAATCGAAGATCTGATGCGCGCGTTCCGCATGCCATCGGCTGCCAAAGACTTGCACGCCAATCGACGGGACCTCGTCCATCGTGTGAAACTGAATGCCGAAGTCCTCCTCGTACCAGCTTGACCATCGCTGTCGGGCGTCTTCACCGATAGTGCCCGAGAACAGAATGTCGACGGCATACCCAGCACCCGCGAGCGAACGCGCGTAATGAAAGCAGGCGGTGCCAATGCCACCGTTTTTCACCGGGCCCACAATGTCAGGGGTGACGATGGTTACCCGCCCTTGGCTCCCCGCCGGCTTGAGCGTTGACGCCCTTCCCGGGCGCGGAGTCATCGCGTGACCTCGAGCGGCCGATCAGACGCCGTAGTTCGCTGCGCTGCGCGGAGCCCGGCAAGCTCGAGCTGCGCCTCGTTGAGCGCGCGCTCCTCCGCAACCAGGGCACTCTCAACGGCTTTGAACTTGCGGGCCAACTCTTGAGCCTTGTGCTCGGTTTCCTGCACCAGGCGCTGCTCGGTTGCGACGCGAGCATTAGCTTTCTTGACACGCCCCTTCGCGTCGGCGAGCGTTTTTCGTAGCTCGGCCACGGCGAGCTGGGGCGAGAGCATCGCACTCGAATCCAATCGGATGTGCGCGCGAGTGGCCTTTGCCAGCAGTCCTTCTACCGCAGAGCCGCCGGCGAATACTCGCCGTCGCAGTAGGCCCAGGAGCGTGCGCGGCCTGGACAACCACTGCACGACCGGAGCCGGTAGTGCGGTCGGGCTACCGCTCTTGATGAACGCGTCGGCAAGGATCCGCCGCACCTCGTCACCAGCACCAAGCATCGCGCGCCGTGCAAGTCCCAGGAGAACGCGGGGCAAACAAATCGCGCGCGCAAATGTATCGGCGGCGCGCCAAGCGGCCTCGCGGGAGACGTGGGCATCGACCGTCGCGCGCAATTCCAAGAGGTCCCGGCTACGCTGCTCGAGCTGCTTGCTCCGAAGACGGAGTTTCGAGCGGATTTTAGCCACTTCCTGGGACTCGGTCTGGGTGGCTCCGACTCGTCGTTCGACTGCCGCCAGCGATCGCATCGAGCGATCGAGCAAGTTCGTCAGACGAGCGTGGTCGGCCTGAATCCGCTGGCTCTCCGTGACGACCTTGTCCCTGGCGGCGAGCGCCTCATCCCGCAACGCGAGCGCGCTCTCGAGAGCCCTGCCGGCCTCGGCGAGTTCCACCGCGAGCGCGTCGCGCGCGATGCGTTGGCCTGCGAGAGTATCGACCAGGGTAACGTAGCGGGCGTGCAGATCGTCGAACGTCTTCGTCGAAACAACGGCCGCGAGTGCTTGAGCCTGATTGCGGTTGAGCGCCTCGAGCTCGGTCTCGTGAGCGTTGCGTTGGGTTGTGAGCGTGTCGACCAGGCCGAGGTAATGCGTCTGCAGGTCGTCGAAGGCCTTTGTTGAAACGAGCGCGCTCCTGGCGTCATCGAGAAGGTGTCTCGTCTCCCGCAGGTCTCGACCCGTTCGGAGCGCGGTTAGCAGCGCCTGTTCAATGTCCGCCCGCTCGCGCGCATCATCACGCTCGGTCTCGAGATCTGCGGTAGGGCGGTCGGGGCACCCGAGCGCCATGATGATGCGTCGCGCTGTGTCGCCGGCCTTTTCGCCGATGACTGTGAACGACGACAAGTGCTCCGGTAGGGACCACTGCTGCGAGGGATCCGGGATATGAGCCACCGGTCGGCAGCGGCCGCGCGTAGCGACGCCCATGATCTGCATCGTCTGGTAGATCGCGGTGGTCCAGCCCTGGTCGCGAAGGTAGGCGAGTGCGGCTGCCGGCTCCGGCGCGGCGAGATCATGCAGGATAATGAGCGCATCCGAAGCCGCGAAGCGCTGGACGACCGCGGCATCGGTAAGCGGCGCGTCACCGGAGTGATCGCCGTCGATAAACGCAAACGACCATCGCTTGCCCGTCTCGGCCGCTACCCGTTCGACACCTTCAGGGCTCGCGAGCGGAACGAGCGACACTCGATCGTGCACTCCGGCACGTCGCAGGGTTTCGACGAGCTCCTCTCGCGTCGCCGAATCAGTCAGGATCGGATCGATCGCGTCAAGGCTGTGTGTGCCGAGGGCAATGTGCACCGTTGACCAGCCGCGCCAGCAACCGATCTCGAGAGACGGCAGACCCTCGAACATGAGCGCTGTGTTGTACAGAATAGAGGCCTCGTCGCGCGAGACGAAGCCGACAGTCGGCGCGCGTCGATCGACGTACCAGTTGTGCGTGATCTGCCGCCGGAGGTGCGGCCACGTAGTGGTGGCGGGCGTGCCGATGATCATGTGCGGAAACGCAGCGTCTGGCAGTACGCGCACGAGGTTCGGTGAGATGTAGTCTCCCAATGGCAGGGCCGGCTCGGTCATTGGTCGTGACTCCTGGCGAACCGGCGCTCCCCTCCCACCGCGCCGGTTGCCCGGTATAGTAGCGCAATCAGTGGATGGCGCCGCCGCCGGTACGATGTGGCACCGGACCGGGGCAGCGAGTGATCTGCCCAGCAGCCGACACAGCCGATGGGCAATCGCGCCGATCGCCTGAGCATGGCCGAGACGGCCGACGAACAGCCGGTAGAGCAGCTCAAAGATACTGCCCCTTGATCTTCACCGCGCGTGCGCAGCTTGATTGAGCAGGCGACGCATGTGCCCGGTTGCCGCCCGGGCGCAGTGACTGTGTCGATGCCGGCGCTTTCGTCGTGCCCCGGACAGGCCCCCAGCCAGGACGCCAGGCGCTTGGCTGTCGAGAACGTCGTCGCCGAGGGGCCCACTTCCGCGATGATCTGCTGCGGCCGAATCGACACCGAAGCCAGGCACCGACGCGAGTCGCTGCACGGCGTCCTGATGCACGCGGAGAAGCGCTGCGAGTTCCTCATCGAGTTGCTGCATATGCGACTCCAAGAGGTCCAACTCCGCGAGCGTCATCGCAAGCAGCCGGCGATAGAGAGGATGCATATCGTCGCGGCCCGAGCGCGTCGCACAGCATGCGTGCTCTGTCCCGGGCGACCAGGGTAACCACCGGATATCAGCGTGACTCGTCGTCGAAGCGTCCAGTATCGTCCGTCACCTTGGTGACGCGAGCTCCACCGCCTGTGGAACCTGCCGCGACTGCGGACGCTGAAGAACGCGCCCGCAGTCGCTTGAAAAACGGCTGAACCGTTTTCCACAGCTACCACGGGCCCTTGACAAACGGTCACTCCATATCAGCTAGGTCGTGGTCTTGCCCACCCCCGCGCCGGCATTCCTCGATGGTTTCGACAGCCGCCGTACCAGCTTCGATGCGTCACGGACGGGACCCGCCGCCGCCGCGATACGTTCTTCCGTCAGCCTGGCGACCGCGCGAAGGTGCGTGACGGCTGTTGTGTAGTCATTCAAGAGCAGGCTCACAGTCGTAGCCGTGCCGTCGTTTCCGCTGTCCTGCTGCAATTCTGCAGTCATGCGCCGAATTCGATCGAGCGGCACGCTCGCGAGATGGGTATCCGCCGGGTCATTACCGCGCTTGGTCGCTGCGCCGAACTTCAGGAGCATCCGACGTCCGTTATCGCGAGTGGCCAGCGTGTTCATCGATGTACTCGCCATCGCTACGGTTTCGTCGAGCAGTCGCTCCATGATCGTCTTCATGGGCATCGCCGCTCGGAAGCGTTCGTAGGCGTCCTCCGCGCGCTGCTTCCAGGGCCCGCGCACACAGTCCAGGCAGAAACTCGCGAAATCCTGATCCTTTTCTGCCATCGTGACGAACGCGCTTGGCCCGGTCTGGACAGGCACGTATTCGGCGGCGGCGCCGCGTTTGGAGTGCAGGAGGCGGCTCAATCGACACGGAGAGGACACGGGCCAGTTCGGCATGTGTTTCAGGCAGAGGCCGACCTTGAATGACGCGATGAACTTGTTCAGTTCTCGTCCCAGGAGAAACCGGTCCGGCGTAGCGATCGTGAAGTGTCGCCCGAGCTGCTCGAGCAACTGTTGCCGATAGGGCGAGATGGTGAGGCCGTAGAACCCGAAGTCGAACTCGGGTTCCTCCAGGAAGACGTCGTCGAGTATGCGTTCCGAGAAACCCATTTCAAGCAGACCAGCTGGAGCCCACTGCCTGTAGAGGTTCATCGGGTCGTTCATCATCGACCAGATGAATGCCGCTCGCGGCGCTATTCGGTCGAAACATCTGCGGCGCGTCAGCCACGGGTCATCTGGGAGCCAATTGAACGTGTGATCAGTGGGTATCTCCGTCGCGATCAGCCCGAAGGTGAAGCGGCGCTTCTCGAAAATCCTGAGGTCCTCGTTGAAAAAGTTCTCCCAAATGATGTTGATCGCATTCGGAGCGATCGTGTCGCCGACGGTGACCTCGTGCTTCAACTCCGTCAGGCCAGCGGTCAGCCACTCCATCATGTCGTGCAGCGTGATGGTGCCGAACTCGTCGTGATTCCCGGTAAAGAGGTGAAACCACATGTGCGGCATCAGGCCAGCGACTGGCCTGCCTCATGGTCGAGAAACCATCGATAGGTTCGATCGAGGCCGTCGAGAAATGAGACGGAGGGTCGCCAGCCCATTCGCTGCAGTTCCGAGGAGTCGAGTATTTTCAGCGGCATGCCATCAGGCTTCGAGGTGTCGAAACGAAGCTCGCCGTCGAAGCCGACGACACGTCGAACCGCGTACGCGAGCTCCGCAATCGACGTGTCGCAACCACTCCCCAGATTGAGCGGGCCGTTGCCAGTGTAACGCTGCATCGCGAACACGCACGCGTCGGCCAGATCGTCTGCATACACAAACTCGCGGCGCTGGAGTCCGCTGCCCCAGATGTCGATCGACGAGGCACCCGCGCACTTCGCGTCGTGCATCCGACGGATCAGGCCCGCGACGACGTGGGAGTCCTCAGGGCTGAAATCGTCACCAGGTCCGAACACGTCTGCGGTGATGGCCGCGAAGAACTCGACGCCGTGCTGGCGGCGATAGGCGGCGCACATTTCAATGCCGGCCAGTTTTGCCATCGCGTAGGACTGGCTCGTGGGCTCGAGCGGGCCGGTCAACAGCGATTCGGGCCGCATGGGCTGCGACGCCAGCTTCGGGTAGCTGCACGAGCTCGCAAGATACATCAGTCGCCGCGTGCCAGATTTCCACGCCTCGTGGATGATGTGCGTCGCGACGAGAAGGTTGTCATGTATCAAGTCGGCTGGGTGTGTTTGGTTGCCCCGTATTCCTGCGGTTCTCCCGGCTGTCACGATCACATATTGCGGCCGGCGACGTTCGAAGAAACTCCGGACGCCGGCAGCGTATTCCACAGCGACGTCGCCTGCCCCATCGACGACATCGAACCCGTCACGGCGCAGCGCCGTGATGATTGCCGCGCCGATCATGGTGTCGGCGCCTGCCACGTAGACGCATCCCGTACGTTCCACGGGCTCAGTCGGAAGCAAATTTCCGTTCGAGCGTGTGTGACGACATCGCGCGGATGTGATTGACGGTCTCGGCACCGAATCGCTTCTGGACGTAATCAAGATATGGCTGGTGCGTGTAGTACCGGTGGAACGCGTGGTCGCGGAATTTCAGCACCTCGCTCGCGGGCAAGTGCTTGGTCGGCAATGGCAGGGTGTCGACAGCGTGCTGCGAGTATCCGCTCCAAGCAGCCGGGAGCGGCCAGCCGTTGGCCAGCGCCTGACGATAAAGCGGTGACCCCGGATACGCCATAGCGGAATAGAAGTTGGCGAACTCGGTCTCCAGTTCGAGCGCAAGGTCGAACGTCTGTTGCATGCTCGCGAGATCGTCCTCGGGAAGCCCGAAGATGTAGTTGCCGATGATGTTGATCCCGGCCGCCTTGACGCGAGCAATCGTGTCGTAGACCTGCTCGATCTCGTAACGCTTGTCGACGTCGCTCAGCACCCGATCGTTTGCCGCCTCGATGCCGAAGGCAAGCCAGTTGAAACCCGCGCGCTTCAGCTTGTCGAGCATGCCGTCCTTGACCGTGTCGACTCTGGCGTAGGCCCAGATGTTCAGGTCGTATCCCCGCTCGATGATCAGGTCGCAGATGCCCGACACGTGGCGGACGTTCAGGACGAACATCTCGTCGGCGAACTTGATGTTGCGCACGCCGTAGGTGTTCACCAGCAGATCGATCTCCTCGATGACCCGCTGCGGGTTCCAGAACCGGTACGAGTTCACGGTCTCCTTCAGCCCCAGCTCCTTCTCGCCCGCCTTGAACGGCGCCTGGATGCAGCAGAACGAGCACTTGTAAGGGCAGCCCAGCGTCGTGTAGATCGCTGCATAGGGCTCCCGCTCGAGGTGCCCGAAACAATGCCAGTTGTGCGCCCGGTACTTGCGCATCGGAAGCAGGTCCCACGCGACGCCCGGCATGTCATGCTCGAGGTCCTTGACGAGCGGCGCCGCGGCGTTCGAGCGGACCTGGCGGAGCGATCCATCGTGCCAGTACGCAAGCCCGCGGATCTTGTCGAGCGCGCGATCGCCCTGGCGATCGGCCTCGAGCAGGTCGACGATCGTGTGCAGACCTTCGTCGTGCGCGACGAAGTCACATGCTTCCTCAGTCAAGGTGCGCTCGGGGAGTGCCGCGACGTGCCCACCGAGCATGAGGATTCGCGCTCCTGGGACACGCTCGCGAATCGCGGTGCACGCCAGGCTCGCACCGGTCATATTCTGCGTGGACGCTGACGGCTGGTGACCGTACACGACGATCGCCACGAGCCGCGGCCGCATCGCTTCGACGCGTTCGGCGATCGCCGATGGCGCCAGCTCGTCGGCCTCGGCATCAACTAGCTCGACGCTGTAGCCTCGCTGCCGCACGAAGGTCGCGATGAGGCCAGCCCAGATTGGATTCTCGACCGCAGTCAATCTCGTGCCGAGCGACTGGTAAATGGCCTTGCGAGCACCCGGATTGACCAGGACGAGATCGAGGTCGCCGGTTGGCGTCATGAATCGAACGACTCCGAGCGGAAAGATTCTGAGACTATACACAACCTATGGCAATCCTGAAGCCCTGGACGACAGTGGACCGTCACGTCGAGTTCTCCGCCGGCCCCATTCGCGAAATCGTCCGGGAAACGGTGCTGCTTCCCGACGGCCGGGTCATACCCGACTTCTACACCGCGCGAATGGGCGACTATGCCCTCGTCTACGCGGTGACCGACGAGAACCAGGTGCTCATCCTCAAGCAGTACAAACATGGAGTCGGGCGGGTGTGCCTGACGTTTCCGGGCGGTTACGTGGCACCGGGAGAGGACCCGGCGACTGCGGCCGAGCGTGAGTTGCTCGAAGAGACTGGATATCGCGGCTCGCGGCTCGCATCACTGGGCTCTTTCGTGACGAACGCAAACCAGGGCTGCAACGTCGCGCACCTGTTCCGAATCGATGGCTGCCGTCGCGAGCGCGATCCCGACTCGGGCGATCTCGAGGAGATGGAACTTGTGCACTTCGCACCGGAGGAACTACGGACGCCGTCCATGTTCGCGGAGATGGGAGTGTTGAGCTATGTAACGCTCGTGCTCCTGGCTGAGGTCGCACCCACGAAATCTCGCGGGTTGTTGAGCAATTGATACAGAAACGGTGCGAGGCGACATCGATCTTGCATGCTACACTCAGCCGACTTCGGCGCAAATGATCAAATGATCATCAGTCGCACTCCATACAGGATTTCATTCTTCGGCGGAGGGACGGACTATCCGTCCTGGTACCGGCACTACGGCGGTCAGGTAATTGCTACGACCATCGACAAGTACTGCTACATCTCCGCACGATACTTGCCGCCTTTCTTCGATCACACTTTTCGAGTCGTCTATTCACGCATCGAGAACTGCCGGACCATCGACGAGATCCAGCACCCCGCGGTTCGCGAGTGCCTGCGCTACCTCCGATTCGAGCAGGGGCTTGAAATTCACCACGACGGTGACCTCCCGGCGCGCAGTGGTCTGGGTTCGAGCTCGTCGTTCGTCGTAGGTTTGCTTCATGCGCTCCACGGGTTGCGGGGATCGATTCCTGCCAAGGAACGTTTGGCTCACGAAGCCATCCACTTGGAACAGGTACGCCTCAAGGAAATCGTCGGTTCTCAGGATCAGGTGATGGCGGCGCATGGCGGCTGTCAGCGGATCGAATTCCTGTCGGACGGCGAAATACGCGTGACCCCTATGACGCTCCTTCCCGAGCGCGTCGAGGCGTTGAATTCGCATCTGATGCTCTTCTACACCGGCATCAAGCGCACGGCCGCAACGATCGCACAAAGCTACATTTCCGATTTGGCTAGCATCGAGAAGCAGCTGCGCACAATGGGCAGCATGGTCGAGGAAGGGTGTCGGATCCTGTCGGGAAACTGCGACCTCAGTTCATTTGGTCGTCTGCTTCATGAGAGCTGGCTCGCAAAGCGCAGCCTGAGCAAGCGGGTGTCGAATCCCATCATCGATCAGATCTACTCCGCGGCACGCGCATCCGGGGCGCTTGGCGGCAAGTTGATCGGCGCGGGTGGTGGGGGATTCATGTTGTTGTTCGCCCGTCCTGCGGATCACGAGCAGATACGCGCACGCCTCGACAAGCTGGCCCACGTCCCGTTTCGCTTCGAGTCCACCGGCAGCCGGATCATCTTCTTCGATTCCTGCAAGGACTACGCTGTGCAGCCGCGTCTGACGCCACCTGTGGAGGCCGAGGTTCTGGTAGGCGCATCACGGCGCGCGATTGCAGGTCCCATCTGAACTGAATGCACGAGGTCGACGGCGCCTTCGCAGGCGGAGACTATCTCTCTGCCGTCCGTCAACTTTCCCCCGATAGCTGGCAGTATTGGGCCAGTCTCGGTCTCATCGGTCATCCAGCCGATGCAGCTGGCGCCCTGGCACGATTCACCCATCCTGACGCCATGTTCTTCAGCGGCGTCGCCTCATGGATCGCTGGCGACGACGATCGAGCCCGTCACGTTCTTGGGCGCTGCGAGAATGCACATGCTCGGCGCCTGCTCAACTTGATCGTGAAGCATCCGATCACGGTACTGGCTCAACTCCCGTGGAACCGGCGAGGCCCATGGGACATCCTGACTCATTTGAAGGATCCGGCATTTCGCCTCCTGAACGTCAGCTTTCATCCGGATGACATTCATAACCAGCTGTATGCGGACGTCAGGACATTGATTCCGGCTGGCGTGCAGCCGGATTTCTATGCGGCAGAGATGTTGGAGTGGCATCTGATCCCGCCGAACATCCGCACTCTTGGCTGTCCGGTTCTCGGTCACTCGAGCGACTTCGATCTGCACATTCAGACAGTAGCGCCCTGGCTCGAGCTATTCGATGAGCTCGTCGTCCTCGATCATGTGGAGTGGCGCGGCCTCAGCGGTGCCGTCGCCGTGCCCGTTTCGGTATTCCCCAAGGTGTTCGGTGTGCCATCTGATTTTCCCGATCTTCCGGAAGGCCATCGCGACATCGACGTCTTCCTGTCCGGTACAGTGATGCATCCGTACCATGACGACAAGGAAGCGATCGTTCTCGACGTGCTCGATGTTCCAGATGCGCGCACGTTGATGGTGCAGGGGTTCGAGGAGCCGCCCGTGTACTACAAGCATCTCTCGAAGTCGAAGCTGTGTTGCACGTTCATTCGCCACGCAGGGGCGCTGCCAACACGAGGCCTCGAGGCGCTGGGACTGGGATGCGTGGTCGCGGTACAGGAAGAAAGCGTCCTTCGGCTCTTTGTGGATGATCGGGAAGGTGTCGTTTCTTATGGACCAGGGAAACGCCTGTCGTCAGTCATCCAAGAGGTGCTTCAGCGATCGGATGAGTTCCTGGCGCAAGCCCGCCGCGGTGCCGAGTTCATCAGGCGCGAATTCGCGCTCGAGCGCGTCGCATCACAGTACTTCCGCTTTCTCACGTTCCTCGCCGCGCGACCTCGCAGGCCGCGGGAAGATCCACCGCCGGAGCGCATGCTGCAGAAGCGACCCGTCGTGCAGAAGGGCTGGTTGCCATCGAGCGATTTCGGGAAGGGTCTGTTGATGGACTGGGCAGCCCGATCGGCCGCGCGTATCGAGGAACGGCTAGAGGCTGACCACTCGGTCGGACTGTTGAACGATCTCGCCCGCGAGCGCCTGCTTGCCCACTATCACGACGATGTGGGCGCGGGGTGGCTACGCGACGCCATCGCGCCGCTGGAGCGTGCCATGGAGGCTTGTCCCGACGCGCTGGTGGTGCGCTTCAATCTCGTGCGGGCGCTGCTGCACTTCGGCGATCCGGTTCATGTGCGTCAGGGCATAGGGCTGGTCGACACCACCCTGGATGCATCGGCCCAGAGCTGGCGACTGCATCCCCTCGACGACGTATTGCCCTGGGACTTCTGCCCATCCTTCTTCAATTACCGCCGGTACTTCGACACCGTGACGCGATCGCTCGCGTCCGCCGACAGCGACATCGTCCAGAGCCTCATCGCCATCATTCTCGCAGCGTTGAACCATTACCGCAGCAGGTACGCGACGGAGTGTCCAGGCCCGCACAGCGAACTGTTCTACGCGGAGCAGGCTGTCCGACTCGACCCTGGGTTTGCCGAGTACATTCTCAACTATGCGAGACTGCTCGTGCGTCGCGGACTGCCCGCTGATCTGTCGATGGCAAAGGAGCAGCTCAGCGAACTGTCGCGGCGTTCGACCCGCCTGATCGAGATCCATGACATTGCGAGGCAGCTTCCCGACGAAGCCAAAAGCGACTGGTGCTCCAATCTCGAAGCGAGAGCATCGCGGCTGTGGTGGTCGACACGCGTACGTGAGAACTTGCCTCATCCAACCTTGCGCAGCTCGCTCGCCTGATCGACGGGTGCCACAGCGATTCGCCTCCAGCAAGTTCGAGTCGCCGAATTACCATTGACAGGTGAATTCCCACTTGGCCCCCTACGTCTCGATCGTCCTGACCGGACGCAACGACAACTTCGGCGGGGACTTCAACGACCGGCTCTGTGCAGCCGTCGCATACAACCATCGCCTCCTGACCGATTTCCGGGTCGACTACGAGCTGATCTTCGTCGAGTGGCGGCCGGTCGCGGGCCGCCCGCTCCTGGCAGATCTGCTCCGGGAGCGTGTTGCCGAGGTGAGCCCGCGGCTGACCACGTACGAAGTGGACGTGCGTTACCACGAGGCCTTCAGCCAGAATCCGCGCATCCAGTTCCACGAGTTCATTGCCAAGAACGTCGGCATCCGCCACACGACGGGCAGCTTCGTGCTGGCAACCAACACTGACATCTATCTCAGTCGTGGTGTCGTGAACCTGCTTGCGCGCCGGGCACTCACGCCGATGGTGCTGTATCGTGCCACACGAGTCGATCTAGCGTCGCAACGGGACTGCACGAACGTCGATGACGGTACCCTCTCCGACCCACGCAACCAGTTGGCGATACACGTGCTTGAGCCGCCCTTTCTGACCGACTCTTCGGGTGACTTCCTGTTGCTCGATCGCTTCAGCTTTCACAACCTGCGGGGGTTCAACGAGGTATTTCGAGCCGCCACGCTTCACATCGACGCGAACTTCTGCTATCGCGCCCGCGCGCAGGGGTTGCTGCTCACCGATACGGGACTGAACGTCTTTCACGTTGGCGAGGGGACCTTCGACGCGCAGCGCGCTGCCTATCGCGATCATCCGCACGATGCGCCGTGGGGTGCCGACTGGTGCAAGCAGATCTTGTACGAGAATCCGCCAAACTGGGGATTGGGTGACGCGCCCGTTGTCTCTGTCGGACCCCAGCGCTTCCGGCTCGAGTGGGACACACGAGCAGTCCCACCGTTGGTTGCGCTGCGAGGTGTGCGGGCGCCTGGCTTCGCGAGCGGCAGCGTCAGGGTATTGCCTTGAGTGGAGCGGGGCCGAGCACGCGCTCTTCCAGCGAATACTTTCCCATTCCCCAGTCCACGTCGTTGTAACGAAACGCCTCCGGCTTCAGGACGACACGCCGGATCAGCGCTTCGTACTGCGCTCGCCCAGCCTTCGTCGAACAGTCCAGATGCGGGACGTGTTGCCGATCCATCATGCTTCTCGGCCTGGCGATTCGCTTCAGCAACGAGCTCACGCGTCTGGACCGTCTGAGAGATGGCGGTACGCGCGCAGCGACACGTGCCAGCCAACTCGTGGCAGGACGCCAGGACGGTGTGCCGTGATCCACGTGGTAGATGCGAAGGGGATCCATGAGCTCGTGCTCTAACGCTCCCGCCGCGTGCGCCATGAAGCAGAAGATGCTGTCGAAGTGCATCGAGTGAAACTCACGCTCCTCGGGAATGCCGCGCAGGTTGAAATACATGTCACGCGACAGCATCGTGAAGTCGCCGGCCGCATTGGTGAACAGGTCCGGCAGCCTCGAGATCCGATGCGATGGGATCCGCTCGTGCACGACCCGCACATGCTCCCGGCAGTAGGCCAGGCGCTCTTCGTGAGAGTCGTAATCGAGCGCGTTCTCGGGCACGTCGCGTCGGGCCACCCGGTACATCTTGCTTGGATCAAGCTCGCGCCGGCCGATCCATTCGGCGATCTCGTCCGACAACAGAATGTCCTGTGACGTGGGCAGCACGAAGAGGCCGCGTGCCCTCCTGATCCCGACGTTCCGTGCGCGATGGACCAGGATCGGTAGGCTGCTCGCCAACGGGAACTGGTCATGCAGTCGAGGCGGGACCGTGATGACCCGGATCGTGCAGGCTCGGAGCGTCGCAGGCCATCGAATCGCTTCCCACAGCTCCTTATCAGGTGGCGGGTTCCAATCGACCAGAATCAGCTCCGAGGAAAGCCGGAACCGCTCTACCTGCGCCACGACCGACTCCACGAACACCTGAAGACGGCGCAGCATGTTTCCGGTGTATCCGTCGTTTCGCGAGGCAACGACGACGCTGAGATAGGGCCGCTCAGAGTTTCCCATGCGGATGCTTGCTTGCGTCGGACAGTCCTTTCGCGAGGTCTCGTCGGTCTCGGTCCGTTTCAAAAGTTGCCGTGCCTCGCCCTTCGCCTGGGACGCCGCGGCGCCGCCTCGGATCGGCATCGCGAAGCTTCGCCGCAAGTGACCAGCGTATCCACGGAAAACTGTTTGAGGTGTCGCAGCCGCTGCGTGTAGCCCGATGGTCTATCAGTCGCATTCGCGCCCGGGGGCCGGCCGGTCACCGTAGTATACTCGCGAGAATCGTAAGACAAGCCTCGCTGCGTCTGCTCGCGGTGTTCGGATTGGCTCCAGTGCGCATGGTCACTGCGCAGGTGAAGCTTGACCAGCACTCCAATCCGAAGTCAGGCACCAGAGGCAGGCGAACAGGAAGTGACAGCTTTCCAGCGAAAAGTTACGCCGTCGACAAGACGACTTCGAGCAACTCCTGCAAAGCCGGCTCGCTGAAGCTGAACGCGAGCTCGGCGGCGCATGCGAGCAGTTGATGCTGATCGACGTGAAGCTGGACATTCGCTTGCCTTCGTCGATTCGTACCCGAGGCTCGGACCTCACGCCTACTCCGAGTCGCGCAATTCCGCCATCAGATCGCGGAGCTCGTCGTCGCGAAGGTCGCTGCTGCGCACGAATCCCGCCGAACGCCGGCCACTGTGTGGCCTGAGGATCCAGGCCTGCTCCAGCAGCTGTGCGTAGGTTGGCAGGCGGGCGTCAAGGTAAGCAGAACACTCAGTGACTTTGAACCGGATGAGAACCGGGTGGCTCATCGGTTGCGCCTCGCACCGAACGATCTCATCCTCGAGCCTCGGCCCACGAGTAATCGTGGCGTTTCGACAGGTCTCGCACAGGCTGCGGCCCGAATGCGAAACGGTACCGCTATAGACCTTGATCAACATGCGTCGCTCCAGCCTCCTCGCTTTGCAGTCGCGATGCCAGGAGGCGGCATCGTGGTTTTGTTCGGAGAACGCGTACGACCAGAGTGACCACGTTGATCCCGTCGCACTTCTTGCGATGGGGGTTCGAAGCCATATCAGCAGGAAATGCAGACTGCCTGTGCGGCTATAATCGGCGCCCTCGAGGAGGTGCCGTGATGTTGCGCGTGCTCATCGTGCTGTTGCTCTGCGCCGGCGGCGCGCTGGCCGCTCAGACTCCAGCCCCGCGGGGGGCCTCGCCTCCCAAGACCGCCAGGTTGTACGTGTTCGACTGCGGGATGCTCACGATGACGACCGAGGGCGTCACGCGGTATCACGTGACGGTGAAAGAAGTCGGTGAGACGCGGATGCCGGTGCCGTGTTTCCTCGTCGCCCACCCGAAGGGGACACTGATGTGGGACGTGGGTGTCATCCCTGATGCGACGGTGGAGAAGGCCGGAGCGGCCGGCGCGCGCTACGACGTCAATCCAACGGCCGCGGCGTTAGTCAAACGGACGCTGACAAGTCAGCTGGCAGAGATCGGCTACGCACCCGCCGACATCACTTACGTTTCGATCTCTCACGCGCACAAGGACCACTCGGCGAACCTGAACCTCTTTGCGTCCTCGACGTGGCTCGTGACGCCGGCCGAGCGCGAGTTCATGTGGAAGCCCGGGAATGAACGTGTCGAGCCGAGCTTCTATAGTTCACTCGAACGCAGCAAGTGGGTTGCGATCAAGACTGACGAGCACGACGTCTTCGGCGATGGGACCGTCGTCATCAAGGCGTCGCCCGGTCACACGCCGGGACACCAGGTGCTGGTTCTTCGGCTCGCGTCCACGGGCCGCATCATGCTCGGCGGCGATCTGTATCACTATCCGCCCGAGCGCACGTTGCGTCGCGCGCCGCCGGACAACGAGTTCAACGTCCAGCAGTCGGCCGCGTCGCGCGCGATGATCGAGGAGTACCTCACGAAGACAAAGACGACGATCTGGATCGAGCACGACTTCGCGACGATCGAGAAGCTGAAGAAGTCGCCCGCGTTTTATGACTAATCTAAGAGCACGTTGCGAAATTACTGATGGCGGGGCCTGTCGCCGGACAGCCCCACCCGTCCTCGGCGCCAAAGGCACGGCAACGGGGGAGGCGCCTGCGCGGCGGGCGGGGCGGCCCCGTCCGGCGCCACCCGCGAGCAGTAATTTCGCAACGCACGCTAATCTAAGAACTCAGTCAGTCTTTAATTCCCTATTCCAAAGACGACGAGCGTCGTGCCGAGTTTCGAGAGCGGCGAATCGAAGCCGCCGGCCGCGATCGCGACCATCTCGCGCCCGCTCTCGGTCCTGAAGAGAAGCGGTGTTGCCCTTGCGCCGGTCGGCAGTTGCCCTTCCCAGACCTGGCGCCCGCTCGTCGTCTCGAACGCTCGCATATACGGATCGATCGTCGCGCCGATGAACACGAGCCCAGTTGTCGTCGTCATCGGGCCGCCCAGGTTGAGAGCCCCCGTTGGCGGCAGAGACGTGAGCCCGAGCGCGCCGCGCAAGTCGCCCAGTGTCGTTCGCCACGCCGTTTCGCCGGTGTCGCCGTTGATGGCCACGAGTTCGCCCCAGGGCGGTGCGACGCAGGGGACACCGGAAGGCGCCAGGAAGAACTGTCGCGACATGGCGAACGGAGCGCCACGCTGTTCAGTGATCTCGATGCCGGGATTGCCCTTTCTCGTCTGTTCGAAGTCTGCGCTCGGGATCAGTCGGACGACGGCCGGAATCCGATTAACCGGGGCGATGATCGTGCGTGTCGTCGGATCCCACGCCATCCCTCCCCAGTGCAGACCGCCAATGTTGCCGGGCGCGACGAGACTGCCGCGTACGCTGGGTGGCGTGAACGCGCCCTCGTGACGAAGAGTGCGGAAGGTGGCGAGACAGGTGTCCCGATCCTGCGGAGTCGCGCCCCAGATGTCTGCCTCGGTGATCTGCTGTGGAGCCAGTGTCGCTGGCCGATCCGGGAAGGGCTGCGTCGCTGACGCGATCTCACCGCTCACGTCGCTGGCTGGAACCGGGCGTTCCCGAACGGGGAACGTCGGCTGGCCGGTGAGGCGATCGAAAAGAAACAGATGGCCGGTCTTCGACCCGACTGCGACTGCTGCGCCTTTCGCACCCGGGAAGAGAAGCGGCGGCGATGCGACGTCGTAATCCCAGAGATCGTGATGCACGGTCTGAAACGTCCAGACGACCTCGCCTGTGGCCGCGCGCAGAACAACGACAGCGTTGGCGTTTCGATTGTCACCAGGCCTGAGCCCGCCGTAGTAGTCGGGGCTTGGACTGCCCGTCGGCAGGAACACGAGTCCGTTCGTGTCGTCGACCGTGATTGGGGCCCAGGTGTTGCCGCCGCCGGCATTCACGTTCTCGGGCAGCGGGTGAAACGTCCATCGCAACGCTCCTGAACTGCGGTCGAAGGCACGCACCTCGCCGGAAGCCATATGCGCGCGGCTGTTGTCCGCGACAAACGAACCGACGATCACGAGATCGCGATACACGGCAGGCGGCGATGTGACGCCGTACTCGCCGGCATACTCCGGCTTCCGTCGCAACCCCGCCGTGAGATCGATCTGACCACGCGTGCCGAACCGATCGCAGAAGCTGCCGTCGGAACGATTCAGGCAGACAAGACGCGCATCAACGGTTGCGGCATACACGAGGGCATCAGTCACAGTCACGCCACGACTGGCGAAATCGCTGTAGTTGCTGTTTCGCGCGATCTGCAAGTCGACTCGCCAGATCTCTTTGCCTGTCTCGGCATCGAGAGCGATCACGAGACCGCCCGGCGTAGACAAGTACAGTCTCCCGTCCGCGTAGACAGGTGTGGCCTCGAACGATGGCGGATCGGTACCGGGACGAAGCGGTGCAGTCGACTCTCGCGTGTCGTACGACCACGCGATCGCAAGCCGACCAACAGTGTCAGGAGTGATGCGCTCGGGTTGCGACTGCGCCGCGAGGGCAACTCCCAGGAGTCCCAGGCCAGCGAGAATCGATCTCATGCGCACTTCGACGCGTCGCGGTGAGACGCGGTTCCGTGGTCGAGTGTCAGTTTCCCCAGCGAAGCACTTCGACGCGGACTGGCGTGCGGCCGGCACGTATGAAGTTGAGACTGGTTGCCGCCCCCTGGGACACATCGATGATGACGCCCTCCGACCGGGGACCCCGGGCCGGGCCGCGATCGACGATGCGAAGCTCGACCGCACGTCCATTCCTTACATTCGTAACTCGAACGACAGTCCCGAAAGGATAGGACGGGTGGGCGGCCACCATCGATTTCATGTCGAACTTGGTGCCGCTCGCGGTCTCCTTGCCGTGGAATCCTGGGCCATAGAACGACGCCAGCCCCTCGCGAACCTCGAGAATTGCGCTGGAAGTGCGAGTAGTCGCGGGTGCTTTCGACCGGGCCGCACACCCCGGAGCAATCAGCACCACGATCGGAATGACGACGCGGGCGACGCGCCTGAATCGCATCTTCGAGATCTTCATCACAAAGCGTGCCGGTTCAGGACACCTTTCGCCGACTTGCAGAGGTCCGCCGCGCGAAGCGCGGCAGAAAGACGCTGTCAGGAACGTCCTCCCGCCAGTACCCGTCGAATACGCACATGATGAGCACGCTGTTCACGGACTTGCGCGTCGGCCTCAGGCTGCTCCGGAGAGACAAGGTGTTCACGGCCACCGCCCTCCTGACACTGGCGATCTGTATCGGTGCCAACGCCGCCCTCTTTTCAGTGGTTCGCGGCGTTCTGCTGAAACCGCTCGCGATGCCAGACTCCGAGCGCATCGTCGTGGCCGGCAGTGTCTACCCGGGCGCGGGTATTCACGAGCCGATAGGGGCAGCGGTTCCGGACTACTTCGACCGCCTGCGCGACGTGACCGTCTTCGCGGAGCAGGCGATGTTCAGGCGCGACGATCGCAGTGTCGACGAGGGTGGAACGCCGACGCGTGTGGAAGCGATGACCGTGACGCCGTCCTTCTTCAGAGTCGCGGGTGTGAAGCCGCAGCTTGGACGGACCTTCACCGACCAGGAGGGCGAGATCGGACACGAGTTCGTGGTCGTGCTGAGCGACTCGTTCTGGCGTGCACGATTTGCCGGTGACCCCTCGGCGGTGGGGCGCGAACTTCGTCTCGACGGACGCCCCTATGCGGTCGTCGGTGTCATGCCGCCTGGGTTCCGGCCGACCGATGACGACATGGAGTTGTGGACGCCGATGACGTTTACCGTGGAGCAGAGGTCGGACAATTCGCGCCACAGCAACAACGCGCTCTACATCGCGCGGCTGAAGCCGGGCGCGACGTTGCAGCAGGCGCAAGCGCAGATCGATGCGTTGAACGTCGCAAACCTCGATCGCTTCCCGCAGTTCAAGGAAGTGGTCATCAATGCTGGCTTCCGCACTGTTGTCAGTCGGCTCCAGGACCAGATGGTCAAGGACGTGAGGGCGACGCTCTACCTGATGTGGGGTGGCTCGCTCTTCGTGCTGCTCATCGGGTGCGTCAACGTCGCCAACCTGGCGCTCGTGCGGACCCGCAGCAGGTTGAAGGAACTGGCCACGCGTCTCGCGCTCGGCGCCGGCAGGTGGCAGATCACGCGTCAACTGATCCTCGAGCACTTACTACTGGCTGCGGGAGCAGCCATTGCCGGCATTGCGATCGGCAGCGCTGCGCTGCTCGCGATGGATGCCCTCAGTGTGCAGGAGTTGCCGCGCGCTCAGGACATCGGACTCGACCGGGTCGTCGTGATGTATACGCTGGCGGCGGCCGTGGCCATCGGTCTTCTCCTTGGTTTGATTCCCGTCGCGGCAACGATGTCCGCCAACATCGTAGGAGTCCTTCGGGAAGAAGGCCGATCGGCGACAAGTGGCCGCGGCGCGCAATCGTTCCGGCGCGGGCTGGTTGTTGCGCAAGTGGCGTCCGCGTTTGTGCTTCTCGTGGGTGCTGGTTTGCTCTTTGCCAGTCTCCAGAGAATTCTCGCCGTTGATCCAGGGTTCAGGACTGGAGGTGTGTTGACCGGCGCCGTGTCGCTTCCTGAATCACGATATAGCGAGCGAGCTGCCCGAAGGCGGTTTACCGATGAAGCGTTGCGACGTGTTCGAGCGCTGCCGGGCGTGACGGCAGCCGGCGCGGCCGACAGTATTCCGCTTGGCAACAGCGCGAGCGCATCGGCCATCATGGCCGAGGGCTACACAGCGCAGCCTGGTGAGTCATTGCTGGCGCCTGCGGAAGTCCGCATGTCGGACGGCTATTTCGAAGCCATCAGGGTAAGACTCGTGGCTGGCCGATTCTTCAACGAGCGCGATACTGCGACGGCTCCACGCGTCATCATCGTCGACGATCGGCTGGCGCGACGCTTCTGGCCGAACGAAAATCCTCTCGGCCGGCGGATGTATCGACCGAGCGACGATGGGGATACGCCGATGGCGATAACGGCAAAGACCGAGTTCATGACGGTCGTTGGCGTTGTCGCGGAGATGAAGCTGCGCAATCTCGCGGACGGAGACGATCGTGTGGGCGCGTACTTCATCCCGCTTGCGCAGGAACCTCAGGACGATCTCACGTTCGTGCTGCGGACCGATGGTGATCCGACCGCGCTGTCGGGTGCGCTGCGGCGCGAGGTCGCGGCCGTCGATGCCCAGCTTCCGGTGTTCGAGATGCGGCCGATGACCTACTGGACGGAGCGGTCGCTGGCGCGGCGACGCTCGCCGGCGCTCCTGTCGGTCGCCTTCGGGTTCGTGGCGTTGTTTCTCTCGGCGATTGGCATCTACGGCGTGCTCGCCTACCTCGTGACGCAGCGTACGAAGGAGATCGGCATTCGAGTCGCGCTTGGCAGCAGTGCGTCCGGCGTCTTCACGCTGGTGTTGCGTGAAGGAGTGTTGCTCGTCGGGATCGGTCTGCTCGCAGGCGGGCTGGGCTCCTTCATGCTCCGGCGTGCGCTCGAGGGTCAGCTGTTCGGCGTGACGGCCTCGAACCCCGGCGTCCTGGTTCTCGTGACTGCCATGCTCACGCTCGTGGCCCTCACGGCCTGCGCCGTCCCGGCTCGTCGGGCGACGAAAATCGATCCTCTCGTCGCGCTGAACGATTAGAGCCTGGCCGACCCCGTAGTGTCCGGCTTCAGCCGGGCTGATCCCCCGTAGTGTCCGGCTTTGGCCGGACTACTCCCATTGACAGTCTATGGGAACGGCGCTACAGTGCTTCTCACATAAACTGTCTATGGGAGACCTGGCTGCACGCAACCCGGACCTGCTCCGCGGGACCGTCGAGCTCCTCATCCTGAAGGCGCTCGCCCACGGACGCCAGCACGGCTTCGGCATCGCGCGCTGGCTCGAGGATGTGACGAGCGACGTGCTGCATCTCGAAGAGGGGTCGCTCTATCCCGCACTGCATCGCATGGAGCGTCGTGGCTGGCTGGAAGCGGAGTGGGGAATCTCCGACAACAATCGGCAGGTCAAGTACTACAAGCTGACGCGTCGCGGCCGCGAATACCTCCAGCGCGAGAGCTCGGGCTGGACGGAGTTCGCCAACGCCGTCTTCAAGGTTCTTCAGACAACGTGAAGGCGCGAACGTGGGGAACATTCCGATGTGGCGGCGCTACCTTCGATTCTGGGGCGCCGATCCGCCTGCCGACGTCGACGCCGAGATCGACTTTCACCTCGCAGAGCTCGTGCGGCATTTCGTTGCGCGCGGCATGACGCCCGAGCAGGCGAGGGCCGAGGCGTCCAAACGCTTCGGCAACGTGGCGATCGTTCGATCCGAGTGCGTGAGCGTCGACGAAGATTCGATGACGGCGGCGACGCGGCGCGAGGCGCTCGATGCGCTGTCGCAGGATATCCGCGACGGCTTCCGTGCGCTTCGTGGCAATCCCACCTTTACGGTCGGTGCCACCGTGATTCTTGCGCTGGGCATCGGCTTCAACACGACGGTGTTCAGCTTCAACAAGGCACTGCTGTTTCCGTCGCTTCCGATCGCCGACCCGCCGCGCCTGGCCCGGATGTGGTCACAGAACACGGCGCGCGGCATCTTCGTGCAGCCACTTTCGGAAGGCGACATCGCCGACCTGCTTGCGGCGAGCCGCTCGTTCGAGGAGGTCGCGGCGTACGCAATTCGACCTGTCACGCTGACCGGGACTGGCGAGCCCGAGAGGATTCCCGCACTGCGAGCGACCACGAATCTGTTCGGGTTACTGCGAGTGTCTCCGGCGCTCGGCCGTGCTCTGCAGCCTCAGGATGCGGCGAACGGCGCTGCCGCTGTCGCGGTGCTCAGCGACCGCGCGTGGAGGAATCGATTCGGCGGTGACACGACGGTGGTGGGTCGAGACATCGTTCTCGACGGACAGCCTCACACGATCGTTGGGGTCATGCCTGAGGACTTCTGGTTCGATTCGAAAGACGTCGAGGTCTGGCTTCCGCGCCCAGCGCCCCGCACCGAGGGCTCGCGAGATGCTCGGACGCTGATGGCCATCGGGCGACTGCACGCCGGAGCCAGCGCGCAGACCGCGCAGACCGAGATGCAGGCGCTGGCGCAGCGGCTGGCCGCCGAGCACCCGCAGACCAATGTCGGATGGGACATCCTCGTGACCGGATTGCTTCCATTCGGGCCGGGGGAGAAGGTGTTCTTCGGTCTGGTCACGACACTGACCTCACTGCTGCTGGCAGCCGCCTGCGCGCACATCGCCAACCTGCTGCTCGCGCGTGGGATGGAGCGCCGAGGCGAGATCGCCATTCGTGCCGCGCTCGGTGCGCGACGTGGCCGGATCATTCGACAACTGTTCGTCGAGAGCCTGGCCTTGTCGCTTGTTGGTGGCGTGTTGAGCGTACTCGTCGCCCTCCCAATCATTGCCCAGATCCGCAGGGTACTCGGACCGCGGACGCCGTACCTCTCCGACCTCTCGCTCGATCCCGCGACGCTCGGCGTAACGGCAGGATTCGCACTGCTGGCAAGCGCGCTGTTCGGCCTGGCTCCTGCGCTTCGACTGTCGTCGGTCACTGCCGGAGACGCGATGAAGCAGCCGCCTGGCGGTCCGATCAGCGGTCGAAAGAAACGTCCGCTGGCGAGCGCACTCATTGGTCTCGAGGTGGCGGTCGCCACCATCGCGCTGATCGTGACGGCGCTCTACGCGCGCGCGGCGAATGACGTCCTTGCGGGTCCCTACGGCTTCGAGTCAGAGAACGTGGTCACGTTTCGACTCGACGTGCCCGAGTACAAGTACCGCGACGTGGATGATGTCGCTCGCGTTCTGATGGACGTTCACCGGAGGCTCGAGGCCCTGCCGTCGATCAAGGCGGCAGGTGCCGGTAATCGGTTCCCGCTCAACATGGGTGTGGGTTTACCAACCGACGCCGTCACACTCGAAGACCGTCCTGAGGTTCCGAGCGATCAGAGTCCCTGGACGATTACGACGACGGTAATGCCGGGATACTTCGAGGCGCTCAGCATCCCGCTTCTGCAGGGCCGTCTGTTGGAGCATCGAGATTCGCGCGAGGCACAGCCAGTTGCTGTCATCAGCCGATCGATGGCACGAGCGTACTGGCCTGATGTCGATCCTGTTGGTCGCCGACTGCGATTGGCTGGACGGGACACGACCGCGCCGTGGCTGACGGTCATTGGCGTCGTGGAAGATGTCCGTCCGTTCGATCCCACCTCTCCCCAGGTGCGGCAGATGTACGTTCCATTCTCGCAATCGTCAGGACGAGCGCTGGTCTATTTCGTCGCGACGCACGACGCTCCGGTCAGCCGCTTGCCCGACGTGAGAGTCGCGGTGCGCGATATCGACCCCGATCTTCCGGTGCTCGACTTACGGCCGATGACCGAAGTGATGGCGACGGCGAGAGCCGGCAGCGAATTCGGTCGGCAGTCCCTTCAGTGGAACGCCGCGATGGCTGTCCTGCTGGCGCTCTCAGGCGTGTACTCCGTCGTCACGTTCGCCGTCACCCGGCGTCGTCGCGAGATCGCCATTCGTGCGGCGCTCGGCGGGTCGCCTTTGTCGATCGTCGCCTTGCTGTTGCGTCAGTCGCTCCGTCCCGCTCTGGTCGGCATCGCGCTGGGCCTCGTGCTCAGCGCACTGCTCAGCCGTGCGATCACGCTGATGCTCTTTGGCGTCAACCCGCTCGATCCACTGACTTACGCCCTGACCACGATTGCGCTCTGTTTCGCTGCAATCACGGCCAGTTGCGTCCCCGCAATCCGTGCAACGCGCGTCAACAGCGTTGCGGCGTTGAAGGCCGAATAGGGACATCTGGACACCCTATATTTACCCCGACCGTGAAAAGCTGACACAGTCGTTCGGGGGCCGGAGTCGGGTATCCTTGATCTGGTCTGTATTCTGAGCCGTTGGTAACCGGAACATCGTGGCACGGTCGTTGCCAGCTGTGTGAGACAGATGAAGCTCCGAATCAAGCTCTCTCCTGAATTGCCGGCCGCCTTGCGTCGACATCCGTCCCTCGTGCTCGCCGGTGTCGGCACGCTCACGCTGGGACTCTGGGTGGCGATCATCGGCTCACTCTGGTACGTGCACGACATCGTCGTTGCCGTGCCGGCGGCTGAGGAGCTGCGCACCATCGGTTCGATGGACCAGGCCACGACGCTCTTCGATCGTGCCGACAACCCAGCGTTCACCATCTTCAAGGAACAGCGGATAGAGATCCCGCTGGCGCGCGTGTCGCCGCATCTGGTGAATGCGATTCTCGCTGTCGAAGATCAGCGCTTCTACGATCACAACGGGATCGATGTCGTTCGCGTCGCCGGTGCGGCGTTGAGCAATCTTCGCGAGGGTCGGCGCGCCCAGGGTGGCAGCACGATCACGCAGCAGCTGGCCAGGCAAAGTTTCCTGACGACGGAGAAGACCTACCGGCGCAAGCTGACAGAGATCGTGGTCGCAGCACGGCTCGAAGGGCAGTTCAGCAAAGACCAGATTCTCGAGCTGTATCTCAACAAGGTGTACTTCGGCGACGGCCTCTACGGCGTTGAAGCAGCCTCGCTTGGATACCTCGGCAAGCCGGCCTCGGCGGTTACCGTCTCCGAAGCGGCGCTGCTCGCGGGTCTGGTGAAGTCGCCGTCCAGTTACGCGCCGACCGCGAGCCTCGAGAAAGCCACCGCGCGGCGCAATGTGGCGCTCGGGGCGATGCTCAGTGCGGACATGATCGATCACGCGGCCTACGATGCGGCGCTCAAAGAGCCAGTAACGCTGGACGACGCGCTCAGGCGCGGCGAAGCATACGGGCAGTATTTCAAAGAGGAAGTCCGTCGATTCCTCGTGCAGCGCTTCGGCTGGGAGCGCGTCTACCAGGGAGGCCTGAAGGTCTACACGACGGTCGACCTCGACATGCAGAAGGCCGCTGAAGCCGAGGTCGCGCGTGGCATTGCCGATATCGAAAAGCGTCAGCGCCGCAAGAACGCAGACGAGTCGAACCCTCTGCAGGCCGCCCTGGTGGCTCTCGATCCCCGCACCGGCGAAGTTCGCGCGATGGTGGGTGGTCGGGACTTCGGGCAGAGCAACTTCAATCGGGCCACTCAGGCGAAGCGCCAGCCGGGTTCAGCGTTCAAGCCATTCGTGTACGCCGCTGCACTCGAGCGGGGATTCTCTCCAGGCACTCTGATCACGAACCTCGATGATCCGATCATGACGTTGCAGGGCGAATGGGTGCCGGAGGACGAGCACAGCGAAGAGTCGTCGATGACGATGCGTGCGGCGTTGAAGACGTCGAGCAATCGTGCGGCGGTACGGATGCTCGAGGATGTCGGGATTCCCGTTGCCGTGCAGTACGCGAAGAAACTCGGCGTCGGCTCGGTTCCGAGTGTGCCGTCCCTGGCACTGGGCTCGGGCGAAGTGACCGTGGCGTCGATGACCGCGGCGTATGCCGCGTTTGCCAACGCCGGCATGGTGCAGGCACCGATCCTGGTTCGCCGCGTCGAGACGACTGATGGAAAGGTGCTGTTCGAGGCCAAGCAGGAGCCGCAGCAAGGTGTCAGCGAAGACACCGCCTTCCTGATGGCGAACATGATGGCCGACGTCGTCAATGCCGGCACCGGCGCGCCCGCACGGAGTGTCGGCTTCCGTCTGCCGGCCGCGGGGAAGACCGGAACGACCAACGACTACCATGATGCGTGGTTCGTGGGCTTCACGCCGCGACTCGCCGCCGGCGTGTGGATCGGCTACGACCAGCCTCGCACGATCATTGGCGGCGGTTACGCGTCGGTGCTCGCGGCACCCGTCTGGGGCCGTTTCATGGCGGCGGCGACGAGCAAGGACCGTCCTGAGTGGTTCAGCGCGCCAGACAATGTGACGTCGGCAACGATCTGCCGCCTGAGCGGAAAGCTGGCCACCGACTCGTGCAACGACCACGCTGCGCATGGCGAGAGCGAGACCAGCGGGTCGAACGTGTACACCGAGTACTTCGTGCAGGGCACGGAACCGACCGAGTCATGCCCGGTTCATCGCCGGATTCTTCCGTCGCCGCTGAGAGCGCTTGCCGCGCTCGTCTCTCCGGGTCGCGTGTCCTCGTCGTCGGAATCAGCCGCACCGCAGGCAGCCCCCGCGCGCGCGGAGGCGACGGCCCCTGCGCCGCCGCAGGCCGCACCGCAGCCCGAACAGCCGAAGAAGCGCGGATTCTGGGGACGAATCTTTGGCGGCGGCAACAAGAAGTAGCCAGTGACGCTGCGACGTAATGTCCGGCTTTAGCCGGACCGCCTTAGCCGACCGCATTCCCTTGTTCTCCACCATCATCGGTCATCGACGTCTCGTATCGCTGCTCTCGCGCGCCATCGCGCGTGACACGCTGCCGCCGGCGTTGCTGCTGGCCGGTCCTGCTGGCGTCGGCAAGCGGCGTGTGGCGGTCGCCGTGGCGCAGGCGATCAATTGCCTGGAGCCTCGTACCACGAATGAACTCGAACGTGACGCGTGCGGGAAGTGTGCGTCGTGCCGCCGCATCGAGCGCGGCACGCACCCGGACGCGATCGTGATCGAGCCCGGCGACACCGGTTCGATCAAGATCGAGGCGGTGCGGGACGTGATCGATCGCGCGAGCTATCGTCCATTCGAGGGGCGTCGTCGTGTGGTCATCATCGACGACGCTGATGCGCTGGTGGTGCCGGCGCAGAACGCTCTCCTCAAGACTCTCGAGGAGATGCCGTCAGCATCGATCTTCCTGCTGGTGTCGTCGATGCCGGATGCACTGCTGCCGACTGTGCGATCGCGGTGTCCGCGCCTGAGATTCGGGCCGCTCGCACCTGGCGAGGTCGTTCAAGCGCTGGTGCGCGATCACCGGTACTCGGAAGCCGATGCACAAGCGGCGGCCGCCGATGCCGACGGCAGCGTCGGTCGCGCGTTGGCTGGCGACGCGGCCGATCTGACGACGGCCAGGGACGAGGCGCGGCGCCTGCTGGAACAGAGCGCTCGAACCGACGATCCCGCGCGTCGTCTCGACGCGGTCAGGGATCTCAGCGGAACCAGGGGCACGACTGCCGCCGACCGCGATCAGATGGCCGCATGTCTGCGTGCGCTGGCGTCGATCCTGCGCGATCTCCGCATTGTCGCAACGCGTGCGGATCGACAAACGCTGGCCAACGCGGATCTCGAGTCACAACTCGAGAAGCTGACATCAGCCTTCGATCACCATCGGAGCCTGCGCGCCTACGCCGCCGTTGATAAGGCGCTTGATGCACTCAAACGCAACGCCAGCCCGAAAGTCGTCGCCGACTGGCTGGTGTTGCAACTCTAGCCGCTCGGTTCTAGGCTTTAGCCCCGGGTTCCAGGAGGACGCGCTGAGCCCACGTCATGAAACCCCGCATCGCCATCACATCCGGCGACCCCGCCGGCATCGGCCCGGAGATCGCGCGCAAGGCGGCTGACGATCCGCGAGTCCGCAAAGTCTGTGAGCCGGTTGTGTACGGGCCACCAGCGGAGGTCCACTTCACACCCGGAGAACTTTCGGCCGCCGCTGGTCAGGCAGCGTTCGACACGCTTTGCCATGCCGTCAAGGACGCGCGGAATGGCGTCGTGGCGGCAGTCGCGACAGCGCCGGTGAACAAGCTGGCGTTCGCTCGGGCCGGGCTGCCATGGAAAGGGCACACGGACCTGCTCGCTCACCTGACCGGAAGCTCCCGTGTCGCGATGATGTTCTGGTCGGAGCCACTCAAGGTGGTGCTGGCGACGATTCACGTTCCGCTGGCATCGGTGACGACCGCCCTCACCCGTGAACTGGTGGACGGCGTCATCGACCTGTCGGCGCGTGAACTCCCTCGATTCGGGATTCCCCAGCCGCGGCTTGCCGTTGCCGGCCTCAATCCGCATGCGGGCGAGCACGGGCTGCTCGGTCATGAGGAGCGCAAAGTTCTTCGGCCCGCGATCGAGGCGGCTCAGAAGCGCGGCGTCCGGATCGATGGACCATTTCCGGGAGACACGGTGTTCGGGCGAGCTGTGCGTGGCGATTTCGATGCGGTGATCGCCTGCTACCACGATCAGGGACTGATCCCGGTGAAGCTTCTGGCGTTCGGGCGGGCGGTCAACGTGACGCTGGGGCTGCCGATCATCCGGACGTCGGTCGATCACGGCACTGCCTTCGACATTGCAGGAAAGAACACTGCCGATCCGTCGAGCATGATCGAGGCAACGCTGCTAGCCGCCCACCTGGCCAAAGACCGACGATTTTAGATCTGCCGATTTGTGATTATCGACTGGTTGATTCTCGGAACCCGTTGGTGATCGGATAGCGGCGATCGCGGCCGAAACTCTTGCGAGTGATCTTGACGCCGGGCGGGGCCTGCCGACGTTTGTACTCCGCGAGGTAGAGCAGGTGCTGAATGCGCACGACGGTCTCGCGTACGAATCCGCGCGCAACGATCTCGTCGACGCTCAACTCCTCTTCCACGAGCCCGGTGAGAATCGCGTCGAGCACATCGTAGGGAGGTAGCGAGTCCTGATCCGTCTGGTTGGGGCGCAGTTCTGCGGTCGGCGCCTTCGTGATCGATGACTCTGGAATCACGAGCCCCGCAGGCCCGAGTGCGCCATCGGGCAGGTTGGCGTTGCGCCACTGCGAGAGCGCATAGACCTCTGTCTTGTAAATGTCTTTGAGCACCGAGTAGCCGCCGCACATATCACCGTACAGCGTGGCGTATCCGACCGACATCTCGGACTTGTTGCCGGTCGTGACGAGCATCTCACCGAACTTGTTGGACAGCCCCATCAGCAGCAAGCCGCGGACGCGCGCCTGCAGGTTCTCCTCGGTCACGTCGCGTGTCCGTCCGCTGAAGACATCGGCCAGTGCGCCCTCAGCGGCGGTCACGGTCGATCCGATCTCGATGGTGTCGAGTCGCATGCCAAGCAGCCGCGCTGATTCAGCCGCATCGTCCTGGCTCTCGCGGCTCGTGAATCGCGACGGCAGTCGCACGCCACGTACACGTTCGTGACCCAGCGCATCGACAGCGACTACGGCGGTCAGCGCGGAGTCAATCCCGCCCGACATGCCCAGCACCACACCGGGGAAGCGGTTCTTGACGACGTAGTCGCGCAGTCCGAGCATCATGGCGCTGTAGTTCGCGCTCAATCGCGGAGGCTCGCTCCATTCCTCGGTTCCCTCGCACTGGAGTGCGCCGTTCACCCGATGCCATCGCGTCACCACGATGGCCTCCTGAAACACCGGCAAGTGGCGAGCGAGCGCGCCATCCCCATTGATGACGAACGAACCGCCGTCGAACACGAGTTCGTCCTGGCCCCCGACCTGATTGATGTAGACCAGCGGGAGACCTGTCTCGCTTGCCCGGTCGCGGGCGAGGGCCAGCCGATGATCCAGCTTGCCTACTTCATATGGCGACCCGTTTGGAACGAGTAGCAACTCGGCGCCCTGGCGTGCGAGGTGTTCTGTGACGGTGGGGAACCAGATGTCTTCACAGATCGGCAGTCCGAGCCGGATATCGCGAAAGGTGACCGGTTGCGGCAGCGGGCCGGGAGAGAACACGCGCTTCTCGTCGAACACGCCGTAATTGGGTAACTCGTATTTGAAGCGAAGGACGCTCTGGCCGTCGGCGACGAGTGCCACCGCGTTGTGCAGGCACCCTCCTTCCCGCCAGGGGAGTGTCACGAGCAGCGCGGGTCCTGAACTGCTTTCGCGCACGAGCGTGTCGAGTGCGTTGGCTGCGGCGTCGACGAGAGCCGGGCGAAGAACCAGGTCTTCGGGCGGATACCCGACCAATGCGAGCTCCGGAAAGATCACGAGATCGGCGCTTGCCGCGGCCGCCGCGTCCCTTGCGCGCCTGACGATCGCGAGGTTCGCGGTCACATTTCCGACAGTCGGATTGACCTGGGCGATGGCGATCGCGATGGACATGTAGAGAGATTGTGACACACGGTTGCGAGCGCCTTCGGTGTGCGATCGATCGCTCGAGTCGAAGCCACGACATGGCCCGATTGACTCGAACAGCGATTCTGAAAAGCTGACTATTCAATCGGCGGCAAGAGTACAGGAGCGTAAGCCGCAGATCACGACCGTCGTCTCGTGACACTGTCTCTCGGTTTGCCGAAGAACTCTAACGCATTGATCTGCAAGCAGTTGAACCAAGCTTATCCATTGGCGAGCCGCTTGCACGGCCGGGCTTCATGCGACACGGCAGGACTCGCACGCCCCGCGTGCGGCACCGATTGGCCGCACTGGTTACGACACTGCTGGTGATGGCACCAGCGGTGGCTCACGCACAAACGGTGACTGCAGCATGGGACCCGAGTCCTGCGTCGGATCAGGTGACCGGTTATCAAGTATGTGTCGGCACATCGTCCCTGTCCTGCAACGTCGCTCTCGCGTCGGTCAGTGCTTCTGCAACGACATACAGTTTCTCGCCCAAGAGTGGTGTGCTCCATTACGTCGCCATCCGGGCGCTGAACGGCGCTGGCACCAGTCCCTACTCGTCGGAGATCACATTCTCGATTCCGGGTTTCACGCAGCCGCTCAATCAGAGCAACCCGACGGGCACGGCGATCTCGCCGCTGAACCTGAGTGTTGCGGACCCTGACGGCGACACACTTCAATTTACCCACACGGGTCTCCCGCCTGGCCTGAGCCTGAACTCGACGAGCGGCCGCATCACCGGGACGCCCTCAGCAGCCGGGACCTACAACCCCACTGTGTTCGTGGATGACGGTCTCGTGACGGTGTCGCGCACATGGGTGTGGACGGTCACATCGCCGCAGGCCGATACGCAGGCCCCGACGCTGACGATCAGTAGTCACACCTCGCGTCAGACGGTCACAACGACCAGCGTGACCGTGAGCGGATCTGCGACTGACAGTAGCCGTGGCGGACGCGGCATCACTGGGGTAACCGTCAACGGCGTGTCCACGGGTGCGACGGCCGCCGGCAGCAACACAGCGAATTGGAGCCGCGCTGTCACGTTGACGTCCGGGAGCAACACGATCACCGTCGAGGCGACCGACGGCGCCGGCAATGCGAGCATGCAGCAGCTCACGCTGACCGCCAACCTCGCTCCCGCAGCAGTCACGGGCGCCACGCTGACGCCAAATGTGGCGAGCCCTGAGGATGTCGGTGCGTCGATCACGTTCTCTGCAACGGGATCGGGTGGCGTGGCGCCGCGACAGTTCAAGTTCCTGGTGGCTCAGGGTGGCGGCGCGGCCCAAGTGGTCCAGAACTGGAGCACCACGTCCAGCTTCACCTGGACGCCGACGACGGCGGCCGGCTACACGGTGAGCGTGTGGGTCCGCAGCGCAGGTGTGGCGACCGATGCGGCGCAGGCCTCGGCGCAGGTGTCGTACACGATCAACACGCCGCCCATCGCACCGGTGACGGGGGCCACGCTGACGCCGAACGTCGCGAGCCCGCGGAACACTGGGACGTCGATCACGTTCACGGCAGCGGGGTCGGGCGGTGTCGCGCCGCGGCAGTTCAAGTTCCTGGTTGCCCAGGGTGGCGGCGCTCCGCAGACGGTGCAGAACTGGAGCACCTCGTCCAGCTACACCTGGACGCCGACGACTGCGGCCAGTTACACGGTGAGCGTGTGGGCGCGCAGTGCGGGTGTGACGACAGATGTGGCGCAGGCCTCTGCGCAGGTGGCCTATACGATCAACACGCCTCCACCCAGCCCGGTCACGAGCGCAACGCTGAGCGCCAATGTGGCTAGCCCGCAGAACACAGGTACGGCCGTGACGTTTACGGCTTCAGGGTCCGGTGGCGCAGGACCGCGTCAGTACAAGTTCCTCCTGGTGCAGGGCGGTGGCGCGGCCCAAGTGGTCCAGAACTGGAGCACGACATCCACCTACACCTGGACGACAACGACCGCGGCCACCTACACGATTTCCGTGTGGGCG
>JALDXQ010000020.1:0-57475 GCA_032156805.1 Acidobacteriota bacterium
TGGCGAGAGGCGCGCGTCGAGCAATCGTCGCTGCAGCCCCAGGATCTGCCGGAACCGTTCGACGTCGCGACGCGCCAGCGGAAGGATCCCCAAAGCCAATCGACCATCCGGTTCCAGTACGGTTCCCTGCGGATGGCCGGCAATACCCAGCGGCACGAGCAGCGACCCGAGAAGGACCGCGTTGGTCAACGTGTCGGGGACCCCATCGTGGCGCTTGCGATAGGCGTCGAGCGCGGCCAGCGATCGCCAGAGCCGCTCGTCCGCTCCCTTTTGCAGGTCGTGGGCGATCGGCTCGAGGAGCCTGCGGTCGGCCATCATCCGGAACGCCTGCTCCGAGGCACCGGAACGAAGGAGCTTGTAAAACTCCTCGATGAGCCTTGCCGGCGCACTGCGCGCGATCTCGCCGCGGCTGCCGGCGATGGCCGCATCGATTGGCTCATCGATCGTGAAGCCGAGCCTCGCCGCCATCGCGATGGCCCGAAGCATGCGCACCGGATCTTCGTGAAAGCGCTCTGCCGGATCGCCGATCGAGCGAACCAGCCCCGCCCGCAGATCCTCGAGGCCCCCCGTGTAGTCGATGATGGCGAACGTCGCGATGTCGTAAAACAGCGCGTTGATCGTGAAGTCGCGCCGGAAGGCATCCTCTTCGGGCGTGCCGAACGTGTTCTCGCGATGGGCGAGGCGGTCGGACGACGGACTGCCATCCTCTGGCGCCTCCTGGGCAGCGCTCGAGGCCTCGGCCGCCGCGGCCAGTTCCTCGGCGCTGAGTTTGCGCCTGAAGGTGGCGACCTCAATCGTCTTGGTGCCGAATCGAACGTGCGCGAGGCGGAATCGACGGCCGATGACCCAGCAATTCTTGAACAGGCGCTTGACCTGATACGGATGCGCTGACGTGCCGAGGTCGAAATCTTTCGGCTTTCGCCCGAGCAGCAGATCGCGCACGCTCCCGCCAACCAGATACGCGATGTGACTGTTTTGATGGAGACGGTAGAGCACCTTCAGCGCGTCGGGATCGATTTGCGATCGCGAGAGCGAGTGCGCAGCTCGCTCGACGATGACCGGATCACTCACGCCTTCAGATTGTAGGGGAATGCGCTACGATCCGGCTATGCGTACCTGTGGCCTGATCGTCGCGGCACTGATTCTGACGGGCATGGGGCAGGAGGCGTGGGCGAACGAGCCGCCCGCCCTGGCCAAAGCTCGGACGCTCTACAATGCCGGCGACTTCGAGGGGGCGATCGACGCCGCGTCGATCGTGCGCAAAGATGCCGCCTGGGCCGACGCAGCCGCCCTCGTCGTCGCACGTGCACACCTCGAACAGTACCGGCAGCGCGCGGATGCCGAAGATCTTTCCGCGGCGCGCGCCGCACTTGGTGCCGTGCGAGCCGCGGCACTCATGCCACGCGATCAGGTCGATCTGATCGTTGGGCTTGGGCAGTCGTTGTACCTGGGAGAAATCTACGGCGCTGCAGCGGAACTGTTCGAGACGGCGCTGAGCCGTGCCGCGCTCCTCGGCCAGCGGGATCGACTGCTGTTGCTCGACTGGTGGGCGACATCGCTCGACCGCGAGGCTCAGAGTCGTCCCGCCGATCGTCGCGGCCGAGTGTTCGAGCGCATTACCGGGCGCATGAACGAGGAGATTCAACGCGACCCGGGCAGCCCGGTGGCGAACTACTGGCTGGCGGTGGCCGCCCGCGGGGCGGGAGACATCGATGGCGCATGGAATTCGGCGATCGCCGCGTGGGTTCGCTCCACGCTCTCGCCCGAGACGACGGCGAGCCTGCGCGACGATCTCGATCGGCTGGTCACGCAGGCGCTGATTCCCGAACGGTCGCGCACGCTCGTGGCGCGCGACCCTCAGGAGGCGGTGACGGCGCTCAGGACTGAGTGGGAACTGCTGAAGCAGCAGTGGAAATGAGCTCAGTGCTTGGCGTCTCTCCAGTTGTCGCCGATTCCGACGTCAACCGTGAGCGGCACATTGAGGGAGGCGGCGCCTTCCATGCGTTCGCGTACGAACGCGGCCACGGCGTCGGCCTCTTCGCGCACACATTCGAATAGCAACTCGTCGTGCACGGTCAGGATCATCTGCGCCCTCAGTCCGCTCTTTGGCAGCGCCGCGTGCAGATCGATCATGGCCCTCTTGAGGATGTCTGCCGCAGTGCCCTGGATCGGCATGTTGACCGCTTCGCGCTCCGCCTGGCTGCGCATCTGAAAGTTGCGGCTGGTCAGGTTCGGCATGAGCCGTCGGCGGCCGAACATCGTGCGGACGACACCGGTCTGCCGCGCTTCCTCCAGGGTTCGATCGATGAACGCTCGAACGCTGGGAAAGCCAGTGAAGTAGGCGTTGATGAACTCCTGTGCGGCTTCCTGTGAGACGTTGATGTCCTTGGCGAGCGTGAACGGTGTTTTTCCGTAGAGCACAGCGTAGTTGACCATCTTGGACCGACTGCGCATCTCGTGGCGGTTCAGGCCGTGGTTGGCGCCGAACAGTCGCGCCGCCGTCCGATCGTGAATGTCCTCCCCGATGCGGAACGCCTCCATCAGCGCTTCTTCACCCGCCAGATGCGCGAGCACCCGCAGCTCGATCTGTGAGTAGTCCGCGGAGATCAGCACCGAACCCGGCGCGGCAATGAACGCACGTCGAATCTCGCGACCGAGCTCGCTGCGGATCGGGATGTTTTGTAGATTTGGTTCGGAGCTGCTGAGACGTCCTGTTGCCGCAATAGCTTGGTTGAAGCTGGTATGAACGCGTCCCGTGCCGGGGTGAACCATCAGAGGCAACGCATCGATGTAGGTGCTCTTCAGCTTCTGCAACGCACGCCAATCCAGGACGAGGCGCGGAAGTTCGTGGACGGCCGCCAGCTCCTCGAGTACCTCGGCGGCTGTCGATGCCGATCGAGTCTTGCCAGTCTTTTTGGCGACCGGCATCGCGAGCTTCTCGAACAGGATGCGTCCGAGCTGCATAGGTGAGTTGATGTTGAATTCCTCGCGCGCCAGCTCGTAGATCCGGGCAGTGTAGGAAGCGAGCTCCTGTTCGAGATGGCGCGATTGCGCGGCCAGCAGCGGTCCGTCGACCAGCACTCCCGCGCGTTCAATGTCCAGCAGCACCGGGATGAGCGGCATCTCCAGCTCGCGGTAGACCTGTTCCAGCTTCTCGCTGACGATGAGCGGCGCCAGCCTGCCCGAGAGCTGCCAGGCGAGGTCCGCCCGTTCGGAGGCGAAGCTTCGAATGTCCTCCGGTGAGAGGTTCTGGAACGACACCGCTTTGGCGCCTTTGCCGCGCACGTCGTCCTCGCTGTGCGCGCGATAACCGAGGTGCTCGAGCGCGACCTCCTCGAGCACGTGGTTCGAACGGTTCGCGTCGAGCAGATAGCTGGCGAGAATCGAGTCGAAGTCCAGGCCACGAAGGGTGATGCCAGCACGTGCGAGGACCAGTGCGACGACTTTGAGATCGTGACCGCGTTTGGCAATCGACTCGTCTTCGAGCAGTGGCGTCAACGTGCGCAGGACGAGTGCTGCGTCGAGCTGTGCCGGTGCGGATGCGCTGGCCAGCAAGTCGTCTCTCTCCCCATCGCCGCGATGACCAATTGGAATGTATCGCCCCTGGCGGTCGCGCGTGGACACGGCAATGCCGACGATCGACGACCGCATGGCAACGGGTTGATCCGTGATCAGGTAAATCGCGAAGTTGCCCGCCGCGCGAAGCTCCGTCACGAGCGCGTTCAGCTCGGATTCTGACGTGATGAGTGCGTAGTCTGTCTCAACCGAGTCCGCGGTCGGCGCATACTCGTTGACGAGCGTCCTGAATGCCAGTCGAGTGAAGAGCTCGAAACAGCGGGCACGCGACGCACCGCGATAGCGCAGCGATTCCAGATCGAACTCTAGCGGTGTGTCAGTGTGGATCGTGACCAATTGCTGGCTCTGTAACGCCTGATCGCGATGGGTTTCGAGTGTCTCGCGTTGCTTTGCCTTCAGCTCCGTCGCGTGTGCCAGCAGGTTGTCGAGGCTGCCGTACTGGGTGACCAGATCGGTTGCACCCTTCTTGCCGATTCCGGGCACACCAGCGACGTTGTCGCTCGTGTCGCCGACGAGCGCCAGCACGTCGACGACCTGCGATGGCTTCACGCCAAATTTTTCGAGAACACCCTGCTCATCGAACCAGGCGCCGTCCTCTCGCGGGTCGTAGACGCTGATCGCTCCGTCCCGGACGAGTTGAAAGAAGTCCTTGTCGATCGAGACGATCGCGACGGTGTGTCCGGCGGCGGCAGCGCGTGTGGCAATGGTTCCGATGACATCGTCGGCCTCGTACCCGGGCACGGTGAGAATGGGAACGCCCATCGCCTCGCAGGCCTCGTGTACCCAGTTGATTTGTTCGACCAGGTCATCCGGCATCTGCACGCGGTTGGCCTTGTAGTCAGCGGCAATCTCGTCTCGAAACGTCCGCCCGGCCAGGTCGAACGAGGCAGCGAGGTAGGTCGGCTTGTGGTCGGCGATCAGCTTCCGCAGCATCGTGACGAACACGTACACGGCGTGCGTCGAGCGCCCCTCCTGGTTCGACAGCCCGCGTCCGCGGAAGGCGTGGTAGGCGCGATACATCTGCGAGCTGCCGTCAATGAGAAACAACGTCGGAGAAGCCATTCGACCAACGATAATATTCTTTCGATGTTTTCGTCGCGCACCTGCCTGCTGTCGCTGCTTGCCGCGTGTTCATTCCTTGTCGCCGCCTGCTCCGGTAGTGGCGGCCTCCTTGGCCAGGAGTACGAATACGAGGAACAGCTGCGACTGGATGTCGACGGTTCTGCGCGAATGGATCTGAGCTCGTCGGTGGCTGCCCTCGTCGCGTTGCGCGGGTTCGATCTGGATCCCAATCCGGCCCTGGAGGTCGACCGCGCGAAAGTGCGGCAGCTTTTCGGGGGGCCGGGCGTCGAGGTCAGCTCGGTTCGCGTTTCACGTCGTGACGGGCGCCCATTCGTCCACGTTCGCCTCGAAGTGGCCGATATCAGGCAACTGTCCCGCCTGGCGCCGTTCTCCTGGTCAACCTATCAGTTCGATCGCCGCGGCGAACTGCTCGAGTACAAGCAGGCTGTTGGCGCCGCTGCCGGGAAGTCTGTCGAGAACGTTGGCTGGGACGGAAACGAGCTCGTCGCGTTTCGAATGCATATTCCCAGCGTGATCGTCTTTCACAGCGCGCCGTCGCGGGAAGTGCGGCGAGGAAACATTCTCGAGTGGGAGCAGCCGCTTGCGGAGCGATTGAAAGGCGTGCCAGTCGACATCGCGGTCAACATGGAGCCTGATTCGATTCTCTATTCGACCCTGCTGCTGTTCGGGACGACGATCATTCTCGCGGCTGCGACGTTTGGTCTGGTGGTCTGGCGGGTGGCACGGCACGGGCGCGACGATGTCGCGCCCGTGAATCGGCATGCGTAGGCCGGGTCTCGCTTCACCTTAGACGCGGCGGTCACACTCACAGCTTTTCAAGCGCTGCCTTGACCTCGGCCTCTGTCTGCAGTTCGTTCTTCACCTCGAATGCGAGGAACGAGCTGGCAATCGATCGCGCGAGCATCCGGTCGACCTGGCTGTTCACCACGCCCTCGAGCGTCACGCGACCGTGCTCCACGATGATGTGAATCGGCGGATTCACCATCGAGGCATACGGCCGGAAGTTGTGGTTGCTGTAGATCGCCCTCGCAATCGAAAACCGAAGTTGGTTGTCGAACTGTGACACGGGCAGCACTTCGATTTGATTGTCGATGCTCGTTACCGCGGCCAGCTTCGCGACGCGCTTCTCGAGGTCGGTCCGCTTGTACGGCATCGTGACTTTTCCGACGAGCGTGACGCGGCCGTTGTCGACGTTGGCGTGCACGCTGTCGAAGATCGTGAAATGCGGATAACGCAGCACTTGCCGCTGGACGTCGCGGAACAGCTGCAGGTTTTCGGTTTCGGCGGCACCGGCTGGGGCACTAATTAGAAGCGCAACGACCACCGCCGTCATCAACTTGGCTAACATCGGAAACTCCCTTCGCACTACCACACAGTTCTAAGGCAAAGGCTTTGCCATCCCAACCATGTCCGCCAGTGCTGAATTCTCGAAGGAAATCTCACGACAGCTCAACCGGCCGTCTTCTCGAGCGGACACTCGGCCGCTGACGCAGAACGAAGAACCAGGACTTAGAGGACCAGCATCGAGGCGATGCCGGCGCCTATCAGGAGAATCTGACGCATCGAACTGGCGTCAGTACGTCCCCGGTGCAAGCCGGGAATGAGGTCGGCCATCGCGACGTAGAGGAAGCTGGCTGCCGCAAGAGCCAGAAAGTAAGGGAGCAGCCGCGGCACCAGATCGAACGACACACATGCGGCAATGGCGCCCAGCCCACTCGCCCCCGCCGACAACACATTCAGAAGGAGTGCGCGGCGGCGCGAGTAGCCAGCGTGAAGCAGAATCGCGACGTCACCGACTTCCTGCGGAATCTCATGGGCCGCGACGGCAAGGGCGGTGCTGATACCGAGGGGTACCGACGTCAGCACGGCCGCTGCGATGACGGCGCCATCGACGAAGTTATGGAAGGCGTCTCCGACCAGCACTGGCAACACGCTGCCGTCATGGACTTCGCAGTCGTGCGTGTGGCAGTGCCGCCACAATACGAGCTTCTCGAGGAAGAAGAAAAGCAGGATGCCGATAAGGAGCGTGCCCAGAACGCGGGGCGCAGGCAGCTGCTCCAGCGCGGACGGCAGAATGGCGAGAGTCGAGACGCCGAGCAGGGCTCCGACGGCGTAGCTTACGAGCCAGGGGACAAGTCGAGCACGGGCGGAGTCATTGACGAGCAGAACACCGGAGGCAACCAGGAGTCCGCCGAGACCGCCCACGAGACTGAGTCCCAGGGCGATGAGGTACGTCGACACAACGAACCATCATATTACGGTCGGTTGCGTGAGCCCTCTCTCACCGGACGCTATGACGCGACGTAACCCCGTCGTGCGCGAACGGTCAAGCCGCGGTCCCGTACCGTCACGCGAATCGAATGCCAGCGACCGTCCTTGTCGACCGAGCTGGTGTAGCCGAGGAAATACTGCTTGCTCAACTCGTCGGCGATTCTCGCGGTTGCGCCGTCGAGCCCCTCGAAACCACGAACAATCTCGGTTCGTCCACCGGTGTCGTCCGTAATCTGACGGAGTGCGTCGGCGTTGACGCGTTCACCCGGACTGCGCGGCCAGCTCGTGGTCCCGCCTCCACCGCCAATTGGCGGGTAGCGCGGCTGTCGCCGTCCGGTGCCCGGAAACGGGAATGGAATGCTGGGCGGAAACTGCGGCGGTTGCACGATGCGAGGCCCCTCACGCGATGCCGTGCTGTCCACGCCAAGCGCGTATACGAGCACTTCGCTCTCACGAATGCGCTGCCTGAGCGCGCTCACCCCGATCGAGCTGTTCGTGTCGTTGCCATCGGAGATCACGAGCAGTGCCTTCTTTCGGTTCCGCCCTTCCTCGGCAGTCGGGAGCGCCTCAGCGACCGCATCGTAGAGCGCGGTACCACCGACGGCGTTGACCCTCGCCAGCGCCTGACTGATCAACTGTCGATCGGTCGTCCAGCCCTGTGTGATCTCCGCCTGCGTGGCGAACTCCACAAAGAACAACTCGTCGTTCTGGTCGAGCAGCTTGTAGATCAGGCGCTCGATTGCCGCGCGCGCGGCCGCGAGCTTCTCTGGAGACATGCTGCCGCTCGAATCCAACGCGATGCCGAGGCTGACGGGGACGCGGTCGGCGCTGAAGTGCGAGACCTCCTGAACCTGGCCGTCCTCGTATACCGTGAAATCTTCCTGCCGCAATCCCGAAACGAAACGCCCGTCGTCATCGGTGACCGTTGCCGTGACGTTGACGAAGTCCACGCCGCTCTTGAAGCGAAAGCCTTCCTGTGTCTGCGCGCCAGTGACAGCAGCGGCCGCGACAACGATGAGAAGGATGAGAGAGGGAGGAGTGCGCATGGTCAATTCCCGTGTCCGTCATTCGCCAGAGCCGTCCGCGCAAGATCGCTGCGACGGTCTACGTGAGGCACGATCTGGCTACCGTTCTGGAAGGCGATGCGATATCGACCTGGATCGCCCACCTCCGACACCGCGACTCGGAACGTCGTCTCCTTGCCAGGTCCGAGGACAACCGGATCGAGTTGCGACTCGCCGCGAGCGATGACGCGACCATCTCGGTCCAGCACTGAGATGACCGCTGAGAGCGTGGGTGTTGCAGCTGCCGTAGAGTTTCGCACCAGTCCGGAGACGATCAACATTTCACCATCCAGCACGTGGCGCATCGACATGAGCTCAATCGCAGAAGACTGGGTTGCGGTTTGACGAACGGTTCGACTCGCGCCGTTCATGCCCACGAACAACAGCGTTCCCGCACCCAGCACGACCACGGCTGCGATGCCGAAGGCGGGTACGCGCGATGAGTGGGCTACCTCTGGCGCGACGAACGACATGTGTGAAGACGTAGGCGTCTCCTCCAGAGGTTCCGCGCCGGCGACCGCCGCCGTCCAATTCTGACTGTCAATCGCCGACGCGAGCGCTGCGACTCGCGCGTCGGATCGACGTCGATCGAGACGGGCGCGGTGCACCGTCAATACCGCCAGACCGATCACCGCGAACGAGAGCGCGCCGACGAGCACGATCATCCACATCATGGTTTGGAGCTCACCGAAGTGAAAACTCCACCTCCACCTCGACGATGACATCCACCGGCGAACCGAGACGCCGTGCGGCAGCAAACCTCCAGTTCCGGACGGCGCTGACAGCGCGCTCGTCGAGACCGAAGCCTAATCCGCGGAGCACCTTCACGTCATCAACGCTCCCGTCCGATTTGATAACGATTTCCAGGACGACGCCACCGGTGATGCCCCGGGTGCGGGCCTCCTCGCTGTACTGAGCTTTGACCTCCCGGAGCAGGCGCGGGGGCTCGACACCGCTACCCGGCCTGAAAGGCCCGCCCCCAACTCCGCCCCCGCTGCCATCATCGACACCGGCGCCTTTTCCCGGGCCCATTCCTTCTTCTTCAGATGCGGACGGCTTCTCATCCCCAGCGGTGATGGCGACCGGTGAGATGAGAGCCCTCGAAGGAATCGGCTCGGGTTCGGGTGTGAACGACTCGGTTGCTGCCGGTTGCGGCCTTTGGATTCGATTGACCGGCGCACGCGGCGCCCGACCGCCCCCACCGCCGCCGCCGCCCGGCCCAGGTCCAGCGACGAACACCAGACGGTCGCGCGGCGTGGTTGTTGCCATCTCGACAGCGCCGGAGGTTCCCCAGATCAGAACGGCCAGGACCGCGATGTGCACGAGAGACGATGCCAGGGTGGAAAGGCCTTGTCCCTGTTGGCTCTTGGCTTTGGAGGGAGAGTCCGAGGGAAGCAGGGCATCGGCAGCGGCAGCAGCGTCCTGCCTCGCTCGCCTGCCGGCATGCACGGCAGACGGAGTGTCGAAGAAGGCCGTACCAGCGACAGGCCGCAGTTCTCCGGTGTCCACCAGCCGCTCAATGGCCTCTCGCGGCACGCCCGCGGCGCGGGCGATCTCATCTACGGTAAAAACGTCGAGCTGCGGGAACATGGACGCCTACGCCTCAAAGGCAAATCCCTTGCCTCCAGTGGCCTGCGGATTCAGGCCTGAACCACGGCATACGGACAACTTCGATGGCGGCCCTGTCCCTTCAGCAGGTCATCGCAGCGCGCGGTCAGGTGGCGCTCAGCCCGAGCCCTCTATCTTCAGACCCTCGATGAAGCCGTAGCCGTCGCGGTCTCCAAGTGCCCGGACCGAACGGAAGCCAGCAGCTTTCAACGCTCGAATCGAGCTCTCGGTCAGGCCAGGATCCGGGCGCGACTGAAAAACGGCGGTCAGCCCCGAAGGAGTGCCCTTGTTGATGATGACCACGCGGCCGCCTGATCGAAGAACCCGGCGGCACTCCGAGAGCACCTGCGATTCGCTGGTGCCAGTCAATGTCTGGCCGCTTCGATTGTGCACGACGACCAGGTCGAAGGAACCGGTTTCGAAAGGGAGAGCGTCGAGCGAATGCACCGCGATGTTGACGAGCGCGCCGGATTCGGCAACGACGCGGCGTGCCTGCGCCGCGGTCTCTTCGTCGGGAAGGACCATGGCGGACTCTCCCGAGAGTCCCGGCTTGGCCGCGAGCAGACTGGTCACGAGGGGCGTGTCCATTCCAACTTGGAGCAGACGTTCGCCCATGCGCACACCGCTCATGGCAAGGGCCAGCGGCTCGCGTCCAACCGTCGACTGACGCAGAAACATGCGCATTTTCCCCATGATATAGTGGGCGATTGTGACTTCACCAGTTCAGATCGCCCCCGCGACCGGCAAACTTGGAGTTCTGCTGGTTGGCCTTGGTGCCGTGAGTACCACGACCATCGCCGGCGTCATGGCTATCCGCCGCGGCCTTGCGCGCCCCATCGGTTCGCTCACGCAGATGGGCACCATCCGACTTGGTAAGCGGACTGAAGGGCGAACGCCAAAGATCAACGAGTTCGTGCCGCTGGCCAGCCTGGATGACATCGTCTTCGGCGGCTGGGATATCTTCGAAGAGGACTGCTACGCCGCAGCGAAGACAGCGGGCGTACTGGAACCAGGGCAGCTGGATCAGGTCCGGAGCGAACTCGAAGCGATCAAGCCGATGCCGGCGGTCTTCGACCAGAGGTATGTCAAGCGGCTCGACGGTCCGAACGTCAAGAAGGGCAAGAACAAGAAGGATTTAGCGGAGCAGGTCATTGCCGATATCCGGGCGTTCAAAGCGAAGCACGGCTGCGATCGCATGGTGATGATCTGGTGCGGCAGCACCGAGGTCTACATGAAGGAGACGGCCGTCCACGCGACGATCGACTCCTTCGAGAAGGGGCTCGAGCAAAGTGACGATGCGATCCCGTCGAGCATGGTATATGCGTACGCCGCCCTGCGCGAGGGGCTGCCGTTTGCGAACGCCGCACCCAATCTGACCGCCGATGTCCCGGCGATGCTGCAGCTGGCGGCGAAGATGAAGTCTCCGGTTGCCGGCAACGATATGAAGACCGGCCAGACGCTGCTCAAGACGATCATCGCTCCCGGTTTGAAGGCACGGCTGCTGGGTGTCAAGGGCTGGTACTCGACCAACATCCTCGGAAATCGCGACGGGGAAGTCCTCGACGACCCTGAGTCGTTCAAGACGAAGGAAGAGAGCAAGAAGTCCGCGCTCGACTACATTTTCCAGCCGCATTTGTACCCCGAGCTCTACGAGGATCTCACCCACGTCGTTCGCATCAACTACTACCCGCCGCGTGGCGACAACAAGGAAGGCTGGGACAACATCGATCTGATCGGCTGGCTCGGGTACCCGATGCAGCTGAAGATCAACTTCCTGTGTCGCGATAGCATCCTTGCGGCGCCGATCGTGCTCGATTCCGTCATGTTCCTCGATCTGGCGAAGCGAGCGGGCATGTCGGGGATTCAGGAGTGGCTTTCGTTCTACTTCAAGAGCCCGATGCACGCCCCCGAGGTGTATCCGGAACACGATCTGTTCATTCAGTTGATGAAGCTGAAGAACACACTCAGATATCTGCAGGGCGAGGATCTGATCACGCACCTCGGACGCGAGTACTACGACTGATTCGTCCCGTCGGCTGTGGCTCGCCGGTCGACAAGCTGCTAATGTAACGCCGTGATTCAGGCGCCTCTGCTCGGCGGATTGTTCATCGGGATCCTGTCTGCGCTCCCGGTCATCAGTTGGGGCAACTGCTGCTGCCTTTGGATTGTGAGCGGCGGCTTGCTGGCAGCGTACCTGGATCAACAGAGCGATCTGCGTCCGACGACGATTGGTCGCGGCGCGTTCAACGGGTTCCTTGCCGGAATCATTGGTGCGTTCGTCTGGCTCGTCGTGTCGATCGGGCTCGACATCGTGCTGGCCCCGGTTCGCGAGTACTTTGCCCAGGAACTGATTCGCATTGCCCGCGACATGCCGCCCGAGGCGCGCGCTGCGCTCGAGTCTATGGGGACCGCGTCGCCCGTCGGGTATGCCTTCAATTTCTTCCTATTGCTGTGCGCGGGCGGAATCTTCTCGACGCTCGGCGGGATGCTGGGAGCGACCCTCTTCCGCAACGATGTACCACCGGCCCTCGGTGGCCCCATTCAGCCACCGCCCCTCCCGCCGATGTAGTGAGGGGGTCAGACCCCTGATAGCTCTCGACTCAAGGGGTCTGACCCCGTTGTATTCTGTGGCGCTATGTCCCAGAACACGCCGCCGGCGGAAATCGCTGACCTGCTTCAAGAGAATCGTACGTTTGCGCCGGCACAAGCATTTCGGTCGCAGGCCAACGTGTTCGACGAGGATGTCTACGCTCGTGCCGAGCGCGATCCCGAGGCGTTCTGGGCCGGGTTTGCTGGGGAGCTGGAGTGGTTCTCGAAGTGGACGACGATCCTCGACTGGAACCCGCCGCATGCGAAATGGTTCGTTGGTGGGACGCTGAACGCCAGCGTCAACTGCGTCGATCGTCACGTCCGCGGTCCACGGCGCAACAAGGCCGCACTCGTCTGGGAGGGCGAGCCCGGAGATCGACGGACGCTCACGTATTTCGACCTCTATCGACAGGTCAGCCAGTTCGCCAACGTGATGAGGTCGCTCGGCATCAAGCGGGGTGACCGAGTCGCGATTTATCTGCCTCTCATTCCCGAGCTCGCGATAGCGATGCTCGCGTGTGCGCGTATCGGCGCGGTGCACTCCGTCGTCTTTGGCGGTTTCAGTTCGGAGTCGTTGAGGGACCGGATTAACGACGCCCAGGCATCACTGCTCATTACCGCCGACGGTGGGTGGCGGCGGGGACAGGTTGTTCCCTTGAAGCAGATGGCGGATGAGGCCCTCGAGGGGACGCCATCGATCACGCACGTGGTCATCGTGCAGCGGCTGCAGGGCGCGCCAGTCGAAGTGCGCGTCAAGGAAGGGCGCGACCATTGGTACCACCGGCTGATGCTCGAGGCGAGCTATCACTGCGAGCCCGAGCACATGGACGCAGAGGACATGCTGTACATCCTCTACACGTCAGGGACCACTGGGAAGCCAAAAGGCATCGTTCACACGACAGGTGGGTACCTCGTCGGAACGTACGCGACCACCAAATGGGTGTTCGATCTCAAGGAAGACGACGTGTACTGGTGCACCGCCGATATTGGCTGGGTTACTGGTCACAGCTACGTCGTCTACGGACCGCTTGCTAACGGGGCGACCGTAGTGATGTACGAAGGCGCGCCCGATTGGCCGCGCAAAGATCGCTTCTGGCAGATCATCGAGCGCTACGGCGTGACGATCTTCTACACCGCGCCGACCGCGATTCGCGCATTCATGCGCTGGGGAACTGACTGGCCAACGGGTCGTGATCTCTCGAGCCTCAGGCTCCTGGGCTCGGTCGGCGAACCGATCAATCCGGAAGCCTGGGTCTGGTATCACCGGTACATCGGTGGCGAACGTTGTCCTGTTGTCGACACGTGGTGGCAGACGGAAACGGGCGCGATCATGATCACGCCTTTGCCAGGGATGACGACGACGAAGCCAGGTTCGGCGACGCTGCCGTTTCCAGGCATCAAAGCGGAGATTAAGACCGATCGCGGCGAGAGCATCCAGGGTGCTGGAGGCGGGCTCCTCGCGTTGACCAGACCGTGGCCGTCGATGCTGCGGGGGATCTACGGTGATCCGGAACGATACGTGAAGCAGTACTGGAGCCGCTGGACGCCAGACATCTACTTCACTGGCGATGGCGCGAAGCGAGATCAGGACGGGTTTTTCTGGCTACTGGGTCGCGTTGACGACGTGCTGAATGTCGCGGGTCATCGGATCGGCACGATGGAAGTCGAGAGTGCACTGGTCGATCACCCGCGTGTGGCCGAAGCCGCAGTCGTTGGCAGACCGCATGAAATCAAGGGGCAAGCCGTCGCAGCCTTTGTGACGCTGCGTGAAGGTGCGCAAGGGAGCGAAAGCCTGGTCGCCGAACTCAAGGAGCACGTCGTGAAAAAGATCGGCGCCATTGCACGGCCCGACGACGTGATCTTTTCGGCAGATCTGCCCAAGACGCGCTCTGGAAAAATCATGCGGCGATTGCTGCGTGACATCGCTGAAGGAAAAGCGCTTGGCGACACCACGACGCTGGCTGACCCTGCGGTTGTGGCCCGACTCAAAGAACAGTACGAAGATGAGCACTAGAGTGTGTGCGCCTGAGACCTGAACGCACGCCGCACGCGTGCGGCGCCACCCGCACGTTTCGAGCACGACGGGGCTAAGATTCGACGAATCAGCGCGTTGCTGGCATAATCTCCCACCCGGCCGGCTGGCTGGGTTCGTGAATCTTCGGGAGGCGGTATGCGCACATCCACGCGCCTCGCGTTTCCGGCTTTTCTCGGAGCTCTTCTTCTTTCGAGCGCGTCGCTCGTCGCGAACTCAGGTAGTGCGCCATTGAGGGTCAGCGTCACCGTCGTGCCCTCCTGCGCCGTACACGCAACGTCACTCAATCGTGGTGCCGCGCAGCTGAACCTGACCTGCACGCCTGGAGCGGCGTCCGGCGTGCGAAGAGTGGGTTCACTCGATCAGGGCGCCCGTTCAGGGAACCGTCTCCGGCTTCAGAGGCCGACGAGTCCTTCCCCACGCGCGGCGGGTGACGGCAGCTTCGAAGTCGTTGCAGTCGATTTCTAGAAGTTGATCACCGCCGAAACGGTATCGGTGTAGTTGCCGGCGCTCACGTCCTGCTGTGCCGGTATGCGTCCATAGACTGTGAGACTGACGTTCGAGTTGTTGGGCGGATTGGTACGGGTGTAGATGGATGTGCCGCCGGTCCCGTTGCCCCAGATTGTCGTACGCGCCGCATTCCTGTAGAGGTTGTAGTCGAGGACCTCGCTGCCCTTTCTCAGCGTGCGCGGATTGAACGTGGTGCTCGAGCCATCGCTCAGCGTAATCGAGATGTTGGCGGCGTTCGAGTTGCACCGGTACGTGATCGTGCCCGTGGAATCATCCGGCGTCGTCGTGAACACGTTGTAGTTGCCGAATGCGACCGACGTCACCGAGATTGTGCACGATGGCGCCTGGGCGAACGCACTGCTGGTCGAGAGCAGCCACGCAACGACAACGAACGCGCCCCGCGCGAGCCACCAGGTCACGGCTGGCGCACCTCGCACCGCACCGTTCCAAGGTTCACGATCGTACCGTCAGATGATGGCACGGTGATGGTGAAGGCGCACTCCTTGCCTGCACTGTCCCGCACAACGGCCGAGTGAGTGCCGGCGGCGAGATCCTCGAAATAGAATCTGCCGGAGCTGCCAATCGGCGACGTGACGTCACGGCCCTGCGCCGTCACGGTCAAATCGCCGTAAGAGGGAATGCGATCCTCGCCGTGATCCGCCAGCCGGATCGAACCCACCACGCGCTGAATCTTCTGGACGCTGAAGACTGCGACCGCTCCACCACGATATGGGAGCGCGAGCGTCTGGTTCACCTCAGGCACGGCGTACTGGAGCGGAATGTCCGTGTCGGCCACATCCAGGATGTTCGCGTAGTAGGCATGAAGGTCGGGCACGAGCAGGTCGCCGTTGCGTCCTGTCTTGCCGACTTCCTGGTGACTCGAGAACGCCCGCACGCCTTTCACGCCCGGAACTCTGACCAGCGCGTAGCTGTCCTGCACCGGTCTCGATGCGTAGACCCCACCGCCGATCCCGACGATCGATCCCGCCGTGCTGACGGTCGTGTTGGTGTCGCCGTTCAGCGTTTCCTGACGGAGCTCGTAGCGGCCGTACCGACCCTGATAGCGTGCGACGCCGGTGGCCATGCTGTTGTCACCGCTCTCGCCATGGAACTGGTAGCCGTAGCCCTCGCCGACCGGCAGCGAGCGTTGGGCATCGACGGTCATGCGGTTGCCGCGGCCATCTCGCAGGTGACCGACAGATGCGGTGGCGCTTCGGCCCAGGAGGATGGTGATGCCCGCGAAGACCTCTTTGCCGCGTGTGCGTTCATCGCGCACGTCGGCGACGCTTGCGGTCAGCTCCACGTTCCTGGCGAGATGGATCGTCGACAGGATCCCCGTCCGCGCCCGCGTGATCCCCTGGTGCAGTCTCGTCAAGGAGTGCTGCATCGTCACGGTCACCGGGTCGCTGACCGAGGCACTCGCAAAGACATTCGCCTCGGTGGCGGGATCTTCGTTCTCAGGGTTGGGGGTCAACGTTGCGTAGCGTCGACTGGAAAGACGCACGGAGCCGCCAGTGCTGATCCGACGGCGGGTTACGTTGAATCCCACCAGGGACGCCGTGCCCCATTCGCCAAGAGACCGGCTGATTGCCGTGGCAGCTTCGACCTCTGCAAACGGGAGCCGCAGGTTCAACGAGGGCCCGGCGCTATACAGGTGGCCTGGGCTGGTCTCGAACCGGCCGCCAAGAGTGACATCGTCCGAAATCCCGACGCGGTGACGAGCAAGGGCGACCGGAGTCCGGTAGTCCCAGCTCTTCTCGCCGATTCCCTGACGACGAAATCCGACGCTGTACTGATAGTCCTGGACGTCATCCGCCAGGGCGGTGGTCGTCAGGTAGTACGTCGAGGACAGCTCGCGCTCGATGCCGAAGGCATCCCGAATAACTACTTGCGCGTCGTTCCGGCCCAGCGCCATGGGCAGGTTGCGGACCTCGAGACGGCCGGGCGCGACTTGTTCACGGCTCACGACCTGACCGTTGACCTGGACCTCCATCACCGACGGCACGTTGATCGGCGTCGACAACGACAACGTCGGATGGCGGACGAAGTAGGGATTGATCGCGAACTCCTTCGCCACGGTGACGCCAGCAATCCAGGCGTCGCCACCGAGCGGACCCGTGAAACCAAGGTTGTCGCCAAACACCCAGCGTCGCATCTGCGCGCGCTGATCGACGGTGACGTTGGTCAATCCACGAGTAGCGGTCTGACCGATCGCGGAGACCGTGCTGTAGAGCAGCACGCCGCGCATGCTGAGCGCTGATTCAGCGAAGAGGTCAGCTCGCCGAGCCGACGTGTAGTTTACGGCGTAGTTGACGAAGCCGGACGTGTTGGCCTTGAAGACCAGGTCGCGAGGCGCGCCCGAGTACAGGTCGAGCACGCGCTGCCCAAGCAGTTCCGGGCTGGCGGTGATGTATAAACGAAGGTCGAGTTCGTCGACACGGAACGAGACCGCCGGAGCCAGTGAGACGAGCGAGACGAACTCCTGTCCGCCGATCGGCTCGCGCGTGCCGGCGAAACCCTGCAGCCCTGCCTCAGTGAGGGACTGAACGCCGACCAGCACTTCCGAGCCCCGCATCACGACGAGCGACTCGCCGACAGAAACCTCGTTGATCAGAAGCTCGAGAACCGCGCGCTGGTTCTGTGCCCTGGGTGCGCTCGGTGTGAGCAGGACCAGGAGGGTGAGCAGCGCGAGGAATCGACGCGCGGCTCTTAGCGGGAACACACGCCGTTCGGCGTCTGCAGGCGCTCCTGCAAAGACTCCGACCCGAACTGAACGTCGACCGTCACGGATGTGATCCGCGAGCATTCAGCTTCTGGAAAAGCCATGTCGAATTCACGTCGACCACCCGCGAGGATGTACCAGCCGTCGATGTGACTGTCGACAGCGGTGGCCGAACCCGCGAATCCGCGGACACGAATCTCTTTGGGCACGAAGTGCACTGTGCCCTCGTTGCTCAAGGTGAAGAACAGCTTGCCGCTCTTCTGACCCAGGTTGGTCAGGTTGGCGGAGGCGATTTCCTTTGCCGGTCGCAAGAAGATGGGAATCCCCATCTTCGTCAGCACTCTGACGCCGTTGCCCTGGCGGTCGAGTGGTGGCAGTTCTTCGACGAAGATGCGGTAAGACTGTTCGACCTTATCGAACTCGGTCGCGCTCCCGACGCGAACACGCCGGCTCTCACCGGGCGCGAGTGTCAACAGAGCGGGAAAGAAGACGATGTCCTCGGTCGCCTCGAGTTGCATTTCACCCGACGGCGACTGGCCCCATTTGAAGACCGACAGCTCGAAGCGAAGGGTTTCAGTACTCTCGTTTCGCAGCGTGAGGAGCACGCTGTTGGTGCGGTTCGAGAACACGATCTGGGTGGGTTCGACCGTGAACGTCGCCGCATCGGCGCTAGACGTCCACGGCCCTCCCCCGATGATCGAGGCGGCGACGAGAGCTGCCGCCTGATAGCGAAGCATCTTGAGTACGACCAGGAGCGGCAGCAAAGACCGTTGACGCATATGCCACTCTTTCTGTCGCGACCCGACCCCGCTTAGAAGTTGACCGTCGCGACAACCGTGTCGCTGTAGTTACCAGCCGGGACGTCCTGATTGCTCGCGACGCGCCCGTACACCGTGAAGTTGCGAGCGGTCTTCGAGGGCGCAGCGCCCGTCGCCAGCAATCCGCCGCCGGTGTTGGTCCACACGGTCGAGCGGGCAGCCTCGTGATACACCTCGTACGAGAGAAAGTTGGAGGAGCCGTCGCCCATGCGTCGCACGCCGCCCGAAAAGTTTCCACCGTTGCCCAGACCGATGGTAGCCGTCGCACCCTTCGTGCAGGCCACGACCACGGTGCCGGTTCCGTCCAGATTGGCCGACGCATTCGCCACGACCGGATCGTAAGAGCCGAACGCCAGCGCCACCGTGCTAATGGTGCAATTGTTCGTGACCGACGCGGTGACACTGAGATTGGCGGTCGCCGTGGCAGCCTTGGCCTTGGTCGAACCAATTCCCGCTACCGCAATCCCCGCGACTGCCATGATGCCGACTACCTTGATTGACCGCTTCACGTTCGTCTCCTTAGCGGCTGTGCCGCTTTTGAACACTACGGGTTAAATCGCCTGCCGAACGAACCGTCGTGAGACTCAAGAGCATGTTGTGGGCCAACTCGTCCAAGACATCACTCTGCATTGTTAATCACTGATTAGTCAGTGTCTTACGAGTTCTATTCCGGAGAAACACGGGCTTAAACACAAAAATCCATGTTCCTAAATAGAACACAACGGACCAAGTCGAGGCCTGTAAGTTATTGAAAAATCGAGCGATAGACGCACGACTGCACGTAATATCTCGCGTGTCTACAAACGGAACATCTGTATACTGCGCACACTGTAAGGAACAGTCGCCGCGCGCCGGACGTAGTGACAAACTGTTCGGTCACTGACAATTGTGGTAACGCACACTGACAAAATATGGCGCTCATAGACACCCAGGACCTTTGGAAGACCTATGTGATGGGTTCAGAGGAGATTCACGCGCTCCGCGGCGTGTCGATTGGTATCGAGCGGGGCGAATACGTGGCGATCATGGGCCCGTCCGGGTCGGGGAAGTCGACCCTGATGAACCTGATTGGGTGCCTCGACACCCCATCGAAAGGCAGCTACCTGCTGAACGGCAAGCAGGTGAGCCAGATGAACGACAACGAACTGGCGCGAATCAGGAACGAAGAGATCGGCTTCGTCTTCCAGACCTTCAACTTACTGCCGCGAGCATCAGCGCTTCAGAACGTCGAGTTGCCGCTCGTCTACGCGGGGGTCCAGGGGAAGGAACGAGGTCTGAGAGCGAAGGCCGCGCTCGACAAAGTTGAACTCTCCTCGCGCATGAGCCATCGGCCGAACGAGCTATCTGGTGGCCAACGGCAGCGCGTCGCGATCGCTCGGGCGCTGGTGAACAACCCCTCGATCCTCCTGGCGGACGAACCAACAGGTAACCTCGACTCGAAGACAGGCAGCGAGATCATGGCGCTGTTTGCCCGGCTCCATGAGGCAGGCAATACGATCGTGCTCGTGACGCACGAACCTGAGATTGCCGCGTTTGCACATCGAACGATTCACCTTCGCGACGGAAAGGTCGAGAAGGACGTCCGTCAGGCGGCGTGACGGACTCCTGAGGCGGTCGTCACACGGCCGCCCAGTGACCGCTTCCAATCTCTTTCAGAGGAACGTCACGCGCGAACGACGAGGAGTCGAACTCCATTCGTCTGCGCGGCTCGTCGGGATCGAGCCGCGGCACCGCGCTCAACAACGCGCGAGTATAGGGGTGAGTCGGGCTCCCAAAGAGCGCCTGCGTGTCGCCTATCTCCACGATCTTGCCGAGATACATCACCGCGACGCGGTTGCAGATGTGCTCGACGAGCCGAAGATCGTGGGCAATGAAGAGCAAAGTCAGCCGCAATCGTGATCTGAGTTCCAGCAGCAGCTGTATGACCTGTGCCTGAATCGACACATCCAGGGCCGACACCGGCTCGTCCGCCACGACGAACGCCGGATTGAGCGCCAATGCGCGGGCGATGCCGATGCGTTGGCGCTGGCCGCCGCTGAATTCATGCGGGAACCGGCCCAGATGCACAGAATCGAGACCGACGAGGTCGAACAGTTCCGCGACCTTGGTGCGGCGCTCTGACGGACTCCCCAGTTGATGGATGATCAGCGGTTCCTCGACGATATCCCGCGCACGCATTCGTGGGTTCAACGAGGAGTAGGGATCCTGGAAAACGACCTGCATGTCGCGCCGGGCGAGGCGCATGCGGCTCTTCGAGTACTGAAGTACGTTCTCCCCGCGAAAGTGGACCTCCCCGCTGTCGGGTTCGATGAGCCGGAGGATGCACCGGCCGGTCGTGCTCTTGCCGCTTCCGGACTCACCGACCAGCCCGAACATATCGCCTTCGTCAATGGCGAAGCTCACATCATCGACGGCGCGGACGGTGGTGGCCGGTGGTCTGAGAAGCCCACCGCCAACTGAGAAGTGTTTGACGAGGTGACGGACCTCGAGCAGTGGCATCAGCGCTGACCCATGCCGGGTACTGCGCTCAACAGGCGGCGTGTGTACTCGTGCGAAGGCTGGCGCAGAATTTGACGTACCGGCCCGTGCTCCACTACTTGACCGCCTCGCATCACCGCGACATGGTCGGCCATCTCTGCGATGACACCGAAATCGTGCGTGATGAGCAGAAGGGCAAGGTTGAATCGCTCCTTCAACTCGCGCAGCATCTCGAGAACCTGCGCCTGGATCGTGACGTCAAGAGCTGTGGTCGGCTCATCGGCGATGACGAGAGGCGGACGGCACGCAAGCGCGATGGCAATCATCACGCGCTGACGCATACCGCCGGACAGTTGGTGAGGATAGCCGCGCGCGCGCCCGGCGGGATCCGAAATACGTACCGCGTCTAGCAGTTCAACCGACTGCTGGCGCGCCTCGCCTGGCGCAACGCCGTGCGCGGTGAGGGCCTCGGCGATCTGGTCGCCGATCCGCATTGTCGGATTCAGCGCCGTCATTGGCTCTTGAAAGATGAGTGAGATGCGCCCGCCGCGGACCGAGCGCATCTCCGTCTCAGAAAGGTTCAGGAGATCTCGTCCCTCAAAGAGAATTCGGCCGGCGCTGACCCTTGCGGGAGGCTGCAGAAGTCGCAGAATGGCCAGTGCCGTAACTGATTTGCCGCTCCCGGATTCACCCACCAGGCCCAGCGTTTCGCCGGCGTCGATTGTCAGGTTCAGATCGTCCACCGCCGTCAACGCGGTGCCGGGGCGCTCGAAGGTTACGGTCAGGTGCTGGACCTCGAGGAGCGGGGTCATGATCCGCTCACCCACCCGAGGCGTCCTGATATTCGCCGAATACGCTCCTCAGGGTGTCTGAAATCTCGCCGAGCGTGGCGCGCTTTTCAACCGCCTCGATAACCACGGGCACCAGGTTGTCTGCGCCACGGGCCGCACGTTCGATCGCCGCGAGGGCCGACTGCGATTCGCTGGCGCTTCGACTCGCGCGAAAAGCCCTGATACGCTCCACCTGCGCACGTTCGACCGAAGGGTCGAGGGAAAAGACGCCCAGTGGCTGTGCGGCGGGCTCGTTGAATCGGTTGACGCCGACGACGATGTCGGTGCCTCGTTCGAGCGCCTGTTGCGCACGATAGGCAGAGTCCTGGATTTCTCGTTGAATGAACCCTGATTCGATTGCCGGCAGCGTACCCCCGGCACAGTCGATACGTTCCAGAATCTGAGTCGCCTCGTGTTCGATACGGCTGGTCTTTTCCTCGATCGCATATGCGCCGCCGACTGGATCGACCGTGGACGCGACGCCGGTCTCGTGCAGAAGGATCTGCTGGGTTCGGAGCGCGATGGTTGCGCTTTCCTGTGTCGGGAGACCGAGCGCCTCGTCCCGACTATTGCAGTGGAGGGACTGAGTGCCTCCGAGCACTGCCGCGAGCGCCTGCATCGCGACGCGAGCGACGTTGTTGTCCGGTTGTTGCGCTGTGAGCGTGCTGCCAGCTGTCTGCGCGTGGAATCGCAGTTGTTGCGCGCGAGCCTCGGTGGCACCAAACCGATCCCGCATGATGCGCGCCCACAGGCGACGGGCGGCGCGGAACTTGGCCACTTCTTCGAGAAAGTTATTGTGGACGTTGAAGAAGAACGAAAGGCGCTGGCCGAGGACATTCACGTCGAGCCCCGCATTCAGGCCGGCCTGCACGTATGCGATCCCGTTGGCCAGGGTGAACGCCACCTCCTGGACGGCCGTTGAACCGGCCTCCCGGATGTGATACCCGCTGATCGAAATCGAATTCCATTTCGGCACGTGCTGCGCGCAGAACGACATGATGTCGGTGACGATTCGCATCGACGGTCGAGGCGGATAGATGAAGGTCCCGCGCGCGATGTACTCCTTGAGAATGTCGTTCTGGACGGTGCCAGACAACGCCGACGATGCGATTCCACGCCGACCTGCTGTGGCGACGTACATTGCCAGCAGGATGATGGCCGTCGAGTTGATCGTCATGGACGTCGACACACGGTCGAGCGGGATGTCGTCGAACAGCGCCTCCATGTCATCGAGTGAATCGATGGCCACGCCGACCCGACCGACTTCGCCGGCTGCGAGAGCGTGGTCGGAGTCGTAGCCGATCTGCGTGGGCAAATCGAACGCGACGCTGAGGCCCATCACACCGTGAGACAGCAGGTAACGGTATCGCTGATTCGATTCGGCCGCCGTCCCAAAGCCGGCATACTGCCGCATCGTCCAGGGACGGCCGCGGTACATGTCGGGCTGGATGCCGCGTGTGAACGGGAACGAGCCGGGCAGACCAACGTCGGCTTCCGGGTCAATTCCGGCGATGTCGTTCGGAGTTCGATAGAAACGGGAGCCCGACGACTCGTGCATCAGAGGATGGTCGGCATCTTACTTCAAGCCCTTGTGTATCAGCTGATTACCGAACACAACTTGCTGTGCACAAGCGTTGGGTGCGTGGCGCCTGCACACTGAAGTGGCAGGGTCGGGGCCGGTTTGTTGACACCTCAGGAATGTCCCTCTACAATGCGCGACAGCCTTCTCTGAGGCTAACCCCCTGCAAATGAACATCTTTGGCGCTCAATCCCTGCCAGCCTCCCCGGTTAGTGCAGGTTCGGATTGGGGTACGCCCCGGATCCCGGCCCGGTGGCGCATGAGGAGGAGGAGGAATGGATGACGTCGTGAACCGGTTCGCGAAAGAGCTGGCCGACGCGATTGCCGCCGCTGTTGCCGAGAATCCGCAAGTGGAAGCCTGCCGCGCCAAGGCGCGCGAGGCCGGTTTCGACATGCGGGTCACGCTCGAAGCGGTGGTGGGGTTCGTGAGCAGGAACAACGGGACGGCGGTGACGCGCATCACCACGCCTGCCCGTCTTCTGCCCGCACGAACCGGTTTTGATCTGACGACAAATGACCGTCGGTTCCTTCGCTCGCTGCGCATCGGCTGCGAAGAGGCGCCGAAAGAAGCCGTCGACAACGGCTAGACGATCTCGCCAATGACAGCCGATGGCCTCATGCTGCCGGCTGTCAGCTAGCGCGCCTTCCCCTGGTTTGCCACTGCGGCGGCCTTTCGCATCGCCGCTTCCTGATCGCCAAGGTAGAACTTGTTGATCGGCTGCAACTCGTCGTCGAGCTCGTAGACCAGCGGGATCCCCGTCGGAATATTCAGTTCGACGATCTCCTGCTCCGAGGTATTGTCGAGGAACTTCACGAGCGCGCGCAGGCTGTTGCCGTGCGCGGCAATGAGCACGCGCTTTCCCGCCTTTATGTCCGGCGCAATCGCAGACTGCCAATAGGGCACGAACCTGGCAACCGTGTCCTTGAGTGATTCGGTGAGCGGCAGCTCGTTCGGCGTCAGATCCGCGTAGCGCCGATCGCGCGAAGGATGCTGCGGGTCGTCGAGCGAAAGTGGCGGCGGTGGGATGTCGTAGCTGCGGCGCCAGATCTTGACCTGCGCCTCGCCATGCTTGGCTGCCGTCTCCGCCTTATTGAGACCCTGGAGGCTACCGTAGTGCCTTTCGTTCAAACGCCACGACCTGACCTGCGGAATCCACATCATGTCGAGCTCTGACAGCGCAATCCACAGCGTGCGGATCGCTCGCTTGAGCAGTGACGTGTGCGCGAGGTCGAATTCGAAGCCTTCGGCTTTAAGGAGCCGGCCGGCTTCGGCCGCTTCTTCTCGCCCGCGTTCGCTCAAATCGACATCAGTCCACCCGGTGAACCGATTCTCCTTGTTCCAGGTACTTTCGCCGTGACGCAGCAGGACCAACCGAAACATGACGTCCTTGCTCTAGTTCGACGCGACTTGACGAATCGCTGAGAGGCCGGCGTAACGCGCCGCGCTGCCCAGCTCTTCTTCGATGCGAAGCAACTGGTTGTATTTCGCCGTCCGGTCGCTTCGACTCGCCGAGCCGGTCTTGATTTGACCCGCCGATGTGGCCACCGCCAGATCGGCAATCGTGCTGTCTTCGGTCTCACCGGACCGGTGCGAGATGATGGTGGCGTAGTTGGCGTCGCGCGCGATCTGAATCGCGTCGAGCGTCTCCGACACGGTCCCGATCTGATTCAGCTTGACCAGCAGGGCGTTGCCGACTTTTTCAGCAATGCCTTTCCGCAGAATCTCCGGGTTGGTCACAAAGACGTCGTCGCCAACGAGCTGGACTTGTGCGCCAAGCCTCTGTGTCAACAACTGCCATCCCGGCCAGTCGCCTTCCGCAAGACCGTCTTCGATTGAGATGATCGGGTACTGGCGTACCCACTCTTCATACATCTCGACCATCTGTTCGGGACTCCTGGTGGGCTCGCCCGACTTCTTGAAGACGTACTTCCCATCGTCCCACAGTTCACTCGACGCGACATCGAGCGCGATGAATACATCACGCCCGGCTCCCAGCCCGGTCTTGCCGATCGCCTGAAGCACGACGTCGAGCGCTTCGCGATTCGAGCGGAGATTCGGCGCGAAGCCGCCTTCGTCGCCGACGCCGGTCGAGTGTCCCGCCTTCTTCAGGATCGACCGCAGCGCATGAAAGATCTCCGTGCCGGCTCGAAGCGCCTCCGCAAACGTAGGCAGACCGAGCGGCATGACCATGAACTCCTGCAGATCGACGCTGCTGTCCGCATGAGCTCCGCCGTTGAGGATGTTCATCATCGGCGCCGGCAGCACATACGTTTGTGTGGATGCTGCCCCTGATGCTTGCGCCAGCGAACGATACAGCGGTTGACCGGCGGCGGCGGCGGCCGCTCGTGCGGCGGCCATTGAGACGCTTAGCAGCGCATTCGCTCCGAGGCGGCTCTTGGTCGGCGTGCCATCCAGTTTGAGCAGCGCGGCATCGATCGCGCGTTGATCGAGCGCCTGGCCAACGAGTGCGGCGGCGATTTCGCCGTTGACGTTGGCGACCGCCTTCTTCACTCCCTTCCCGAGATAGCGCTTCGAGTCGCCGTCCCTCAGTTCCAGTGCTTCACGCTGACCAGTGGATGCGCCTGAGGGCACGGCGGCGCGCCCGAGTGCGTTTCCGGCCTGGACATCGGCCTCGACGGTGGGATTACCTCGTGAGTCGAGAATTTCTCTGGCGTGGACGCGCGTGATCTTCATTGGGTTAAAGCTCCTACCCGATCGGCTTCGCTCTCTGCCTGGAGGGCGGCCTCGGTGATCGTGCCAATGAGGGGCTCGTCGTCAGCCGTCACCACGACGACGCCGGCGTCGGTCACCGTGTGGCGGCGGCGATCTTCCTCGGGGTTGAATCCGATCAACGCCCCACGCGGCACGAGGACGTCACGATCGATGATCGCGCGTCGAATCCTGGCGTGCCGCCCGACGCGCACACCCGGCATGAGGATCGTTTCCTCGATGTCGCAGAAGCTGTGTACCCGCACGTTGGGACACAGAATGCTTCCGGCCACGCGGCTGCCCGAGACGATGCACCCGTTGGAGATCACTGAATCGAGGGCCTGACCACAGCGGTGGCCTTCTTCGGCGAACACGAACTTCGCCGGTGGCGCCTGCGGCTGATACGTCCGCAAGGGCCACTCGGGATCGTACAGATTGAACTCGGGATTGACCTGACAGAGATCCATGCTCGCTTCGTAGTACGCGTCGAGCGTTCCGATGTCTCGCCAGTACTTCGACGACTTCTTGTTCTCGTCGTAGAAGCGATAGGAATAGACCGACGACTCCCTGATGAGCGACGGGATGATGTTCTTCCCGAAGTCGTGCTGGCTATCGGTCCGGGTGGCATCGCTTTCCAGCACCGTCATCAACACGTCAGCCCTGAAGATGTAGATCCCCATCGAGGCGAGAGCCAGTTCCGGTGATCCGGGAACCGACGTCGGGCGGGCAGGTTTCTCATCGAATCCCACGACACGGTCCGCCTCCTCGACACTCACGATACCGAACCGGCTGCTGTCCGCAACTGGGATTTCGATCGTGGCCAGCGTGGCGGCGGCATTTTTTTCGAGATGGAACCGCAGCATCTTGGAGTAGTCCATCTTGTAGACGTGGTCGCCTGAAAGGACGATCACATGCCGCGGCGCTTCGCGTTCGATCGAGTACAGGTTCTGATAGACCGCGTCGGCCGTGCCGAGATACCAGTGTTCGCCCACTCGCTTCTGGGGCGGGAGGATTTCGATGAACTCCCCCAGCTCTTCCGAGACGACGCTCCACCCCAAGCGGACGTGGCGGCTCAACGAAAGAGACTTGTACTGCGTCGCGATGAAGACGCGCCGGAGGCCCGAATTGATGCAGTTGCTGAGCGTGAAGTCGATGATGCGGTAAGGCCCGCCAAAGTACACTGCTGGTTTGGCGCGATCCCTGGTCAGCGGATACAGACGCTCCCCTGCTCCACCGGCGAGGAGGATGACCAGAATATCGTCCAGTTCCATGAGGTGGTGCCCGCCCCCTCTCCAGATGGGCGCGCACTCAATGTGCCTGGAGCCGCAGAGGGGATGGCGATCTTAACACGCAAGCGGGACAGGCCCCGGCCAATCCCGAGGAATACCGCGGATTTCGAGAGACATTCGAGGTTTGACTTGCCGTGATTCAGTGCCTATGATCAGGCGATTCGGATTCTTGGATACCCCGTCCAAGGGCTCCCGCTCTCGGAGGAAGAGAGGAATTCATGCACGTTCGTCGCGCCGTCATACTGACTGTTGCCCTTGGAATCGCCTCCAGTGCCGCCTGGCCGGTGCTGGCCCAGCGCAACAACAACAATAACGACAAAGGCAAGCAGCAACAACGTCCTCCGCAGGAACAACAGGATGTTCAGGCGCTGGTAACGCTGGTCGACACCGCGTTGATGGCCGAGACGGGCGTTCCTGTTCCGGCTCCTGGGGCGCAGGCGCCAACGACCCCGATCACGCCCAAGCCGCTCGCGTTTGGTGCAGCGGACAAGAGCGAAGGGGAAGTTGCGGTCAAGTGGCAGTCGAATCATTTTGTCAAGGGACAGAGCGGCGACACGTACGTCCCGTTCACCGTGACTGTGGACAAAGCTCAACTGGCGAAGGGCGCGGCGTTGTATGTCCGCATCGTCAACGCCGAGCAGGCCAACGGATTCGGAGCCGCGATGGCGGCCATGGTGTCGCCGCCGAAAGACGGCAAGCCACCGGCGGCGCCGCCGAGACCGACGTTTGCCTGGGACAGCGTCCACTTCATTGACATTCCCGATGGCGGCTTGGTGTCGCGCGCGGTGCAGTTGAGGCCCGGACAGTACGTGGCGTTCGTCGCGGTGAAGGAAAGATCCCCTGCGCCGGCGGGAAATCAGCGAAACGATCGGAACCGCAACAACGACAAGAACGCCCCGCCGGCGGCACCGGCTGGCCCGGTCGGTCTGCTGCGGCACGAGATCACGATTCCCGACTACAGCGTCACCGACCTGCGAACCAGTTCGGTGATCGTTGCGCAATCGGTCGAGCCGCTTCAGGCGGCACTGCCTGCCGACCAGCAGGAATCCAATCCCTACGTCTTCGGGCCGATGAAGATCGTGCCGTCACTCGACGGCAAGTTCGCCAAGAGCGGCGAGCTCAGTGTGATCTTCTGGATCTACAACGCGAAGGAGGCGGCCTCGGGTAAGCCCGATGTCGTCGTCGACTACAGCTTCCATCAGCGTCTGGCGGAGGGGGAGAAGTACTTCAACAAGACCGCGCCGCAGCCGCTCAATGCCGAGACGCTGCCACCGCAGTTCAGCATCGCAGCCGGCCATCAGTTGCCCGGCAGTCTGGTGATTCCGCTATCGAGTTTCCCGGCGGGAGACTATCGGCTCGAGATCAAGGTCACCGACAAGCCCTCGGGGAATCAGCTGACGGAGAGCGTGAACTTTACAGTTCTACCGGTGTAATGCCGACCGGATGGTAGCCGGCGGTAAACGACCGGCCGCGGATGGCCGTGAGAAGGGCTCAACAATGATGCGGATTCGATCCTGGTCGTGTATCGGGGTCATCGTGTGGGTCGGCTTTGCGGCCGCACCCGCACGCGCGCAAGTCGTTGCCCTGCCGCAGCTCGCTCTCACTCCGGAACTCCGAGCGTCGAAGACGACGGCCCCTATCAGGCCCTCTGAGTTGAAAGGGGTCGTGACCGACGAGGCTGGAAAGCCGCTGGCTGGCGCCGTCGTCTCAGCGCTGGGATCGACCTCAGCGTTTGCCGTGTCAAACGAGGAGGGTCAGTTCACGTTCCGTAACCTGCCGCCAGGGCCATATCTGATCCGGGCGCATCTGCAAAACTATCTGCCGTCGCGCGGCCGGATGGTGCAGGTGACGTCTGATGGGCGGGCGACGTCGACGATCGAGCTGACTCGTCGCGCGAGCGAATCTGATCCCGCCGTGCTCGCTGCAGGAGTCGGGATTGCGAGCGCGCCGGCCGCGGCTCCCGCGGAAGCCCCGGAACAGCATGAACATGACGAGGTCGCGTGGCGCCTTCGTCGCCTGAAGAGGAGCGTCCTCAAGGAGGCGGAAGCGTCCGTCGCCGAGCTCGATGACGACTCATTGTTGGGTGACTCGCTGACGTCGGTTGGTCGAGCGTTTGGTGACTCGGCGCGGATGGCAACATCGCTGTTTTCCGACCTGCCCCTGAGCGGTCAATTCAATCTGCTGACCTCCACATCATTCGATCGTCCGCAGGATCTGTTTTCCTTGGATGGTCCCACACCGCGCGGTGTTGCCTATCTCGCGATCGCCGCACCGGGCACGAGCGGCGACTGGACCATGCGCGGCACGATGACCCAGGGTGACCTGGCGTCGTGGATTCTTGCTGGTTCCTATATCCGCCACCAGCCGGCCACCCATGCCTACGAGGCCGGCGTGTCGTACTCGATGCAGCGGTATGTCGGCGGCAATGGTGAGGCGTTAGCGGCCATGCGCGACGGCAGTCGTAACGTCGGCGCCATGTACGCGATTGACAACTGGAAGATCACTCCGGCGCTTCAGGTCAGCTACGGCGCGAAATACGCCAGATACGACTACCTCGAAGACCGCGGCCTGATCAGCCCACGAGCCACCGTCATATTGCAGCCTGACCCCGATGACACGCTCAAGGTGCGAACCAGCGTGATGCATCGCGAGGTCGCACCGGGCGCTGAGGAATTCATTCCGCCCTCGGTGGGCCTCTGGTTGCCCCCTGAGAGGACGTTCTCTCAGATATCGCACGCCGGGTTCGTGCCCGAGCGACATGATCAAGTTGAGATTGCCGTGGATCGCCAGTGGTCGAACCACGTCATCGTCGGCTTCCGTGCGTTTACTGAACAGGTCGAGGATCAGGTCGTCACGATCTTTGGCATGCCCATCGGGGACAATCCGTCTGAGATGGGCCATTACCAGGTCGGCTCAGCAGGCGACTTCTCGGCGCGTGGATGGGGAGTCACGTTCTCGCGTGCGATGGGCGAGCGGCTCCGCGCAACCGTCGATTACACGCAGGCCCGGGCGAAGTGGCGCACGGCATCATCTGATGACGAGATACTCGCGATGGTCGTGCCGTCCGCACGACGAACTGACGAACGCATTCACGACGTGACTGCTACGGTCGAGAGTGTTCTGGCACCAACGGCCACTCGGTTGTTAGTCATTTACAAGGTGAACACGGCGTACGCGGCGTCCGGATTCGGCGACGCAGCGCCCACTGCAGGCGTCCGATTCGACGTTCAGGTCAATCAGGCGCTACCGTTCATGAACTTCACCAGCGCCCACTGGGAGATGCTTGTCGCCGTGAGCAATCTCTTCAAGGAAGCGCTGTACGAGAATTCCGTGTATGACGAGTTGATGGTCGTCCGCCCACCGAAGCGGGTGTTGGGAGGCGTGACGGTCAGATTTTAGGATACGGATGTAGCTGGAGAGAGGGCCAGCTGCCAACCTGACGAGGGGAGCGATGCTCCCCATTTTTTGGCGTTGTTTTGGACTCCATTAAGTTGGATGGCACGTTCTAGTCATTGGATTTCGACTCGCTTTCCGGCGACGTGGAGCCGGTGGTCGCGACCAGCGTTGCCGGTCGTCGTTGTGTCGGCACTGCTGTGTCTCGGCGTCGCGAACATCACGGCCCGTGCGACCTGGCAGGAAGTCGAAGACGGCGTGTTGTGGTCGTCGACTCCCGATGGCGCTGTCGTTGACGAAGTTGCCATCGGAAGTCCGGCCGATCGTGTTGGTCTCGAGCGAGGCGATCTGCTGCTGGCGGTCGATGATCGCCCGATTCAGAGCGCCGCTGATGTCTTCGAGGTTCTGCACGATGCTGGCAGCGATCAGAGGACGCTGCGCTACACCGTTCTTCGTCTCGGCACGCGGGAGGTCCTCGATCTCCGTCTCGCGCCAGTACCCAACGGCCCCGGCGCGCTGTATTTCGTGCTCGCGGCCGTGGGCGTCTTCACCCTGCTCGTTGGAGGCGCTGTCCGCCTGCGTCGTCCGCGTGATCCGGCAACACTTCATTTCTTCTGGCTGTCCGTCGCGTTTTTCGGCGTCTTCACCTTTTCGTTCAGCGGCAGGCTCGATCGCCTCGACTGGGTCTTCTACTGGGCGGACGCGATTTCGATTCTCGCGCTGCCGCCGATGTTTCTCCACTTCACGCAGGTATTCCCCGAGCGACGGCATCGCTGGAGTCGAGGGTCGCTTGGCCGCGCGGCAATCGTCGCACTCTATCTGCCCGCGCTCGCCCTGGGTCTCGCGCGTCTCGTCGCGGTCCTGCGCAGCGCGAGCGATCCGGAGTCGTTCGTCGGCTGGGTCGCCCTGCTCGACCGACTGGAGTTCCTGTACTTCGCCGTCTGTCTGATCGGTGGATTGATCGGCCTGCTCCGCGCACGCTCTCAGGTCGGCACGTTGACGGCGCGGCGACAACTGCGATGGATCGCCTGGGGCACCGGTATCGGAGCGGGCATATTCGCTGTCGGCTACGCGTTGCCGTATGCGCTTGGCGTGGAGCCGTCGCTGCCCATGGAGTTGTCGGCAGTTCCGCTCAGCCTGATCCCGCTCGCGTTTGCCTCGGCGATCGTCCGCTATCGTCTGCTCGACATCGAGGTCATCGTCAAGCGTTCGCTCGTGTACATCACGGCGTTTGCAGCCGTCGTCGTGATCTATGCGGTCGTCCTCGAGGCGGTCAGGAGCGTCCTGCTCAGAGACAGCGGATCGAACTCGTGGGTGCTCGCGCTCTTGGCGATTCTTGTCGCTGTTCTTCTGACACCGCCAATCAAGGACTTCGTCCAGAACCTGTTGGACCGCGCGTTTTATCGCGGTCGCTACGACTATCGGCGCGCGCTCGTGGGCTTCGCCCGCGACTTGAACAGCGACCTCGACCTCAATCGACTCTCGGAGCGTCTCGTGTCGCGCGTGGTGGAGACGCTCCTGGTCGATCGGATGACGCTCATGCTCGCGGACGAGGTCGCCCCGCACTTCGGTTCGATGCGCTCATCCGGATTTGGCGACGGGCATCCGCCGGCATTGGCCAAGCGGTCGGCCATCGGGCGCCGGCTGTGCGACGGCTATATCGTCGCGCTCGACGATCCAACCGCGGTCGGTCGCTTTTCGGTCGAGGAGATCGAGTTCTGGCGCGACGCCGGCTTGTACTATTTCGTTCCTTGCGTTGCCACAGACGGCACGATCGCCATTCTTGCCGTCGGACGAAAGGACACCGGCGAACCTCTCAGCAGCGAGGACACCGGTCTGCTGTGGGCCGTGGCCGGTCAGATTGCGACGGCTTTGGAAAACGCTCGGCTCTATCGCCAGCTGCACCTGAAGGCAGTGGAAGTCGATCGCATGCGGGCATTCAACGAGAACATTCTCGAGTCGCTCGACAACGGACTGCTGGTCGTCGACTTGAACGATCGAGTCGTTCGCTGGAATCGCGCGCTGGAACAGCTCTACGGCGTATCCAGGGCGACGGCCTCCGGGTTTGCATTGGGCGACGTCTTCGATCCTGCGTTCGTCGAAGCCGTGCGCGCTGCCCGACGCGACACCCCGGAAGGAGCGACGTTGTCGCGGGTGCCGCTCGTGGCTCGTGGTGATCGCGTTGGCGAGACGCTCGTCGTCAATGCCGCGGTCGTGCCATTGCGTGCCGAGGACGGGCAAGGCGTCGCCACCGCCGGAACCATCATCATCGTCGAGGACGTCACCGCGCGCGTGCAGCTCGAAGAGCAGCTGCGTCTCTCGGAGAAGATGGCCTCGATCGGCTTGCTTGCAGCCGGCGTCGCTCACGAAGTCAACACGCCGCTCACCGGGATTTCGAGCTTCACGCAGATGCTGCTCGAAGGTGCTGACCCGCAGGACCCGAGGACGCGCCTGCTCGAGAAAATCGAACGGCAAACGTTCAGGGCCGCGAAGATCGTCAATGGTCTGCTGACGTTGTCGCGCCCGACGTCGAGCGATCGCTCGTCGTTCGACGTCAATGTCGTGATCGCGGACGTGCTCAGCCTGCTCGAGCATCAGTTCGAGACGCATCGCATTCGAGTGCGGCGCGAGTTGAGCGACACGCCGGTTGTTGTGCGGGGCCTCGAGCACAAGTTGCAGCAGGTGTTCTTGAATCTCTTCCTGAACGCGCGAGATGCCATGCCCAAAGGTGGCTGGCTGTCGATTGCCACCCGTGCCGAGGGCAACCGGGCGATCGTCGAGGTATCCGATACCGGGTCAGGGATTCCCAGCGAGTACCTCGCACGAATCTACGATCCGTTCTTTACGACGAAGGCTATCGGACAGGGCACCGGGCTCGGTCTGTCGATTACCTACGGCATCGTGCGGGAGCACGAGGGCAGCATCGAGTGCGAGAGCGGATTGGGCCAGGGTACGAGATTCATTCTGTCGTTTCCCGCCGTGGCGGTCGAGCGATCATCGCTCGCCAGCCAGGGCTTATCGGGCCGGGTGGCTGGACCGGGACAGGGTCTTTAAGTGATGCGTCGAAATGGTTCCATTCTGGTCGTCGACGATGAAGAGATCATGCGCGAGATCCTCGATGCGCTCCTGGCGCGGGAGGGTTATCACGTCCGGCTGGCCACGAGCGCGGAAGAGGGGCTCGAACTGGCGAAGTCGTTCCCCTTCGACGCCGCGATCGTCGACGTGATGATGCCGGGCATGGACGGACTTGCCATGCTCGAAGAGCTCAAGAAGCTGGACGATGAGCTGCCGGTGCTGATGGTCACGGCCTTCGCCTCGGTAGAGACCGCGATTTCGGCGATGAAGCTTGGCGCATTCGACTACATCACCAAGCCGTTCAAGAACGACGAGGTGCTGGTCGTTGTCCGGAACGCGGTCGAGCGACGGCAGTTGATGGCAGAGAATACTGCGCTCAGGCAGAACCTGCAGGCGCAGTATCAGAAATTTGCAGGCATCATTGGACGAAGCCCCAGGATGAAGCAGGTGTTCGATCTAATCATCCAGGCTGCCCCCAGCCGCTCCACGATCCTGATCACGGGAGAAAGCGGAACCGGTAAGGAACTGGTCGCGCGCGCGATCCACTCGAATTCGCCGCGCGCGGATCGCTCGTTCGTGACGGTGAACTCGGGCAACCTTCCGCCCGACCTGCTCGAATCCACGCTCTTCGGTCACGTGAAGGGCGCATTTACAGGCGCCATTTATCCCAAGAAGGGACTCTGCGACCTCGCGGACAAGGGCAGCATCTTTTTCGACGAAATCGGAAACATCCCTCCGGACACGCAAGCGAAGCTGCTCCGTGTGATGCAGGAGCGCGAGTTCATGCGGCTCGGCGGGATGGAGACGATCAAGGTCGACGTGCGCATCATCGCCGCGACTAACTGCGACCTGCGCAACATGGTCGGGGAAGGCCGCTTCCGTGAGGACCTGTACTACCGGTTGCACGTCATCAACATCTACCTGCCACCGCTCCGCGAGCGCAAGGACGACGTCCCTTACCTTGCACAGCACTTCCTCGAGAAGTACGCCACTGAAAATGGCAAGCCAACGCTCGATCTCACGGCGGATGCGCTCGATCTGCTGATGGAGTACGACTGGCCGGGCAACGTGCGCGAGCTCGAAAACGTCGTGGAGCGGGCGGTGGTCCTGAGCTCGGGCGCGCATATCGGTCCGGACCTCATTCCGGATCACGTGCGGTCGGCGCCGATGTTCCACATTCCGAAGTTCGTGGTCCCACCGGAAGGCATTTCCTTCAAGGACGTGATCACCAACGTCGAGAAGCGATTGATTGAATCGACATTGGAGGCGGCCGGCGGCGTGCAGAAGAAGGCCGCCGAGTTGCTCAAGATCAAGCCGACGACGCTGAACGAGATGATCAAGCGTTACGAGATCGGCACTCGGCGGCGAAAGAGCGGTGGAGATGAAAGTGCGTCGCGATCGCGACCGTTTCCCGCGGCAGAGCTCACCAGGGAGTGACTCCAGCAAGTTCAAAGTTTAAAGTTCAAAGTTGGTAAGTAAATCGAAAGTGCTTTGAACTTACTTCGAAACTTTAACCTTTGAACTTCATACTTACGTAGTACGGCGCACCCGGCCGACGAGACGCTCGAATCTCCCGAGCACCGCATCCCATTGATGGTGATGTTTGATGTATCGCCGTCCGTTCTCGCCCATGCGTTCGCGGAGCGTCGAAGTCTGCAGCTCCGCAAGCGCGCCGACGAATTCAGCGCGGTTCGAGTAGTACAACCCCGCATTCGCGCGCCGGCAATGCTCGACGGCCGCCTCGTTGCTGGCATTGGCGAGGACCGGCGTGCCGACGGCGAGGCTCTCGAGCAGCGATTGCGACAGCAGATCGTCCGAGGCGGGCGCGATCGTGACGGAGGCTGCTTCGTATGCGGTCATCCGTTCGCGGTCCGGGAGCACGCCTGCGAGCCGGAGGTAAGGCGCCTCGGGTATCGTCATCATCTTCACACCCATGAGCACGAGACGCATGTCTTCATCACGGCTCGTAGCAAACGAGTCGAAGTAGTCGAGCATCTCCTCGCAGCCGTTGTCGGGCTCGACGCGCCCGCCGTAGAGGGCGAAGGTGTCGTAGAGACGATGCCGCCGGCGGAAGGGTACGCCACGCCCCTCGAGGTAGCCCGCGTTGGGTGCGTCCTCGTCTGCCGCGGAGTCGTCCTCCTGCGAGATGACATCGGCAGGATCCTGCTGGTGTCTCGGATAGGTCTGCTGGGGCGGCGGGTCGACACCAATGCCGATGACCTCTTCCGCCTGAGGAGCCACACCGACGTATGAGTGAACCAGCCTGCGCTCGGAATTCGCGAAGTAGCCGACCGCCTTCGGGGCTGTCAGCACGTCGGCCCAGAGATCGAAGCGCAACTCGGGCCGGAGCTGCAGATGTGGGAAGAGCACGCTCCGCTCGGGAGCGATCTCCAGGCCGCTGACCGTGAGCGGATGCCACAATCCAAAGAACACCATTGCGTCGTACGACCGATGCTGACGCTTGATGTGTTCGATCAGCCCACTGCTCCAGGGACCAATGTGGCGCAGCCAGTCCAGTTCATCCGCTCGATAACGAGGACCTTCCCGCAGTCGGCGCGAGAGCTCGGCAAACGTCGACCGTTCCGGCATCGGGCCTACGGCGAACCGCCGCACGAGCGCGCCGCGCACGCGGTCTGCGCCCTCCGAATACTCGTTCTTCCACGAGGCTGCATCGCGCGCTGTAGTAGTCAGTACATCGACGTCATGACGCTTGGCGATCTGCTCTGCGAGCAATCGGCACGCGTGCTCGGCGCCCGCGCCGAACTCGGCCCCGTATCTCGGTGTGATGAAGGCGAACTTCACAGCGCCTGTCTTCGATCAGGACTGTTCCGGAGGCAGCCGATCCCGGCGTTCAGCAGATTCGCTCGGGCTCACGGGAGAACTCTGCGTCGCATCTGGCTCATGTTCCACTGTGGACGAGACGACCCGAACCGGTTCTTCCTGGAAGGTGGGAGAGCTCTCTTCAGGAGCCGGTGAAGGGGCCTCAAACGACGGTGACGTAGAGTCGAACGACGGTGACGCGGGGTCGAACGACGGTGACGCGGAGTCGAACGACGATGAAGGGGAGTCGAACGACGGTGAAGACGCCGATTGGTCGGCCGGCTCGGATGTTGCGGTCACATCGTCGGTCAGATCATCTGACGCCGTATCGTCGTCGCCGAACTCGTCTCCTTCCGCTACCTGCTCCACGGTTGCCGCGGCGGCCATGCCGGGAACTGGTGCTCCTCCGGGCCCGAACTCACGGGGCTGTCCGGACCTTCGTCCGCGGCGGCGACGCCGTCGTCGTCGGCTACCGTCGGGAGAAGCGTCGGAGGAGACGTGATCGCTCGACGGAGAGTCTTCCCTGAGGGGCTGCGGTGCAGCTACCGTTGAAATCGCGGGCACCTCCACGGGACGTCCGCTGGGTCGTGATTGTTGTGCCTGATGCTGAGTCTGTTCGAGACCGCGCACCCGACGCTCGTTGAAGTCGACCCTCGCCATCAGCGACTCCACGCGGTGCGCCAGATGCTGATTGTCGACCTCCACCCGGGAGATGTCCGTGACCAGACGACGGAGGATCTCGAAGTGGAGCGCATTCCACTCGGTCTGCCGGCGTCGTAGTTCCGCCTCGCGCGTGGCCGCTTCCCTGGCACGCCGTGTCTGCGCGTTCAGTGCATCGACAATCGCCGCCGGATTGAACAAAAGCTTCAGTAACGGATTGAACAGCCGTCGGAGAGCTCGAAGAAATCCGCTGTCGGTTTGGTACAGCGCCGATTCGTTGATGGTCTCGCCGCCTTCGGGTTCGGAAGGCACTGTGTCGGCGGGCAAGCCCGATGCGCGACGCAGTTCGTCCATCAGCGACGGCTTGATCGTCCGCGGGTCGAGAATCGCCTCGAGGCGCCGTGCGGCGAGTTCCTGAATCTGCTGGGTGGTGAGGTCTATGCCGTGCCGCTCAGAGATCCGCGAACGGATTTCACGCATGATCTGCTCGATATCGAGTTGATCACGCGCTGCCGATTCCGTCTGCTGCTGTGACTGCTGCGGACGGCGCTCGCCGCCGCGCCGATCGGGGCCACGCCTGCCGCGGTGATAGTGAGGTCGGCGCGAATGCGGTTGATTGTGATCAGGTGGCATCGTCCATCAGCCCTGCTTCGACGCGCGTTCCGGGACGACGGGAGGCGTCCCCGCCACTGTTCAGGGCGAACCAGGTGAGCAGGACCGCTGGAGTGAGTCCGGTGCGCGAGCCCTACCAGGTCACTACACGTTGGCCGACGACTGGAAGCTGCGGATCGCGTCCGCCTCGTTGTCGTGGGTCTCGAACACCGTGAGCAGCTTGGTAATGGCCAGCAGATCGGTGATCCGCTTCGTCAGGCTCAGGAGTTTCAGGCTACCGCCCTGACGGCTGACCGTGGTGAAGGTGCGAACGATTTCTCCCAGGCCGGCGCTGTCGATGTAGGGAACGTCCGCCAGATTCAGGACGAGCTTCTTTCGACCTTGCAACACCAGGCTATTGATCTTGTCCTTGAGAGCCTCGTCTCCCTCGCCGAGGGTCATCTTGCCTTTGAGGTCCAGGATGGTTACATCACCGGCGGATCGTTCCTCGATCTGCATAGTTCCTCGAATTTACTGCCCGTAGAAAATCGGATTCTAGCACAGACAAACAAGGCCAGACTTGCGTCTGGCCCTGGCGAAACCTTCGTGACGACTGCCCGGAATTCCAGACGAGTCGGATGACTCTAGACGCCTCCCGCCCCAGCAAACTTCCGTTGCTGGAAGCACTCTTTGCAAAACACCGGGCGACCCTGCGTGGGACGGAAGGGCACCGTGGTTTCCTTCCCGCACGCCGAGCACTGGGTCGTTGTTTCGACCCGGTCCCTTGCCGGTGCTGGACCGGCACTGGCCCGGTTGGCTCGCTTGGCCTTGCACGTCTTGCACCGCTTCGGCTCGTTCTTGAACTGCTTGTCCGCAAAAAACAGTTGTTCGCCTGCAGTCCATATGAACTCGGAGCCGCAGTCCACGCACCTCAAGGATTTGTCTTGGAACTCCATCGGTCGCCACCTCGTGCTCGTCGATCGCGGGACCGCTCGTATTTATTCCGTCTCGCGACGGAGTTTCTTACGGTTCCGCTTACGCGCCAAGGCCTGCTTGGCCCGGCGCTTGTCACCCGGCTTCAAGTAGAAAGAGTGCTTCTTGATGTCCTTGATGATGTCTTCCTGCTGAACCTTGCGCTTGAAGCGGCGGAGTGCACTTTCGATCGACTCGCCCTCCTGAATCTTGACTTCAGCCACGCCTAGAACACCCCCTCACCGGCCTGGTGGCTCCCTGTGATCACCAACGAAAAGTGGCGAATATGCTAGGCTATCACAGGCAGGCGCGGATTCTAGGCGCAACACGCCGTTACGTCAACGAAATAGTCGTGTGCCGGTCTCCGGCGTTGCGCGCAAACGTTGACGGGCGAATGCGAGCTCATCCATCCCGTGTCCGGCCGCTCAACCTCCTGTCTCGCAGGCAGTTAGCCTGTTCCACATGAAGATTCTCGTGATTGGTGGCGGTGCGCGCGAGCACGCCCTGGCCTGGAAGCTCTCTCGTGAGCGGAGCGTCACCGCGGTTTTTTGTACTCCGGGGAATCCCGGAATCGCCTCGGTCGCCCGATGTGTTGATGCTGACGTCGGCAACCCGGCCGAACTCCTGAAGGTGGCGCAGAGCCAGGCCATCGACCTGACGGTCGTCGGCCCCGAGCTGCCGCTCAGTCGGGGAATCGTTGACGTCTTCTCGGCGGACGGGCGAGCCATCGTGGGTCCCACCCAGGCCGCCGCTGCGCTCGAGTCGAGTAAGGCGTTCGCCAAGGACTTCATGGCGAGACATAACGTGCCGACTGCGGCCTATCAGGTCTGCGATTCGGCGAGGGCCGCGCTGGCGTGGCTCGAAGGCGACCGGTTCGGCTACCCGCTGGTGCTCAAGGCTGACGGCCTTGCTGCCGGCAAGGGTGTGATGATTGTCCCCGACCGGGAGACCGCAACTGCAGCCGTGCAAGCGTTGATGGTCGAGCGGCGGTTCGGCAGTGCCGGTGATCGCATCGTGTTCGAGCAGTTTCTGGTCGGACAGGAGGCGTCGTACTTCGTGCTGACCGACGGCACGTCATTCATCCCGCTCGGCTCTGCTCAGGACCACAAGCGCATCTTCGATGACGATCAAGGTCCCAACACGGGAGGGATGGGCGCATTCGCGCCGAGTCCGCTCATGACTGTCGACGTCGAGCGACGAGTCATCGACGAGATCGTGCGCCCTGTGCTCGACGGCATGCAGAGTGAAGGTCGCCCGTACCGCGGGTTCCTGTACGTCGGGCTGATGCTGACGGCCGACGGTCCCAAGGTCGTTGAGTTCAATGTGCGGCTCGGCGATCCGGAGACGCAGGTGGTCGTGCCGATGCTCGACGAAGAACTCTCCTGGCTGTTGGGAGAGGCTGCGATGGGAGCGCTTCCCTCGAGGCGCGCGCGGATACTCCCCGATGCTCATGTCGGCGTCGTGCTTGCCGCCGGAGGCTACCCTGAGGCAGTCGAGACCGGGCAGCCGATCACCGGCGTGGATGCGGCGGCAGCGGTGCCGGGCGCGCTCGTGTTTCATGCGGGGACGAGCAAGCGCGAAGGTCAGCTCGTCGCCAGTGGCGGCCGCGTCCTGACCGTCGTCGGACGCGGCTCCAATTTCAGCGCAGCGATCGACACGGCGTACAAGGCCGCGTCGCGCATTCGATTCGACGGGATGCAGTTCCGTCGTGACATCGGCCGCAAGGCCGTGAGCCCCATCACATAGTTGTGAGGTACTCGATCATCACCTTCGGATGTCGCGTCAATCAGGCGGACTCGTTCGCAATTGCGCGCGATCTGCACGCGCGGGGTGCTGTCGAGACAACGCCGCACGACGCTGAGCTCGTAGTAGTAAACACGTGCTCCGTGACGGCGGCCGCAGATCAGGGCGTCCGTCAGACAGTCCGCCGGATCGTACGCGATAACCCAGGCGTGCGAGTCGTCGTGACAGGTTGCTACGCAACACGACGCCCGGACGAGGTCCGCGAGCTTCCAAACGTTGCGCGCGTGATTTCGAACGAGGAGAAGGACGATCTCGTCGACCGCATCGCGCCATTCATCGGCCTATCACGGCAAGAGGACATGACGACCGCCATCCGTTATGGCGGCGGCGATGGACCGTGCGGAGCGACGCTGTCGCCGGGCGTCGCCGGCCGGACGGCGCTGACGCTTCGCGTTCAGACGGGATGTGATGAGACGTGCAGCTACTGCATCATCCCGAAGACTCGTGGGGCCGGACGATCGCGACCGCTCGGCGCAGTGATTCGACAGATCGAGGATGCCGTTGCTGCCGGCTACCGGGAGATTGCGATAGCAGGTGTGCACCTTGGGTCCTACGGGCGAGACCTCGGTGACGCCACATCACTGGCCACGCTGGTGCGCGCACTGGCGGAGTGGAAGGCCGACGTGCTCTTTCGGATCAGTTCACTGGAGCCGATGGACTGCACGCCGGAGATCATCGACCTTGTAGCCGCGGCTCCGACGCTGGCACCCCATTTTCACCTGCCGCTGCAGCACGGGGCAGACGAGATGCTGCAATTGATGCGGCGTCCTTATACGGCCTCAGCGTACGCCGCGCTGATCGAGAGAATCCGGATGCGTCTCCCGAATGCGTCGATCGGCTCTGACGTCATCGTGGGCTTCCCCGGCGAATCGTCAGAGCATTTCGATCAGACCGAAAATCTCCTGGGCGATCTGCCGCTCACCCATCTGCATGTGTTTCCGTACTCTGACCGTCCCGGCACCGAGGCATCTCGACTTGGCGGGCGCGTTGATGGTGCGGTGGTGCGAGACCGCGGTCGCCGCATACGCGATATCGGTCATCGCATGGCAAGAGAGTTTCGCCAATCACAGCAGGGGAGCACTCGTCGAGCACTCACGGTCGACGATGGATGGTCGGCTGTGACCGATAACTATTTGAAGGTAAGACTCGATCGTCAGCACTCGCGAAACGAGTGGGTGCAGGTCACGATCGACTGAGCAGCAGCGCCATTTGTTGCGCGGCCGATTTCTTTGAGCCGCCCTCCACAATCAACTGGCCGCAGGCCGCTCGGATATCGCGCCCTCTGCTCTTCCTGACGGAGACGGTGAGATGCCGGTCGGCCAGTATCTGGGCAAACCGATCGATGCGAGTATCCGAAGGCCGCTCGAAAGGAATCCCAGGAGCGGCATTGAGTGGTATCAGGTTGACCTTGGACTTGATACCCGACAGAAGCTTTGCGAGCCGGCGCGCGTCCTCAGGCGTGTCATTCACGCCGTTGAGGAGCACGTACTCGAAGGTGATGCGGCTGCGTCTCTTCAGTGGGAAGCGACGGCAGGCTTCGAGAATCGCGGCAAGTGAATACTTCGCGTTGGGCGGAACGAGCGCCGTTCGCTGCTCCTCGGTCGTCGCGTGAAGCGAGATGGCGAGGTTGGGCATCAGCGGCTCACGAGCGAGTCGCTCCAGGGCCGGGACGATACCGACGGTGGATAACGTGATCCGCCGCGGTGAGATGGCAAGCCCCTCTTCGGCGTGCAGCATCCGCAGCGCCTTCATCGTATTGTCGTAGTTGTGCAGCGGCTCGCCCATACCCATCAGCACGATGTTGAACGGCTGGTCGAGTAGTCCAGTGGCTGCGGCGAGTGTGACCACCTGCCCGACGATTTCGCCTGCGGTCAGATGACGGACGAGCCCCATCTTCCCCGTCAGGCAAAAACCGCAGGACATCGCGCATCCCACCTGGGTCGACACGCAAAAAGTCATGGCGGGCGTGTCCGGGATGAACACCGATTCGATGCGGCGCCGGTCACTCAGCTCGAGGACCAACTTCCGGGTGCCGTCGGTGGATAACTGATCGCTGACGATCTGGGGCCGTCGGACCGCGAATCGCCCTCTCAGTTCAGCCCTAAGGTCCTTCGACAGGTTCGTCATCTGGTCGAAGTCGGCGACGCCATGACGGTGTATCCAGCGATACAGCTGTCGTGCATGGAAGGGCTCATAGCCGTTTTCCTGCAGAAGACGCTCGAGCTGGGGCAGGTCGAGCTCGCCGAGGTCGGAACTGGGGGACGTCATCTATCTCTCGCGTTTTCTATGAGATGCGAGCAGCTGATTGTAGCACCCTGATTGAAGTTGCGACGGCCAAGGCGCGCGTGCTATGATGGCGCTGTTCTTCTAATTCCATGTCTGTCAATGATTTGCGGGTGATGCCGCGGGTCAGTTGACGGGCGCGTCTCGGCAACCGCCGCACCCCAAAAAGCATCCGGTGTCACAACCAGCTATCGTCCGCGAAGTCCTCCCGAATGGTCTCAGACTCCTGACCGAACGCATGCCACACGTGCGCTCGGTGAGCATTGGGGTCTGGCTGGCCCGGGGGTCGCGTCACGAAACCGAGGAACAGAGCGGCATCGCTCATTTCGTTGAGCACATGCTGTTCAAGGGCACGGCGACGAGGAGTGCGGAAGACATCGCCCAGACGGTCGATTCCATCGGCGGGCAGATGGACGCCTTTACCGCCAAGGAGTACGCGAGCTACTACTTCAAGGTTCTCGACGAGCATCTGCCGCTGGCCGTCGAGGTGCTCGCGGACATCGTCATGAACCCGGCCTTCAGCAGCGACGACATCGGCCGTGAGAAGAAAGTCGTTCTCGAAGAGATCAAGATGGTCGAGGACACGCCGGATGACCTCGTCCATGAACTGTTTACGGAGAATCTCTGGCCAGGGCATCCGCTCGGACGACCGATCCTCGGGACGAAAGACACTGTGGAGGCACTGACCCAGGACGGGTTGCGCCAGTACTTTAGCGAAACGTACTCGGCTCCCAATCTGATTATCGCGGCGGTCGGCAACATCGAGCACGAGCTGGTCCGGGATCTCGTACAGAAGGCGTTCCAGGGGCTGAACGCGCGCACGGCTTCAGTGACCGAAGCTCCGCCCAATGTCGTGCCGACCACGGTCATACGCAACAAGGATCTCGAACAGAGTCACGTGTGTCTGGGAACAGGCAGTTACCGGCAGGATCACGACGATCGCTACTCCAGCTACGTCCTGAATACGGTGCTCGGTGGCTCGATGAGCTCGCGCCTCTTTCAGAACGTCCGCGAAAAACGGGGACTGGCCTACGCTGTGTTCAGCGGCCTGAGCGCGTATCGCGACGCCGGGTCGATCACGATCTACGCGGGGTGTGCCAACACTGCCGTGGGCGAGTTGATTGACGTAGTCATCGGCGAATTGCGGCGGATGCGGGACGAGCCGTTGCCGGAATCCGAATTGCGCCGGGCCAAGGATCATCTCAAGGGCAGCCTGATGCTGAACCTGGAGAGCACCTCGAGCCGGATGTCGCACCTCGCTCGGCAAGAGATTTACTTTGATCGTCAGTTTGGCTTGGATGAGACGCTCGAAGGGGTCGAGCGCGTGTCCCCGGCCGACGTGCAGCGGGTTGCACAGGATCTGTTCAGGGACGCGTCGCTTGCCGCAACGGTGCTCGGTGCTGTCAACGGCCTCGAGTTACCGCGAGAACGATTGGCGCTTCGTTAGCCTCACGCGGAGGACTTCGTGGTGCGGGCCCGTCCTGTAGGGTGATCTCGCTCAGATGATCCGGCGTTACACACATCCTGAAATGGGTCGCATCTGGAGCGACCAACGGAAGTACGAGACCTGGCTGCAGGTCGAAGCGGCCGCAGCCGAGGCCATGGCGAGAGCTGGCATCGTTCCCCCCGATGCCGCGCGCGACATTCGCGAACGCGGCGCGTTCGACATCGCCCGCATCGAAGAGATCGAAGAAGTCACTCAGCACGACGTCATCGCCTTCACGACTGCGGTGGCCGAGCATGTCGGACCGTCTGCGCGCTGGCTGCATTTTGGACTGACCTCGTCGGACGTCATCGACACCGCGCAAGCACTTCAGATGCGGGAGGCGTGCGATCTGATCCTCGCCAGCCTCGATCGCCTGATGCAGGCCGTTCATACCCGCGCGCTCGAGCACCGGCGGACACCGATGATCGGACGCACGCACGGCGTGCATGCCGAGCCGATGACCTTCGGCCTCAAGCTGGCGCTCTGGTACGCGGAGCTCACCCGCGACGTGGCACGGTTGCGTCGCGCGCGCGACGTCGTCGCCGTCGGCAAGCTGTCCGGTGCAGTCGGTACCTTCGCGCATCTCCCGCCGTCGATTGAGCGCGACGTGTGTCGATCGCTTGGCTTGACGCCGGCCCCAGTGGCGTCGCAGGTGATTCAGCGCGATCGCCACGCAGAGTTGATCGCGGTCCTTGCGATTGTTGGGTCCTCTCTCGAGAAGTTTGCGCTCGAGATTCGCGGGCTGCAGAAGACGGAGATCGGCGAGGTCGAGGAGCCGTTCGGCAAGGGGCAAAAGGGATCGTCGGCGATGCCCCATAAGCGAAACCCGATCGGCTGCGAGCAGATCGTAGGGCTGGCGCGGCTGCTTCGCAGTCACGTCACGGCGGCGCTCGAGAACAACGCGTTGTGGCACGAGCGGGACATCTCGCATTCGTCGGTCGAACGCGTGATTCTGCCCGACAGCTTCATCGCGCTCGACCACATGCTTCGAAGGTTCACGCGCATCGTCTCGGGAATGGTTGTTTACGCCGATCGCATGCGCGAGAATCTCGACCGGTCGAGGGGAGTTGTGTTCTCGGGCACGGTGCTGCTCGAACTGGCCAGGCGCGATGTCTCGCGTGAACAGGCCTACGAATGGGTCCAGCGCAACGCGATGCGTTCGTTTCACGAGAAGCGGGATTTCAAGGCACTGCTGTCGGCCGACCCCGATGTCACCCGTGTCTTGACTCCCGCGGAAATCGAGCACGCATTCGACCTCAACGACCAGTTGAAACATGTGGATGACGTGTTCGAACGCGTGTTCCAGGAGGTAGCTGTCTGATGCAGGCCCGCGTGTTTGTGACTCTCAAGCCTTCGGTCTTCGATCCCCAGGGCACCACGGTTGCCGAAGCCCTTCATACACTTGGGTACGCAACGGTGCGCGATGTCCGGCAGGGGAAATACTTCGAGCTCGAGATCGACGCGACCAACGCCGATGAGGCGCGCCGTCTCGCATCGGAAGCCGCCGACAGATTGCTTTCGAATCCCGTGATCGAGAGTTATCGCATCGAGGTGACGTCGTGAAGTTTGGTGTTGTCGTCTTCCCTGGATCGAACTGCGACCATGATACGGAGCACGTCGCCCGAACAGTGCTCGGTCAGGACGTTGAGCTCATCTGGCACAAGGACAGCAGCCTCCGCGGCGCAGATGCTGTGATCCTCCCGGGAGGATTTGCTCACGGTGACTATTTGCGAACGGGCGCCATCGCGCGCTTCTCTCCGATCATGCAGGAGGTCTCGAAGTTTGCGGCCGCAGGCGGGCCGGTGCTCGGGATCTGCAATGGCTTCCAGGTGCTGCTCGAGGCGGGGCTCCTGCCAGGCGCAATGCTCCGAAATCGCAGCCTGAGGTTCCGTTGCGAGTTCCTCCATGTGGCAGTCGAGCAGACTGACACACCTTTCACCAATGCGTGCCGGTCTGGCCAGCGTCTCCGCATGCCGATCGCCCACGGCGACGGGAACTACTACGCCGAGCCCGATGTCGTTGCGCGGCTGGAACGAAATCGCCAGGTTGTCTTTCGCTATGTCTCAGCCTCGGGAGAGGTGACCGACGAGGCGAATCCCAATGGCTCGGTCAACAACATCGCCGGAATCTGCAACGAGGCGCGCAATGTCGTCGGGTTGATGCCGCACCCCGAGCGCGCGTGCGAGCTGGCAGTGGGAAGCGCTGACGGACTGGCCGTCTTCGAATCAATTTTGAAATGGGGTCGGGAGTCATTTGTTGAGAACACCCTGACAACGATGGCGACGACCTCCGTCCTTATCAAATGACTCCCGACCCCATTACAGATTCCGTACTTCAGCGACATGGCGTGACGCGGGACGAGTACGACCGCATCGTCTCGATGCTTGGGCGTGCTCCGAACCTGACGGAGCTCGGGATCTTCTCCGTCATGTGGTCCGAGCACTGCAGCTACAAGAGCTCGCGAGTGCATCTGAAGACCCTCCCGACAACAGGACGACGAGTGCTGCAGGGGCCGGGTGAGAACGCCGGTGCCGTCGATATCGGCGACGGCCTTGCGGCGGTCTTCAAGATCGAGTCACACAATCACCCTTCGTTCATCGAACCTTATCAGGGCGCTGCCACGGGAGTTGGCGGCATTATTCGTGACATCTTCACGATGGGCGCACGTCCCATAGCGCTCCTCAACTCGCTTCGCTTTGGTCCGCTCGATGATGCCCTTGTTCGTCGGACGATGTCCGGCGTTGTGTCAGGTATCGGTGGCTACGGCAACGCTATCGGCATCCCGACTGTCGGCGGGGAGATTGGTTTCGATCGAAGCTATACCGGCAACCCGCTCGTCAATGTGTTCTGCCTGGGGATCTCCAGAGCGGACGAAATCATCAAAGGGACGGCGTCAGGAGTTGGGAACGCCGTCTATTACGTGGGCGCGAAGACGGGGCGAGATGGTATCCACGGCGCCACCATGGCGTCTGCCGAATTCGACGACACCTTGAACGAGAAGCGTCCGGCTGTGCAAGTCGGCGACCCGTTCATGGAGAAACTCCTTCTCGAAGCCTGTCTCGAGGTGATGAAGACCGACGCGCTCGTTGGTATCCAGGACATGGGCGCCGCCGGTCTGACATGCTCGACATGCGAGATGGGCTCGCGTGGCGGTGCTGGCGTTGAGATCGACGTCGCGCGCGTCCCGCAACGGGAAACCGGCATGACGCCGTACGAGATCATGCTCTCGGAATCCCAGGAGCGCATGCTGCTCGTCGTGAAGAAGGGTCGCGAGGCAGAGGTCGAGCAGATCTTCGACAAGTGGGATCTCCACGCCGTCCACATCGGCGAAGTCACCACCGACGGTCGTCTCCGAGTCAAAGACCACGGCAAAGTCGTCGCCGACATTCCTAACCGCGCTTTGACCGACGAGGCGCCGATGTATCGGCGGCCGATGGCTGAGCCGAGTTACATCGAAGAGGCCCAGAAGCTCAATTTGACGACCCTCCCGGCCCCTCCCTCGCCGCGCGATGCGTTCAGGCGTCTGCTTGCGTCGCCCGGCATTGCGAGCAAGCGCTGGGTCTATCGTCAGTACGACCATATGGTTCGTACGAACACGCTGCTCCTCCCCGGCATGGGTACCGCGGTGGTGCGTGTGAAGGAGACGCCGCGCGCGCTGGCGATGTCGGTTGATTGCAACGGGCGGTTCGTATACCTCGACCCATTCCTCGGGGCGCAGCTTGCCGTCGCTGAAGCCGCTCGCAACGTCGCCTGCGCAGGTGGCCTGCCCATCGGTGCCACGAACTGCCTGAATTTCGGTAACCCCGAAAAACCCGAAATCATGTGGCAGTTCGCGCGCGCCGTTGAAGGCATGGGTGCTGCCTGTCGTGCGCTCGACATCCCGATCACCGGCGGTAACGTGAGCTTGTACAACGAGACCGACGGTCGCGGCGTCCTGCCGACGCCGGTCATTGGCGTGGTCGGACTGATCGAAGATGCGACTCGGGTCGTCGGACGTGCATTTCGGTCCGAAGGCGACGCGGTGGTGTTGCTCGGGGAAACGCGCAATGAGCTTGGCGGAAGTGAATTCCTTCACATCGTTCACGGTCAGATCCGCGGATTGCCGCCGCAGCTCGATTTACAGACGGAAGCAGCACTTCAGCGAGTGCTGGTCGAAGGGGCCGCATCGGGCGTGATTCGATCGGCGCACGACTGCGTCGAAGGTGGCGTTGCGGTGACGCTTGCCGAGTGCTGCTTCGACACACAGCTTGGCGTCGCAGCGGATCTCACCGGTGTCGCCGACCCCCCGGCAACGTATCGTGAGACAGCGGCGCTCTTCTCAGAGTCCGCGTCACGCGTCGTGGTCTCAGTCGCGCCGGCGCAGGTGGCCACCCTCACCGCCATGGCAGAGAAGGCGGGAGTACAGGCCAGAGTAATCGGCCGAGTGGGTGGAAACCGGATTCAGATCGCCGTCGAAGGAACACCCGCCATCGACGAGTCGGTAAGCGATGCCGAGCGCATCTGGGCCACGTCTATCGAATCGTGGTTCGAGCAACGTCGGGCTATTGCATGACGTCGTACACTAATAGAGCAGTGGGCCACCTCTGATGTTCGACAAATTCCGAGAAGAGTGCGGTGTTTTCGGGATCTTCGGTCACCCTGAGGCCAGCAACCTCGCTTACCTCGGCCTGTATGCGCTTCAGCATCGCGGCCAGGAAAGCGCTGGCATTGCCTCGTCAGACGGTCAGCTCGTACGCCTTTCGAAGGCGATGGGATACGTCAACGAGGTGTTTGATGCGGCGGCTCTATCCAAATTGCCAGGGCGGATGGCTGTCGGGCACGTCCGCTATTCGACCGCTGGCGAGAGTCGCGCCGCCAATGCCGGCCCCATTCTCGTCGACAGCGTCCACGGTCAGCTCGCCGTCGCGCACAACGGAAACATCGTCAACGCCACCGAGCTTCGCGATCGACTGGTGAGGCTGGGCGCCATCTTCCAGACGACGGTCGACAGCGAGGTGATCGTTCATCTCTTTGCGCGGTCGCGCGAAGACAAGGCAGAAGCGGCCGTCATCGATGCCCTGCATCAGGTACGCGGCGCGTACTCCTTCGTGATGATGACGAAGGATCGGTTGATTGGCGCACGCGATCCGCATGGATTCCGGCCGCTGGCGCTCGGAAGACTCGGCGACGCGTGGGTCATCTGCTCCGAGACGTGCGCCATGGACCTGATCGGCGCCACCTATCTCCGCGACATTGAACCGGGCGAGGTCGTCGTCGTGACCGAGCAGGGTTTGAAGTCGATGCGGCCGTTCTCGCCAGCGCAGAAGGCGCAGTGCATCTTCGAGCATGTGTATTTCGCGCGACCGGACAGCTATGTCTTCGGCGAGAGTGTCAACGAGATCCGGACCGAGTTCGGCCGCAAACTGGCACAGGAGTCGGCGGTTCCGGCTGACGTTGTCGTGCCGATCCCGGACTCGGGCGTGTGCGCCGCAATCGGGTACTCCGAAGCGTCAGGCGTTCCCATGCGGATGGGACTGATTCGCAACCACTACGTCGGCCGCACGTTCATCGAGCCCCAGCAGTCGATTCGGCATTTCGGTGTGCGAGTCAAGTTGAACCCCGTTCGTAGCATCCTGGAGGGGCAGCGTGTCGTCCTGGTGGACGATTCGATCGTCCGTGGAACGACCAGTCGCAAGATCGTCCGGATGGTGCGAAGTGCTGGCGCCCGCGAAGTGCACATGCGCATCAGTTGCCCACCGACGGTTTCGCCTTGCTTCTATGGCGTGGATACGCCTCGTCGTTCGGAGTTGATCGCGGCGACGCACACGCTCGAGGAGATTCGCAAGTACCTCAATGCCGACACTGTCGCCTATTTGAGCCTGGAGGGCCTGACGGGCGCCGTTAACGGCGGTCGACAGAGTTACTGCACCTCCTGTTACACCGGCGTGTATCCCGTTGCATTCCCGCGAGACGAGGAGGCGTACCTCCAGTTGGCGCTCAAGCTGAATCCGGATTCCGCTGAAGTGGAGTCGCCGACGATTGTGATTCCCGACTTCGAGAGAGACCCGGTCGCCCGCTGAATGTGATGGTCCGCCTGTGCTGCTGACTTCACTGCTGTTGCTCGCGAGCCTGGTGATTGAGTCTCGAGTGCCGGCTCAGACCGGGGCCGCGACTCCGGCCGCGGCAGCCCCCGCAGATCTCAAACAGAACATCGCAAACCTGTCGTCGCTCGACTATCCCGTGCGAATGAATGCGGCACGACTCATCCGCAGAACACCGGAAGCGCAGGCTGTCCCGGCTCTCGTTGAAGCGGCGCGTAGTCACTCGGACGAGTACGTTCGCTATCGCGCGCTGGTCCTGCTGACAGCGTTCAACGATCGCGGTACGCGCGACCTGATGCGTGAATTGATTCGCGAGCGCAACGATCGAGTGCGTGAGGTCGCATACCGGTGGCTCGAGCGGAATCCCGATCCGCAGTTGACGACATCGCTGCTGACGTCTTTGGGAACGGAACAGTCTGAGTTCGTACGGCCGACGCTTGTCGCGGCCCTGGCAGCGCTTGCTGCATCCGACCAGATGGTCCAGCGAGCGATGACTGCGGAAGTCCCACGCGGACTCGACTTCTTCCGAAGCGCGGTGATCGATGCGCTCGGTCGCCATCGCGCGGTGTACGCCGTCGAGAGCATCGTCGCGACCAGCAAGCAGGAAGGGCCTCTTCAGGATGATGCCTTGCTGGCCCTCGGGCGCATCGGTGGCACGCGCGCGGTGGCTGCACTTGGTGAGTTCACTCGCGGAACACCGGAGGCCGCCGAGATGGTCCGTGCCGCCCGGTGCCTGGTCGGCGAGAAGTGCGCGGAGAACGTTGCTGCGCTGGTCGCTGCCGCTTCTTCAGACGAGGGGAGGCCGAGCACGATTCGCGGCGCCATGGACGCACTCGAGGCTGTGGCGCAGAATCGGAACGAGGCGGCTCTCGGCGCCCTCATCACACTTGGCATGAAGCAGATCGCGCTGCGTGAACGCGTCGCCGTTTCTGTGGCTAGCGTCGCACTTCGGCAGCCCGACTGGATCGTGGAGCGGATCAGTGCGATGGACGCGGCCACCCGCGACACGGTCATCACCATGCTCAAGGATGGATTCGACAGTCTCGACGAGGACTTCAACGAGGAACAGTTTTTCGCCGCCGTGCGAGCGGGCTACTGGCGGGCGTCAGATGGCTCCGCTGGGCGGACGCTCGCCGCGACACTCATTCAGAGACTCGAGTTCTAGCGAGGCGGCGCTGCCCGAGATGCCTCGCTATCACAATGTCAGTTTTGCCCCGCTTCGCGGGCCAGCCGGCTTGACCGGGGAGGACTTGACTCGTTTGTCAGCCGTCGAGCCGATCAAGCCGGCTAATCAGGTACAGCGTTGATGGATTACAAGGCATCCGGTGTCGACATCGACGCTGGTAACGAGGCCGTCCGCCGTATCCGCGGATTGGCGAGGTCGACGTTCACGCCGAATGTGTTGTCGGACATCGGCTCATTTGGTGGCCTGTTCCGTTTCACCACCGGGAGCTTTCAGGATCCTGTGCTCGTATCGAGCGCCGACGGTGTGGGGACGAAGCTGAGAGTCGCGTTTCTCGCCGGGAAGCACGACACGGTCGGAGAGGATCTCGTCAACCACTGCGTCAACGACATCCTGGTTCAGGGCGCCGAACCGCTGTTCTTCCTTGACTACTTCGGCACAGGCCGACTGTCGCCCGCGGTCGCTGAGTCCGTCGTCACCGGGATGGCGCGCGCCTGTCGTGCGAATCAGTGCGCGTTGCTCGGAGGGGAGACGGCCGAAATGCCCGGCTTCTACGCCGACGGGGAGTACGACATCGCCGGGTTCATCGTGGGCGTTGTCGAGCGCGCCCGCCTGATCACGGGTTCGGGCATCGTCTCGGGCGATGTGTTGATTGGGGTTCCATCCACTGGTCTCCACACCAACGGTTACTCGCTTGCCAGACGGATCGCATTTGATCACTTGCAGTTGACCGTGGACAGCTATGTTCCCGAGTTGGGCCGAACGATCGGTGACGCATTGCTCGAGCCACATCGTTCGTACCTGTCCGTCGTGCGGCCGCTGCTCGCAACCGGTCTCATCAAAGGCATGGCTCACATCACTGGTGGCGGCATCACGGAGAACCTGCCACGAATCCTTCCCGAGGGAACCGCGGCGCAAATTCGCACCACGTCATGGACCGTTCCCCGGTTATTTTCATGGCTGCAGGAAAGCGGTCACGTGCCCGTTGACGACATGATGCGCACTTTCAACATGGGCGTCGGCTTGATCGTCGTGGCCGCTTCGGATAGGGCCGATCACCTGAGGCAGGCGCTCGGAGGGAACATCATCGGCGAGGTCGTCAAGGGTGGCCCGGTGGTGACGTATTCGTAAACGGATCGGAGCGCGCATTCGTGTACCTCAGCAGCCGGGCGCATGTTGCTAGCATGACTCTCTACGGTGTTCGCGTGACAGACTTGAACGCGTCGCAGGCTTGGCAGCGGCCAGACGGACGAAGGGACGTTGATGAAGGCATTGATTACCGGGGGAGCAGGGTTCATCGGATCACACCTCTGCGACCGACTGCTTGAAGCTGGCAATGGCGTAGTGGTCGTCGACGATCTGTCAACCGGCCGCTTGTCCAACGTCGCGCACCTCCAGGATGTGCCCGGCTTTCAGTTCGTGCATGAGACGATCATGCACGAGGCCGTGATGGATCGGCTCGTGAGCGAATGCGACGTCGTTTACCACCTGGCGTCGGCCGTCGGGGTGGAACTGATCGTGAGCCGTCCCGTCGAGGTGATAGAGCGCTGCGTCCTCGGCACAGAGATCGTCCTGCGGACGGCGCATCGGCACAAGAAGAAGGTCCTGCTGACGAGTACGTCAGAGATCTACGGCAAGAATGCACAGGTGCCCTTCTCTGAGGATGACGATCGCGTGCTGGGCCCGACGACAAAGAGCCGCTGGAGCTATTCCTGCGCGAAAGCGATCGATGAGTTTCTGGCGTTGGCCTACCAAAAGGAAAAGCGGCTGCCAATCGTGATCGCCCGGTTGTTCAACACGATTGGCCCGCGGCAGACGGGACAGTACGGGATGGTTGTGCCACGCTTCATTCAGCAGGCTCTGCGCGGAGAACCGCTGACTGTCTACGGCGATGGCTCGCAGCAGCGGTGCTTCGCTTACGTCGGGGACGTAGTGGCAGCGCTGGTGAACCTGATGGACCATCCGGGCGCCGTGGGTCAGATCTTCAACCTCGGAAGCACGGAAGAAGTGTCGATCATGGAACTCGCCGAGCGAGTGATTCGCGTGGTCAAGAGTTCCTCGACCGTAAGGATGGTGCCTTACGATGTGGCATATGAAGCCGGTTTCGAGGACATGGCGCGGCGTATTCCTGACCTGACGCGCGCCAAGTCGCTGATTGGCTATCAGCCAAGAGTGGCGCTGGACGACATCATTCTGCGGATCGCCGATGGCCTTCGCACGGACACTGCGGCCGATGAATTGAGCGTCTCCATTTCGTAGCGCCTTGGGCGAGGAATGCCTTCCCACGACCGGGGCGACCCTCGCATGCAAATCACAATGACCCACGACCCCATCTCTCGCCGGCGAGTCGGAGTACTGATCTCGGGACGCGGCAGCAATCTAGGGGCGTTAATCGAAGCCGTGGCCGACGGGCGTCTCGATGCGACACTGTCGATCGTTATCTCGAATCGTGACGACGCGGCGGGTCTCGAGCGGGCGAGGCGCGCCGGCATCGAGACGTTGTGTATGAGCCATCGGGCCTGGACGTCGCGTGACGACTACGATCGGGCGCTCGTCCGCGAGTTGCAGGAACGCCAAGTTGACCTAGTCTGCCTGGCTGGTTTCATGCGCGTGCTGGGGCCGTCGATGATCGACGCCTTTCCAAATCGCATCATCAACATTCATCCATCGCTGCTGCCCTCATTTCCCGGAGTAGATGCGCAGAGCCAGGCGCTGGAACACGGGGTCAAGGTGGCAGGCGTCACCGTGCACCTGGTAACCCGTGAACTCGACGGCGGTCCGATCATTCTTCAGCGGACAGTGCCGGTGCTCGACGACGACTCGGTCGAGACGTTATCGGCCCGCATCCTCGCGGAGGAACATCGTGCGTACCCCGAGGCCGTGAAGATCCTGCTGGATGAAACCTGGACGATTGAGGGCAGACGATTCGTCAGGCCTGGGCGTGCGGACGAAGGGTTACGAGCGCCACTTCGGGCGGGCAATTGATTCGAACCGGCACGTAGACCGTACCGACTCCCCGGCTCACGAAAATCGACGTATCGCCCTGTTGACCCAGCCCTGACAGGACCGGAAAGCTCCGTCGCGCAATCGCACCGACTCCCGGCATGACGATCTGTCCGCCGTGCGTGTGGCCCGACAGAACCGCCGGCACGTCGAGGTTGGCAGCCTCGACGAGGCGACGGGGATCGTGCGCCAGCAGGAGCACCGTCCCCTCAGCACCCTTGACGACGCGCGCGATGGTCTCGGCGCGTCTCGTCCAGAAACGAATGCCCGCCAGCGTGAGCAGCTCACCTCGAATGGTGAGCGTCGTCCGCTGATCCTTCAAGACGACGAACCCTTTGTCGGCAAGGGCCGCAGGCATGTCGCGGTCATCGTCGTGATTCCCCAGGATCGCAAAGACACCTTGCGGTGCGCGCAGCGATCCCAGCAGCTCGGCGACAGGACCGACGAACGCGCGGTCACCGAACGTCACGTAGTCACCGCCGAGGACGATGAGGTCGGGGCGCGCGGACGTGGCGAGCTCGAGCGCCTTCACGACGTCGGCAGCGGGGACCAGACGACTGTGATGGATATCCGTGATGAGACCGATGCGGAGCCCGTCAAGTGCTGGAGGCAGGCCAGAGACGGGCAGTGTTGCGCTCGTCATCCCGATGCGATGGCGTTCGACGGCCGCGCCGTAGGTGACGCCGGCGACCGCGGATCCGACGGCGGTGGCGAGGACAGTCTTGATGGCGGCGCGCCGGGTGATGGCCATGCTGGGGTCTCGGCCTTCAGTCTACAGGGAAGACGATATAGTTGATGCCTGATGAGTCTCTTTGACGATTTGAAGTGGCGCGGTCTCGTGTACGACGCGACAGAAGGTGTGCAAGACGTCCTGGCGCGCGAGCGGGTGGTCGGCTACATCGGCTTCGATCCCACCGCGTCGAGTCTGCATGTCGGGTCGCTGCTCGTGATGATCGCGCTGGCGCACATGCAGCGGCAGGGACATTCGCCGATCGCGCTTGTCGGAGGAGGGACCGGGCTCATCGGCGATCCGAGTGGCAAAGCCGTCGAGCGGCAGCTGCTCACGGCCGAACGTGTGGAGGAGAACGTCCGCGGCATTCGAACACAGCTGTCGCGCTTTCTCGACTTCGAGACGAAGACGAACCCGGCGAGGCTCCTGAACAACGCCGACTGGTTGACGAAGCTTGGCGCGATTGAATTCATGCGCGACGTTGGCAAGCACTTCACCGTCAACGCCATGCTCGCGAAGGAATCGGTCAGGCGGCGCACCGAGAGCGAAGACGGCATCTCGTACACCGAATTCAGCTACTCGCTGCTCCAGGCGTACGACTACCTCGTGCTGCACGATCAGTTTGGGTGCACGCTGCAGATGGGCGGCAGTGACCAGTGGGGAAACATCACTGCGGGGATGGATTTGATTCGACGCGTGCGCGGTGGAAAGGCGCACGGTCTTGTGATGCCGCTCGTCACGACGGCTTCGGGTACCAAGTTCGGAAAGACCGAGGCCGGTACGATCTGGCTGGATCCGACACTCACCAAGCCCTACGAGTTTCATCAGTTCTGGTTGAACGTCGACGATCGCGATGCGGTGAAGTACTTGAAGTTCTTCACATTCCTCGAGGAGCCACGAATCGCTGAGCTCGAGGCTGCGACGATGCGGGAACCGGAGCAGCGGCATGCGCAGCGCACGCTCGCGCGAGAAGTGACCGCGCTGGTGCATGGTGCGACGGCTGTCGCCGAAGCCGAGAGTGCGGCTGAGAAGTTGTTCAAGGGCGATTTGACAGCGATGACCGAAGCGGAGCTGCTGCAGGTGTTCAGCAGTGTGCCGTCATCTGAGACGGCATATCGATCCGATGGCTGGCTCGTGACGGAGTTTCTGGCGTCGAATGCCGTCACGGGATCGAAGGGTGAGGCGGTGCGTCTCATCAAGGGTGGCGGCATCTCCATCAACGGCCAGCGTGTTGTTGACGAGAAGGCTCGCGTGTCGCCACGGGATGCGATCCATGATCGCTACTTCGTGGTGCGGAAGGGAAAGAAGGACAACTTCCTGGTGCGAGTTGACAAGGACGTTACCGCGTCGTAAGATTCCGAAGTTCGCCTGACGGGCCCCAAGCCCGTAGCTGTTAGCGCTGTGAAAGACAGGCGAGCGCCTGAGGGTCAACTCCCTTCCCGGCTCAGCGGTTCCCGAATCCGTCGTTGGACGAGCGCGGGGCTTGACAGAGTTGGTTTCGGATAGTAACCTCAGAAGGTTCCCCTAAAACGGACGGAAACGCCCGATCGGTGGGGACCTCGGCTGCAGGAACGGCGCTGAGCTGTTCCGGAAGACGCTGCCGAGGTATCCGGTTCTTTGAAAACTAGATAGTGCGTGCAAGCACTAACGACAACGGTCTGACCGACCGCTCGAGGGCGGAAACGCTCGAGAGATGGCGAGTGAGACCAGTCTGCCAACGCGTCGCAAGGCGCGGAGGTGGACGCCCGTCGAGTGTCAGCGGGTGGCTGTCTGCTGAAAGGCAGATGGACCACTCACCAAACACAAAGTAAGAAAACAACGCAAGAGCCAAGTCAACAGGCGATCGCGTTAAAAAGTTGCGATCCGTCGGAGCGCCGAAAGGCGCGATGGCGGTGAACAGCGCATTTAACATGAGAGTTTGATCCTGGCTCAGAATCAACGCTGGCGGCGTGCCTAACACATGCAAGTCGAACGCGAGAGGGGCTTCGGCCCCGACTGAGTGGCGAACGGGTGAGTAACACGTGGGTGACCTACCTTCGAGTGGGGGATAACGTCCCGAAAGGGACGCTAATACCGCATAACATCCTGCCTTTGAACAGGCGGTGATCAAAGCCGGGGACCGTAAGGCCCGGCGCTTGATGAGGGGCCCGCGTCTGATTAGCTAGTTGGTGAGGTAACGGCCCACCAAGGCGACGATCAGTATCCGGCCTGAGAGGGCGGACGGACACACTGGGACT